>JAKMGP010000309.1 GCA_022424905.1 Akkermansiaceae bacterium | reverse complement strand
GATGTGGGAGGAATTACTAGAACGGGCCGTGTCGCCGGAGTGTCGCCCCAAGGTGAGCTGCTCTTACAGACGGCGACTGGGATCGAGAAAATACTGCAAGCAAACGAGATCCGAATTTCAGACTGAGTGGGGAGCAGGAATAAAAAATGATTAGAGTCACTTTTCCCGGCGCCTCGATGATTTCTTAAAGCCCCTGGATATTCAAAAATCCCCCTCAGGTTACCAACGAGGTTGGTAGCAATTTTTTTCTTTTGGGTTTTCGCTTGAGGATTTTGTTATGCTACAAGGTGGAGTGAATTACCGGGATGCCCTTTGTGTTGTTTTGATATGGGTTTCAGCTCTGATTTCAAACGGAAGCGAGGTCTTAAACTTCAATCAAGACATCCGTCCGATTCTTTCGGATAAGTGCTTTGCGTGTCACGGAATGGACGAGGATTCACGGGAGGCTAAGTTGCGGCTTGATACGCCGGAGGGAGCCTTCCGGGAGAAGCGTCGAGGGAAATCAGCATTAGTGGCGGGGAAACCGGATGAAAGTGAATCATGGCTGAGAATTATTTCGAATGACGAAGACGAGATGATGCCTCCGCCTGATTCGCATAAAGCGCTTAGTGATGAAGAAAAAGAATTGATTAAGCGGTGGATCGAAGAAGGTGCAGTATACCAAAAACACTGGGCTTTCGAGCCTCCGGTGATGTCTGCGATTCCGCCGGGGCAGGGGAGTGAGATCGATCGTTTTGTGAGATCTGTTCTAAAGAGGAATAACCTGGAGCCATCGCCCGAAGCGGATCGAGAGGTGTTGGTTAGAAGGGTGAGTTTCGCCCTCTCAGGATTACCTCCAACGATTCAAGAGGTCGATCGGTTTTTATCTGATAAGACAGACAGAGCCTATGAAAAAATGGTGGATCGTTATCTGGGTTCTGCTCGTTACGGAGAAGAAATGGCGCGGCATTGGTTAGATGCCGCGCGTTATGGGGATACACACGGAATGCATTTAGATAACGAGCGTCAGATGTGGGCTTATCGCGATTGGGTGATTAGATCGTTCAATGAAAATCTTCCTTATAATGATTTTACGGTTGAACAGCTCGCAGGCGATTTATTGCCCAATCCAAAGGTAGATCAATTGGTGGCCACTGGCTTTAATCGTTGCAATGTGACAAGTGGTGAGGGTGGAAGCATTAAAGAGGAATTAATCTTTCGCTATGCGGTGGATCGAGCGAGCACTACTGCGCAGGTTTGGTTGGGACTAACAGCCCAATGTGCGGTGTGTCACGATCATAAATACGACCCGATTTCCCAGAAGGAGTTTTATTCCCTGTTTGCTTTTTTTAATTCTAATGCCGATCCGGCAATGGATGGAAATAGTCTGCTAACTGCCCCGGTAATCAAGGTGAAGTCGGACAATTATGAGACGAAAATTTCGGAGTATCATAAGCAGAGTAATGGCGTGGTACAATCAATGAAGAAGCTTCCAGTTTGGAATTCATACCAAGATCCAGCGGAGAAGAAATCGTCTAACCGGATTCAAGATACGGAAGCTATTTGGTTTGAAGATAGTTTCCCAAACGGGGCGAAAGTTGGAAGCTCTGGTCACCCTCTGACGCTAGTAGATCAGCCCGTATTCAGTGGGCAAAAGGCGTTGAAGCGGGGAGGGAAGGAGATGGCCCAAGATTATTATGAAACGGGGGCGACTCCTTTGACTGTGCCTCGCGGAGCTAGGTTTTTTCTTCATGTTTATCTTGATCCCAAGGATACGCCGGAGGAAGTGATGATTCAGTTTCACAGTTCGGCGTGGAATCATCGCGCAGTTTGGGGCGCAGATATTATCGATTTTGGCAAAAAGGGGACGAGTCAGCGATTCGTCTCTGGTCCATTGCCCGAGACAGGTAAATGGATAAGGTTGGAAGTCCCTGGTGAAAAAATGGGTTTGAAGGCAGGAATGCAAATCGTTGGGTTTGCTTTTACCGTTCATGGAGGAACCGCTTATTTTGACCATTTTGGTGTCCTTGGAAGCGAGGATCCTACGACTGATCCTAAGGCTTCGTTTCTAGCATGGAGGAAAGCCAAGCAGGTTGATGGAGTCCCTGAACCCTTGAGCCAGTGGCTTCGAGAAGGTGTTAAGAAAGAAAGAAAACCATCTGAGTTGGCTCTTCTGAAAGATTACTATCTTGCATGGATCTGTGGGACTTTAGGAAAAGAATTTGAGGCAAAACGAGCTGAGTTGGTAAAGATTAAGGGTGAGCAGGGGGATTATGAAAAGAGTTTGCCGTCAACTTTTGTATATCGAGATTTATCCAAGCCTCGTCAGAGCTATGTGATGAAGCGTGGCGAGTATAATCAACCGGGCGAGAGGGTGGAACCTGGGGTCCCCTCCGTTCTACCCGCCTTAACTAAAACTGGGGAGCGAGCAACACGTCTTGATCTTGCAAAGTGGCTCGTTTCTCGAGAGAATCCACTGACCGCGAGGGTTGTGGTGAATCGTTTTTGGCAGCAGGTTTTTGGGACTGGTCTGGTCAAGACCAGTCATGATTTTGGCACTCAGGGAGAGGTTCCCAGTCATCCAAAGTTGTTAGACTATTTGGCTCTGCACTTTCAAGATAGTGGCTGGGATGTCAAAGCGCTCATGCGTAAGATGCTGCTAACAAATACCTTTCGACAGGAAAGTGCGGCGGCGAGTCCAAGGTGGGATAGTGATCCTGAAAATCGCTTCCTCGCTCGTGGGCCGAGATTCCGTCTCGATGCCGAGCAATTGCGTGATCAGGCCTTGTTTGTAAGCGGCTTGATGAACTTCGAAATGGGCGGTCGGGGTGTCATGCCATATCAACCCCCCAATATTTGGGAGCCGGTTGCGTTTGGGGGATCAAATACGCGGTTTTATAAACGAGGGAATGGGGCTGACCTATATCGGAGATCGGTTTACACCTTTTTTAAGCGGACTGCTCCCCATCCGATGTTCGCTAACTTTGATGCCCCTGCCCGCGAGCAATTCTGTTTGAAGCGTGAGCGCAGTAATACACCGTTGCAGGCCTTACAGTTAATGAATGATGTGCAGCATTTTGAATCCGCCCGTGGATTGGGAGAACGGGCTATGAAAAGCGTAAGTGATCGCGGGAAGAGGATAGACTTCATCTTCAGAAGTGTCGTTTCGAGGCTGCCAAGCGTTGAGGAAAAGAAAATCATTGTCCGTTTCTTTAAAAGGCAGTTTGAAAAATATCAGGGGATACCAGAGGAAGCGACAAAAGCCATTTCTTTTGGGGAATCCGAGCCTGCAAAAGATCTTGATGCATCTGAGCTTGCTGCATGGTCCTTGGTGGCCAATTTAATTTTAAACATGGACGAGGCGATCGTCCGTAATTGATTTCACTGCTATGGACCCATTTTTTGAAAATCAACTTTTGCAAACTCGCCGCCAGTTTTTTGGCGAGAATGGGATGCGACTCGGAGGTGTCGCGCTTGCGTCAATGATGGCCTCCCGTGGTGTCGCGCAAGCTGGGTCTCCGATGCATCCCGGTTTACCTACGCTTCCCCATTTTTCTGGTAAGGCGAAAGCTGTCATTTATTTACATATGAACGGCGGACCGTCGCAGCTTGATACCTGGGATCATAAGCCGAATTTACACAAACAATTTGATAAGGATCTACCGAAGGAGTTTCTGGGTAATCGTATCACTACTATGACAAGTGGACAGGGTCGTTTTCCGGTAGCACCTTCGAAATTCAAGTTCACCCAGCATGGTGAATGTGGGCGATGGGTCAGTGAGTTATTACCTCATACGGCAGGACTCGTGGATGATATTGCAGTGATAAAAGCAGTACATTCCAACGCAATTAATCACGACCCAGCTTGTACTTTTGTGATGACCGGGAGCGAAGTTCCGGGAAAGCCGAGTATAGGTTCATGGATTTCATATGGACTGGGAGCAGAAACTGAAGATCTTCCAGCTTTTGTGGCTCTCACGCCCAACTTTCCAAAAGGTTCGAATGCTCAAGCTCTATTTAGCCGGATGTGGGGGCCCGGATTTTTACCGGGGAGGAATAGCGGGGTTGTTTTGAGATCTGGCAATGATCCGGTTCTGCATCTTGAAAACCCGCCAGGAGTGGACCGGCAGGATCGACGTTCGATGCTTGATGCTTTAGGAAAACTTAATCAACGAGGGTTTGAAAAGTTTGGGGATCCGGATATCCAGACTCGTATTTCGCAATATGAAATGGCCTTCAGAATGCAGGCTAGCGTGCCGGAATTGACTGACTTAAGCGAAGAGAAAGAGTCGACCTTGGGGCTTTATGGGGATCGTGTGAAAACACCGGGCTCTTTTGCTTCAAGCGCTCTTCTCGCGCGCCGTCTCGTTGAAAAGGGGGTGCGCGTGGTCCAGATCATGCACCGAGGTTGGGATTCTCACGGAAATTTACCGAAGGAGTTGGGGAACCAATGTCTGGACACTGATCAGGCTTGTGCCGGATTGCTTAAGGATCTCAAACAACGAGGCATGTTGGATGAAACTCTTGTAATCTGGGGGGGGGAATTTGGGCGGACTGTTTATTCCCAAGGGAAGCTAAGCCGTGAAACATACGGAAGAGATCATCACCCAAAAAACTTTTGTATGTGGATGGCTGGTGGAGGGATTAAAGGGGGAACCGAAATTGGAGAAACAGATGATTTCTCCTATAACCCGGTTAAGGACAAGGTGCATATAAATGAAATAAATGCGACAGCTCTCCACTGCCTTGGGATCGACCACGAACGGTTCACGCTGAGGCATCAGGGTCTTGACGAGCGACTGACCGGAGTGGAGCCGAGGAAGGTAATTCGTAAGATTCTCGCCTAGCTTTTCCAGATCTGAGTGGTGAGGGCAGCTTGTGCAGCTTGTGCTTCGGCTAATTTCTTACTAGGGCCAGAGCCCTGACCCAAAGGTTTACCTTTCCACGTAACCTCGCAGATGAAGGTCCGGTCATGGGGTGGGCCCTCTTCCGAGATGACTTTATAGGAAGGTGCCTCTGGAGTTAATTGCTGGAGGATTTCTTGGAGCTCACCTTTGGCGTTACCTTGGGACCTTTTTGGGTTTAGGGATTCAAGTTGGTTGTTGAGAAGTTGTAAGCTCACTTCCCTTGCCGCCTCGAGACCACTGTCTAGATAGATCGCGCCAATGATTGCTTCTAGAGCATCGGCGAGGTTAGAGTCCCGATTGCGGCCGCCGCTTCCGGATTCACCATTACTCATGAAAAGTGCTCTGCCCAAATCAATAGTGCGCGCTGCTGCGGCGAGTGCTGGTTTTGAAACCACTGAAGCACGCAGTTTGGTGAGGACACCTTCCTGAAATTCAGGGAAACGGTGGTAAAGATGAGTGCTTATGATGAGTTCGACCACGGCATCACCAAGGTATTCCAGTCTTTGGTTGTCGGGCGGCGCCGGACGAATTTCTGAAGAAAGACTGGGGTGGGACAAAGCCTCATGCAAAAGTGTCTGACTCTTAAATGTGTAACTTAGCCGTTCTTCAATACTCATCTTAGGAAAGGGCTATTTTTTACCAGTCATCATGGTCCAGTGTCTTCCATGTGGGCCAATTCCTATCAGATTAGGACCGTTTGCAAACATGATGAAGCGATGGCCATCGGAGCCAAACCAAGCATTGTAGGCAGCTACTGGCGAAGCCGATCCCATGAAAATATTTTCGCCTGACCAGCGGTGTTTGAACCCAGCAAGTCGAGCTCGATCCCCCGGCGATTTTTTCTCGGGGATGGGAGATTGGTGGGCGAAGAAACCCATCGAAGCCATATCCCGCGAATGCCCAACTGCAGCATCAGAGAGTTTTTCCTCTAGTCGGAGCGGAGTGAGCGCAAATAACGAACGAAATTCGTTGAGATGGTTGGCGAAATCTTTTTGGGATACACTGGCCCAGACAGAAGCATTGTTATCTAGCCGCGCCGAAACAAGTGATTCGATTTCCTTACGAATATTGGTAATCACTTTCCTATTTCTGAGGTGAACTTCGCCTTCGTAAATAGACATGAGTGCGTCATCAAGGTCGAGCTGGTTGCGGTCGAACTCAGTCTCGTCGATGATATTTACTTCGCGAGAGACTTCGGCAAGAGCTGTTGCGATGCCTTTGACTTCATTATCGAGAGATGCAGGGTCATTCTCGGCAATCATACGAGCGCGCCCGTTGATTTTTTGTAGCATTTCGACCTCACGACGTAGCATCGCAATCTTATCTGGCTGTTTTTTATAGTCAGTTTTAATGAGCTTGTAGATGCGCGTGCGATGCTCCTTCAACTTTTCCGAGACCTCCGGGAGATCCAAGAAAGGGTTTGATCGTTCGTCGCTGAGGATATCTGCGAGCTTTTTTTCGTGAAGAGTCCGTGCTTTTTCGAGAGTGCGGCGGTAGATCGAGCCTCCCTCATCACCGTAAAGTTGAAAGGTTCTGTAAGCGGCTGCTCTTTTGGATGCGTCTGAGTTTTGCATCCACTGAAGTGCCTTTTTTGCGACAAGGGGAGGAATGGCAGGCCCGGCCTCCTGGGCAGGTGAAAAACTCCCGGCGCAGCCGATGATGAATGACATCAATTTCCTCATGAAGTGGGCAAAACCTTAAGCACAAGCGGTATTTTTTCAATCTTGGAGTTTTTCACCGCTTGACCGCGGCAGTCATTCCTCGTTTCGTCCAACCCATGCAGCGCATTCAACTTAAGTCAAAGCTTCACCGGGCCATCATCAAGCAGGCTGATATTGATTATGAAGGGAGTATTGAGATTCCGTCTGATCTAATGGAGGCGGCGGGGCTTTGGGAGGGTGAGCGTGTTCTCGTGACATCGATGACTTCGGGGAGTCGTCTAGAAACCTACGTGCAGGCCGGTGATCCGGGGACAGGCCATATTATCATGAATGGGGGCGCGGCCCACCTGATTAAGAAGGATGAATGTGTCACGATTATGGCGTTTGGAATCTCGGATGAGCAAATCATTCCTCTCCGGCATGTGCTCAATTTGAAAAACGAGATCATTAAATCGACGAATTAGCGATGAATGGACTCGGCCAATCTTGTTAGGACTTCTTAAGTAAAATTGGTAACTTTGCCTAAAACTCGGTCTTTACAAGTCGAGTTGAGCCGGTAGAGTCCCGCCCTCCCATGCTAGACATTTCTATCACACTAGTGGTTATCGCTCACGTCGTCGTGAGCCTTTTGCTGATTCTCGTGATCCTCATGCAACGCCCGAAGCAGGAAGGCCTTGGTGCTGCGTTTGGTGCCGGTATGACCGATGCCGCTTTTGGTGCAAAAACGACAGATGTCCTTCAAAAAGGAACCGTTTACCTCGGCACGCTTTTCTTTATCTTTTCCTTGGTTCTTGCGATCCTAATGGGAAAGAGAAACGCCATTGAAGGCAAAAACTACGCTTCGGATGGAGGTTCTTCGGCGAGCGCTCCCGTGGAAACGCCCGAGGCCGAAAATTCAGTCCTTGGGAACGCAGGTAATGTTGTTGCCCCAACTCCTGCGGAAGGAAGTACAGCTCCTGCGGAAGGAAGTACAGCTCCTGCGGAAGGAAGTACAGCTCCTGCGGAAGGAAGTACAGCTCCTGAGGAAACAACTACAGCTCCTGAGGAAACAACTACAGCTCCTGAGGGAACAACTACAGCTCCTGAGGAAACAACTACAGCTCCTGAGGAAACAACTACAGCTCCTGAGGGAACAACTACAGCTCCTGAGGGTACGAACGAGGCCCCGAAGAACCTCGAAGAGGTGCCAACGGATGACGTCAACACTTCAACTGAGGAGAATAAGGTGCCAGTAGGTGGCTAATTTTTGGGATGATGAGCGAGCCAGCTTTGCCAGCTTGGGCCCGCGATGATGCCTTTCCAATTCGGCCAGATACAAGTAATTTTGGAGTTGTTGATCACTCGAGGAAAAGCCGTTCATTCGAATCGCTAGATGAGCTAAAAGACCACTTAGAAATCGGGAAGGGTAGGTTGAATTGGATTTGGACGCCGAAAAGTGACCGATTAGTTGCGCCTGAAGAGATCCCGAAACTGGCTGGTTCTCTCAAAAAAAGGTGCCTTATTTTCGCTGCTGAAGACGAAGATTATGCCCGGCGGACGATGCCGCTAACCGGGATTGCAGTCCTCTACGGCCTGTTTTGTTTCTTGAAGGGTATTTCTCCGTTTGGTTTCCCGGGGATTCAATTTTTGGTTCTGACGATTTTTGGATTTCTTTATTTTACGGCCCGTCCTTGGTGGGAGGCTCGAAAGGCGCGCGCTGCTGCTATGCGCCTAACGCGGGACCAAATTAGCGATCAGGTCCCGGAGGCTCGTTTCGAGCTTTGGATGGAAAATCAGAGCACTCCTTTCTCCGTCCTTTTTCTTGTGCTGGTCGTATTGGTTGGTGGGGCCCAGTTTGCAACTCCTGGTCTCGGCATCTCCGAAGCCGGCTTAGTTAAACCTCGCTATTTAGCGGGAGAAAACTGGCGGATTTTTACGGCGGCTTTTCTCCATGGTAATCTGATCCACTTCATCCTTAATGTGAGCGCACTGTGGTACTTGGGTCGACGTGTTGAAACTCTAGCCCGCTGGCCCCATCTTGCTGCTGCCTTTTTCCTCAGCATCATCGGCGCAGGCTGGGCAACTGTTTCCTGGCTACCGAACCAGACTTCGGTGGGAGTTTCCGGAGTGGTTTGTGGGTTACTTGGATTTTTGCTGGTTTTTGAAACGCTTCATCGCTCGCTTGTCCCTAGGTCGGCACGCCGCAGGTTGGCTGGTATTCTTGTGTCCCTGATCGTGATTGGGACACTGGGATTCAAATTCGTTGATAATGCAGCCCATCTAGGGGGGCTCGTGACAGGGGCTGTGTATGCATTTGTGGTTTTTCCCAGATCATCGTCACCTCATCGGCCGATGATCTTGAAGCGCGATTTTCTGATCGGAGGGGTCGGGATCTTTTTGATCGTAGCCTCAGCGAGCGGGGCATTTTTCATCATGGTGATGCGCGCGTCATGATTCCTGAAATAATAACCAGTATTCCTGGTCCTCGCTCGCTGGCGCTGGCGGCAAGGCTCCGCGAGCACGAAAGTCGGAATGTCACTTATATGGATCATTCGTGGCCGGTTTTTTGGGAGAAAGCGAAAGGCGTGAACGTGTGGGATGCAGACGGGAATCGTTTCTTGGACTTCACCAGTGCTTTTGGAGTTACAGGGCTCGGGCATCGGCATCCTGAAATTGTAGAGGCCATGAAGGAGCAAAGCGACCAGCTGCTTCATGGGATGGGTGATGTTCATCCAACCGGTTTAAAGGTTGAGCTGTGCGAACAACTTTCGAAATTAACTTTCGAGAAATGGGGTGCTGGTTCGGGAAAAGTAGTTCTTTCAAATTCAGGATTTGAAGCGGTGGAAACGGCGCTCAAAACGGCACGACTGGCGACTGGAAAGCGCAGGGTGATGGCTTTTACTAACGGTTACCATGGGTTAGGTTATGGAAGCTTGCTTGGCACTGATCTCGAAAAGTTTCGCGGTCCATTTGTAGATCAATTGGCGGAAGTGACCAATCGCGTAAAATACGGATCGTTTGAGCTGCCTAACGATGATGAGATTGGTGCGGTTTTAGTAGAGCCCATTCAAGGACGCGGGGGTAAGGTGATTCCTCCTCCCGGATTTTTATTAGCACTCAGAAATTGGTGTGATGAGCACAATGCTCTCTTGATTTTTGATGAAATTTACACTGGTTTTTTTCGCACTGGAAAGTGGTTCGCCGGTGAGTGGGAAGGTGTAATCCCTGATCTGATTTGCGTTGGGAAAGCGATGAGTGGGGGGTTTCCGATTTCTGCTTGTGTGGGCAAAAAAGAAGTTATGGATCAGTGGCCTAAGAGCCCCGGCGAGGCGTTGCATACCAGTACATTTTTAGGGCATCCGGTAGGCTGTGCTATGGCATTGAAATCGCTGGAAATTTTTGAAAGGGACGCAACGGTTCGATGGGTGGAGGAATCCTCAAAAAGGCTTTCTAACGCGCTGCAGTCGTTTGATCACAAAGCGGTTCGAGAGGTGCGTGGTCGTGGCTTAATGTGGGGATTGGAATTGAATCGACCAGCTGGCGAGTTGTTGACCTCACTTTTAGCTGAAGGGATTCTCTTTCTGGCGGATGGACCGGAAGGGAACGTCCTTTCTTTTACCCCCCCCTTCCTGATCTCGGAAAGAGAGTTAGATTATGCGCTTGCTGCAATACGGCGACTTTTAGATGCCTCTTAAACTAGGCTGAGTCGTTCATCACTTTCGAGCGTGTTAACAAGGTTCTCCCACCCATTTGGGGTCTGCAGATTAAAGATCCTAAGATAAAGAGTCACCAATTTGGGATCGTGTGCTTCGATGAGGTTGTCGATAGTGGATTTGAGTTTTTCATCATCGAGAGTTTCAGGGAGAGCTCCTTCGACTGAGCCTTCTCCATCATGCTCGATTCCCATACTGTCACAAAATCCAATTAAAAGCTCTTGCTGCCCCTTCATGAAGTAAACTTGAAAGAGATGTTCCCCGATGGTATCGCTGGTCTTCAGTTTAAGGGTCTTATGAAGCCAAGCAATCTGCTCTGAGACCGATTTTCTTTCAACGAAGACAGATCGGAGATTCCGGTTTGCGGTGAGGGTCGCAATCGCTGATTTGTAAAGTTGACGGTCATTTTCCCGGATCCAGAGAAACATGTCGCTGATGGGAGAGGGGTCGATTTTCTGATAGATTTCGAATGCGTTCACAGTTTTGTTTGGCTTACGAGGAGTCAACACCGCGTAACGGTGAAGGCAAGGCCAAAGGCTGGTTCTAGCCACAGCTTTGTGGAATGGATTAAAAAATTCACTACGTTTGCCCAAGTGTGGTTCGTAAACCGAATCGGTAACGTTCTGGAGAATGATATTTGGAGTAAGTTCAAAAGGGTCATTGCGATTGGAGTCAAAAATAATGACGAATGGTGACTTTGAATTTAAAAAGCTCCTCAAATGAAGCTGGGTTGACTTTTTTGGGCAGGAAGGGACTCTGGAGGTATGAAACCTTTTCTTGTGCTTTGCGTTACCGGAATTCTGAGTGCCTCCGCTGATGATTGGCCCCGTTGGATGGGTGAGAAGGCGGATGGGGTATGGCGTGAAAAAGGGATTAGGACAGATCTACCAAAGTCTGGTGCTCCTGTGGTGTGGCGGGTTCCGGTCGGGTGGGGATACTCGGGACCAGCGGTTGCCGATGAGAGAGTTTATGTATCTGACTACCAGCGTTCCGAGGGTGAATTGGTTAATAATCCAGGGAGAGCTGTAACGTGGCAAGGAATTGAGAGATTGCTTTGTTTAAATGCCGTGACCGGGGAAGAGATCTGGAAGTATGAAGAGAACCGGACTTATAGACTCTCTTATCCCGGAGGGCCGCGTGCTACTCCTACGATTGCGAATGGCTTAGTTTTTTTCTTGGGCGGAATGGGAAATCTCGTTGCGCTTGATGCCAAGACTGGTGCTAAGAAGTGGGAAAAGAATTTCCAAAAGGATTTTGATGCAGGGCTTCCCATTTGGGGGTTCTCCGCTCATCCACTTGCGGTCGGCGATACTTTGTATTGTCTCGTTGGGGGAGAGGGGAGTGTTGCGGTGGCATTTGATGCTATGACCGGCGAGGTGAAGTGGAAGGCGCTTGATGCGAGAAGCCAAGGGTATTGCCCTCCTTCACTGGTGAAAGTCGGTAAAACGGAGCAACTTTTGATCTGGCATCCAGAGGCGATTAATTCCTTGAATCCAAAGACAGGAGAAAAGTACTGGGAACTTCCACTCAAGCCCATATATGGAATGTCAGTGATGACGCCGCGACTTGTTGGCAATAAAATTTTCGCGAGTGGGATCGGCCGGGTGGGCGCTATGATTGAGCTCGGGGAAAATGAGCCGACCGCAAAGTTCATATGGCGAGGGAAACCCAAAACTGCTCTCTATTGCTGTAATAGCACTCCTCTGATTCATGATGGTGTTATCTATGGATGTGACGTCCGATCCAGCCAGTTGATTGCAGCATCGGTGGAAAATGGAGAGAGATTCTGGTCAACAATACAGCCTACAGTCGCCGAGGAACATCGCTTAAAGGGCGGAAGTCATGGCACGGCACACCTGACGCGTCACGAGGAGTCAGGGAATTATTGGATCTTCAATGAAAATGGAGATCTAATTTTGGCGCAGCTCTCGCGTGAGGGGTACCGTGAAATTGGACGTCAACATGTTCTTGAGCCTACCAATGAGGCTTACAGTCGTCCAGTTGTTTGGAGTGGGCCTGCCTTTGCTGGAAAGGCGGCTTACCTGAGAAATGACAAGGAGTTAGTAAAGGTCGATCTCTCAGCCAAATAAAGCTGTTGGTTTAGCTTAGTCCATGACGGGCTAAATCTTGAACGTCAACGAGACCAATTGCTTCACCCGCGTTATTGATAACGACGAGATCATCAATACGATGTTCACGAAGGATGCGAACAACCTCGGCCGCGAGGTCGTTTTCGTGAACCGTAATTGGGTCAGTGGTCATATGATCAGAGACAGGAGTATCTCCGATCTCCCGGTTCGTTTGATATCCCCGAACAAAGTCTCCGTGGGTGAAAATTCCAGCCAGTTTACCGTTAGAGTCAACAACGACAGCAGCTCCGGCTCGGCATTCTAGCATCGCGAGAACGCTATCTTGGACGAGAGAAGTGGTGGGGACTTTTGCAAAAGTTGAACCGGTACGCATGATATCGGAAACCCGATTCAGGAGATATTTCCCTAGGCTGCCACCGGGATGTAGCTCGGCAAAATCCTTGGAGTGGAAGCCTCGTTTTTCCAGAAGAACCATGGCGAGTGCATCGCAGAGAACTAGCATGTTGGTCGAACTTGAAGTGGGTGCGAGCTGGAGAGGGCAGGCCTCTTGCTCGACATAGGTATCAAGGACGATGTCACTGTGTTGGGCCAAGGTGGATTTGGTATCTCCGGTGATGGTGATGATTTGGGAAGCTCGTTTTTTTGCGTGAGGGAGCAAGCTGATCATTTCGGAGGTTTCTCCAGAATGACTGAGAGCGATGACGAGATCTCCAACTGAAAGAATCCCAAGATCGCCGTGCAGGGCATTTTGACAATTGAGACTTACGGTAGTGGCGCCAGTGCTGTTTAAAGTGGCAACGAACTTGTTCCCGATGTGCTCGGATTTACCGACTCCGATGACGACGATTTTCTGCCCGCCCTTAAGGGTTTCCTCTATGGCGCCAACAGCTTTGCTAAAGTTTTCATCGAGCCTCTCGGCTAGGCGGTTGAGCTGCGAGGTCTCAATTCCTACGACCGTCCGGGCTTTTTCGATCAAATCCACGTCGGCAGAGTGACTTATGAGCTGCATCTGGTCAACCTAAGTAAGTCTGGTTGATTCGGAAGGATTGAGCTATCCTAGTCACCGTCGATGAAGCGCTTTCTGCCTTATTTCAAATACTTTAAGCCGGTCAAATGGCAGTTTCTTGGAAGTGTTTTGTCCGGATTGGTCTACGCGGCGGCAACTGGAGCAGGGTTACCGCTTGCGGCAAAAGTGGTCTTCCCTTTAATTTTTAAAGACGATCAGGTAAATCTTGGGGAAGGAGAGCCGGAAAGCAGCTTCTTTGCAGAAGGCCTGATGAGTTGGTTTAATCAGTTGCCGGGTGAGTGGTTGCTTCCTGTTGCCTGTGCATGGCTTCCGCTGATGTTTTTCTTTCGGGCGATTGGTGGTTTTCTAAATACCTATCTGATGAGTTATTGCGGGTATCGTTTTTTGGAGCAAATTCGTGATGAGGTTTTCACGAGACTACAAACTCTGCCTATTGCGTTTTTTCAGAAGAGGCAGTCGGGCGATTTGCTTGCGCGGCTTGTGGGAGATGCTGAAATCGTTCGTTCGACAGTGGGTAAAGTGGCAGTTGATATCATAAAACAACCTGCGGTCCTAATCGCTGCGCTGGTATTTTTGATCTCAGAAGCGGCTTCTAACCAGGGCACCTCTTTGGTCCTTTTTTCGATTTTCTCTATCCCTTTGTGTGTTCTTCCGCTGCGCGCGATTGCGAAACGTTTGGGTGGCAAAGCTCGAAAACTACAAGCGAATGCTGGCGATTTAAGTGGGCAGATTTCCGAATCAATCCAAGCGCCACTTGAGATTCGGGCCTATAATCTGCAGGGGGCGGTCGTGCAAAAATTTCGTAACCGAATTCAGGGGGTGATCCGCTATTCGATGAAAGTTGTTAAATACAAGCAGCTAATTTCACCGACGGTTGAATTTGTATCGGTGCTTGGCTTGACAGTGGCGATCTATCTGGGAGCGCAACAGGGGATGAAACTTTCTAGTTTTATGGCGATCGCGATGGCGTTGTACCTCTGCTATGAGCCGGTAAAGAAATTGGGTGCGATTCAGGCGAACTTGCGCCAAGCTGATGCCTCTCTTGAGCGATTAGAGGAGATTTCTCTCGCGGTTGATCATTTGGATGATCCTGAGTGTCCTGAGACCCCAGAGATTTTTGAGAGTCGTGTTGTTTTCAAGGATGTTTCGTTCGGCTATGGTGATGAGATGATCCTACGTGGAATCAATCTTACAATCGAGCCCGGCCAATGCGTGGCCTTGATCGGTCCGAGTGGAGGGGGGAAATCAAGTCTCTTCAATTTGATCCCGCGTTTTTACGATGTAAAGGGAGGAAGTGTTTCGGTGAGTGATCTGAATGTGAAGAAATGGTCCAAGAGTGAGCTTCGTGACCGAGTTGCGGTGGTTTCCCAAACTGCGGTATTATTTCAAGGGACGATCCAGGAGAATATTCTTCTAGGGCGTCCTGGCGCCAGTGAAGAAGAAGTCGTAAGTGCTGCTAAAAAGGCAAATGCGCATGAGTTCATTCTTAAACAGGAGCAGGGTTACGATACGCCGGTTTCTGAAATGGGAAGAAGCCTCTCCGGGGGACAACGACAACGGATTGCTATTGCGAGAGCATTTCTAAAGGATGCGCCAATCCTCCTTTTGGATGAAGCGACGAGTGCGCTTGATAATGAAAGTGAAGCAATTATTCAATCGGCTTTAGCAGATTTGGTGAAGGGTCGCACGACCTTGTTAATTGCTCACCGCCTCTCCACTACCAAAATTGCAAGCCGCGTGATCGAGCTTGATCAGGGGGAAATTATTTCGGAGCGGGCGGAGGCTTAGTAGTGGAGACCAGTCGAGTCTCCCAGCGGTATTTAGTGAGCTCGAGTGACCGTTTTTGGGTCCGTAAGGGCCTCATTCCCCAAATAAAGTTGTTCTTTTGGCAGAGGCGCAGAGGGATGGTCAGCTTGAAGTCGCCTGATGAATTTATTCCACCGGCGAATGATTTTACCTGCTTTGATCGAGTTGAAAAAGTTAGGGGCGGTGAAGATCACGCGATCGCCTATTCCGTCAACGATCATAAGTTTTTTTGAGTTTTCGCTGAGATGCTGGAAAACGATGTTGTTGCCGTGAAGGTCACTAACAAGAATGTGGTTTTCTAGGAGATAGCAGCCCAGCTTGGCGAGATGAGTACAAAGCTCCTCCGTTTTTTGGGGATAGTTTGCGAGATAGTGATTGAGGGTTTTTGAAGTCTTACCATTTTTATCTTTGATATATTGGTAGAGATGGCCGGGGCCAAGGCTGGTTTGGCAGGAACCCAGATAATCACTAATATAAGTTAAATCCGCTTTGTTTCTATAAAGCTTTCGATAGTAAGCTTCATCGGCCTTTTGACGTTTTCGCGCCTTTTTGTGAGTGGTTGGAAGTTTGATGCAGATAGAGTTATCTTCTGGGTGGAGGTAGCAAGTGCAGAAGAGGCCCTCGCCAATGGTTTGGCAGTCGGAGGACAGGTTAATGAGGTTATGGGTCACCATTGCAATTACTTCTGGGCGAGGGGGGAGAGTTGAAATTTATCGGCCGGGTCCTTGACGGTCGAGTGGAAAGTGGAGTGGAAGAAACCGGATTGTTTTTTTTCGACTGCTTTGTAATCTTCTCAGCAGGATGAACCGAGGCGTGGAGAAACTTTCAGAAGGGAAGCTCCAAGGACAGGTAATCTCTGATTTTAAATCATTCTTTGACGAAGAATCTCTAGGGGGGCTGGGGGAGCGAGCCAGATCTGCAAAAGATGGAGTTTTGTCTGAGGGCCGGCACCGGGTAGTGGTGCTCGATTTTGAAAAGAATGGGAAACGTCTGAAGGTGGCTGTGAAAGCTTTTGGGAGGCAGGGATTTCTTAAGGACCGTTATGACTTTAAGAAGGGCAGTAAAGCTGAGCGTTCGTTTAAGGCTGCTAATTTTTTAAAGAGCCGAGGAGTTGGAACGCCTCAACCGATTGCCTATTTCGATTGTTGGGAAGGTTCACGTTTGGTGGAGAGTTTTTATCTTTCGGATTACGTTGAATCGTTAGTCAGTTTCAAGAGCTCGCTGATTCAGGCCTATCAGGAAAGGGCGGATTGTCGGTTTTTGGTGGCAAAGTTAGATCATATTGCATCTGCGATTCGACAGATGCACGACGTCGGATTTTGGCATCGGGACCTAGGAAATCAAAATATGGAGTTTCAGGTGTCGGGCGACGGGGAGTGGGGGGAGGTTCAGTTTATTGATCTGAATCGTGGACGAATCAGGGAGGTTCTGAGTTTGAAGGAGCGAGCGCAGGATTTTTCGAGGATGCGACTGCCTTCAGCGTTTCTCAATGTTTTGGCGAGGATTTATTGGAAAGGGAATCCCCCTAAAGAATTCACCAAGGAGATGATTTCCCGTCGGAGGAGTTTTGAGTTGTGGGAGCGAAGCCGCAAATGGCGTCACCCATTTCGGAAATGGTCTCGAGGGCTTGTTGGGCGTTATCCCGAGGTTCAGGATATTTGGATTTGGGATCGGGAATCGGCGCAGGCATCAATTACGATGGAGAGGTATGAGAGGAAACGATTTTATTCTTTAGGGAGGCATTGTAAAGTTGCTTGGTCAGTTTTGAAATTTGCGGGAAAAATCTGGCGTGAATACCGTAGACAAATTCCGTTAGCTTACCAAAGCCAGATTGATTTGAAGGGGCGATTTGGAGTGGCGCTTGAATCGACCGATCTGGATTTCAATCGTCAGGTGGAGCTATTGGAAAAGTTGGAAGGGGTGTCGGTTATCTTGCGATTTTGTCATCATGAAGGTATGTCGTGTTGGAAGGAGGGGGTTTTACAGGTGAAGCGGCTTGTGGATTCTGGACGCGAGGTGATGATAGCGATGGTGCAGGACCGTGGGGCGGTCAACGAGCCAGATTCGTGGGCTGGGTTTTTGAGTTTTGTGTTAGATGAAGTTGGGGAGCTTGTGACGGCTGTCGAGATTTGCCATGCCGTGAACCGGATGAAGTGGGGTGTTCATGGGCCGGTTGATCAAGTCGCCTTGTTGCAGCCGGTGATGAAGTTGCAGGAAAAGTTCCCTAAAATTACTTTTACGGGGCCCGCTTGTATCGATTTCGAGTATCATTATGTTCTTTCAGCTCTTGAAGGTGCTCCTAAAGGATTGCACTACGGAGCTTTGTCTCATCATCTTTATGTGGATCGGCGGGGAGCACCGGAGAATTTCCAGGGAAAATTCAGTACTCTAGAAAAATGTGGATTGCTGCGAGCGATTGCGAAGGTAGTGCCTGCTTGTGATGATCAAGTGATTATTTCGGAGGTAAATTGGCCACTTGAAGGAACAGGGATTTGGTCCCCGGTAACGGCAACTTACGTAGATGCTGGTGCGCCGGAGCATCCCCTTAATGTGAGTGAATTTGACTATGGGGTCTATATGTTGAGGTATCTTGTAATCTCGGTCTGTTCCGGCTTTGTCGATAAAGTTTACTGGTGGCGTTTGGTGGCTCATGGATTTGGACTGGTCGACGAGCGGGCCGAAGGCGGATGGCGTGAACGGATTGGGTTTAAGATGCTTCGTGTTTTTTTAGAGCAGTTGGGATCAGCGACTTTTTTGGAGAAATTAGAAATGGAAGATGACGTTTACGCGCTTCGCTTTGAGCGGGGTGACGAGCAAATCTTGATGATGTGGTGCAATGGGAGGAACTATTCTGGGCCGTGGCCGGGCGAGTTTAAGTACACTCTAAATGCCTTTGGCGATGTGGGTGAGATCAATGAAGTTGGGGATTCTCCCGTCTATTTCTTCTTGTAGCTTTCTCAAGCTCTGTGGGTGGCAGGTATTTCTGAGCAGAAACTGATGATTTTAGATATCACCTAAGGATTAAGTGGGAGACGATCGTTTTGGAGGTTTAGCTGCTCCTATCAGGATGTCATCTGAGTCCTATAAGTGGCCCTGATACCGTGGGTTTGTTATTTTTCAGTAGAGGAGGTCTCAGGAAAACAGTTTTTTTCGGCTGTAAGCGTGATGATTTTCCCAGAGAGTTTTTTGACCCGATCCAACTGTGAATACGGCGCCAAGAAGACATCGACTGGGGTCGCTTCACGATTTGAGATTTGATTGAGTCTTTCGCGAAGTGATTGGTCACTCTGGTTAAAGTCGACTTCGTGATGCTCTTGAGTGATCAAGCGTTTGGAGTAAGGCAGTTTCTTTTCTTGCCGAGCGAGGTTCACGGCACGAAGTGGGCGGGGTATTTTGAGATCGTCTTTGTACTTTTCGAGGAAGGCAAGCGGATCGTTCCCTTGGAGGCGCCAGCGGTTTTCGAACCAAAAGACATCAACAGGCGATCGTCGCCAGTCTTGTTCGATGCTATCTGCGCACGCTTGAGCGGAGATTGTTGGAATAGGCCGGAAGGTGATCTTCCAACGTGCGATTCCAACGGTCTCGCACGAGAGACTCATGAGGAGACCCTTGCCTCGTTTTGCAATGAGATGAGGGAGTGGCGAGCAGGTAGTTGGGCGACCAAAAAATAGACAAGCGGCTCCACGGTCACCAACTCGTTGGTCTGCCAGAATCCCCATAGCCCCGCCTCCCCTTACAAAGCTCGAGAGGCGATGGGTCGAAGATCTTTTCGCAAAGAGTTCAAGTCCTCGTCTCCTCCTGCGGCGTTCGACAACGGCATTGATGAGAGCGTTGTTAAGGGGGCGATAGTGTGTCCCAACTCTAAAATCGCCATCGATTAGAAAGATGGCCTGGGCAAGAAGTTCCCAGTTTCCCATATGCGGAGAGACCATGACAAGGCCGCCCTTGCTCGTGGTGGCGAAGAAATCGTCGAGCCCTTCAAATTGCAGCCTAGCTAAGATTTGGGCATCATTTAAAAAAGGGATCTTGAGCGAAGTTAAAAAGTTGGCTCCGGTGCGTTCGAAAACTTCTGCAGTGAGTTGTGAGATTTCGGAGTATGATTTTTCGTCGCCGAATGCGAGGCGAAGGTTTCGGTTGACTTGATACCTTCGAGTTGAGTTAAAGCGATACACAATCCGTCCCGCGAATTCGCCAAGTTTGAAGATGGTTCCCAAAGATATCATTTTGAGCATCAACTCGAAGATGCGATAGGCGCAATACTCAAGCCGATGACTGAGGGTGGGGACGGTGGAACGGCTCATCGTGTGCCTGCGGTGTCAGGCGAGAGGGTGTTACCAACGAAAAAAGTGAATGTTAAGTGTCAAAATGCTTCGATTTTCAGCGTAACCCTCTACCATGCGTAGTTTTACTCTGTTTCTTGCCCTAATCTCCCTCGTGTCAGCGTCTGAGAAGCCAAACGTCCTGTTCATTTTTGCTGATGATATGACCTATGAGGCGATCGGATCTCTCGGCATGACCGAGGTGATGACTCCTAATCTGGATAAATTGTTCAGCTCGGGGACCCAGTTCACCCACGCCTATAATTCTGGCGGGTGGAATGGTGCGATTTGTGTTGCTAGCCGGAATATGATGATGACGGGGCGTCATCTCTGGTATGCCCAGAAGGAAGAGAAGACGATGGGTAAGCGCCGTCTCTGGCCGCAATTGATGAGCGATGCTGGCTACACTACCTACATGACTGGGAAGTGGCATGTTCGCATGAAAGCAGAGGATCTTTTTGACCATGTCGGGGATGTTCGTCCGGGTATGCCCAATCAAGTGAAAGCGGGGTATAATCGTCCTCTTGAAGGGAAGAAGGATATTTGGAATCCGACCGACAAGTCCAATAACGGGTTCTGGAAAGGTGGAAAACATTGGTCGGAAGTGGAGGCTGACACTGCGGTGAGGTATCTCAATATGGCTAAAAATGACGACAAGCCATTTTTCTTTTACTTGGCTTTTAACGCCCCGCACGATCCCCGACAGTCTCCGCAGAAGTATCTCGATATGTATCCGGTTTCCGACATTGAGGTGCCTAAGAATTTTCTCGATGCCTATCCTCACCGCAAAGTGATGAAGGCTCCGCATAGTCTCCGTGATGAGAAGCTCGCGCCAATGCCGAGGACCAAGCGTTCGGTCCAAGTGGCCCGGCGTGAATACTTCGCCTTAATTACGCACATGGATACGCAAATTGGGCGCATTCTGGATGCTCTGGAAAAAAATGGGCAACGTGAGAACACCTATATTGTTTTCACCGCCGATCATGGGCTCGGTTGTGGTCATCACGGTCTTCTTGGAAAACAGAACATGTACGATCACAGTATCAGGGTTCCTTATGTCGTTGTGGGGCCGGAAGTTGAGGCTGGAAAAAGGGTCTCTGCTCCCATCTACATTCAGGACTCGGTTCCGACTGCACTTGAAGTGGCAGGGGTCGAGATTCCAGAGCATATTCAATATCAGAGCTACATCCCCATTCTTAGGGGCGAATCGAGTGGCCGTGTTCAGATTTATTCGGCATACCTCAAGGATGCCCAGCGCGCGCTAACTAGAGACGGCTACAAGTTGATCCTTTATCCAGGTGGTGGGATTGCCCGTCTTTATGACCTTGAAAAAGATCCGCAAGAGAAAGTAGATTTACTCGAAAAAGGAAAAGGTAAGGATGTTGCTAGAAGGCTCTTTGAGGCGCTCAAATTAGAGGCAAAAATTCATGGTGACGGGCTTGAGTTCGGAGAGTATAAGGCTTTGGAATGAGGAGGGAGTTCTCTGGCATTTCTTTCTGGAAGGGAATGGCAAATCTCTCCGTAATTGAAATAAGAACTTATGAAACGTCTTGCTCTTGTTATCCCGCTTTTACTGGCTCTTGTCAGTCCCTTGTTTTTGTCAGCCAAGAAAGAGGGGGGTAGGAAAAAGAAGATTGTGTTGATTGCGGGCAGCCGTAGCCACGCATCAGGGGAGCATGAATTCAGGGCTGGTTGTATGCTTCTTGCAAAGGCTCTAAATGATGAAAGCGGTCTCAATGTAGAAGCGGTTGTTGTAGGTAAAGATTGGCCTAAGGATAAGTCGGTTCTCGATGATGCGGATTCCATTTTCATCTTCGCTGATAGCGTGAGTGGTATCGCGGGTGAGTGGGAGTATCTCGATTCTCTGGCAAAGAAGGGCGTCGGAATGGTCTTTATGCACTATGCCGTTCACCCAAACCCGCAGATGGGTAAGAAGTATTTTCAACCTTGGATTGGTGGTGCAATGGAGTCGAAGTGGTCAGTCAATCCACACTGGGTTGCAGACATGAAGGTCAAACAGGATCATGAAATCGGAAATGGTGTGCCAGAAACCGTGACTTGTCTCGATGAGTTTTACTACAACATGCGTTTCATCAATGAACGCGATAAGGTGCTCGATTTGGTGACGGCAACGCCGACTCGTAAAAATATGTATCGATACATTAACCTTTGGAATCAGCACGGGGTTGATGGTCTAGATAAAGAGCATGCTCTCATGTGGGGATACGAGCGCCCGAATGGTGGTCGCGGGGTTGGTTTTACTGGTGGGCACTACCATCACGGCTGGGCGTTGGAGGGGTTCCGCACAGTTGTTCTCAACGCTTTGGTCTGGTCTGCTGGGATTGAAGTCCCTGAAGGCGGAGTGAAGTCTAAGCCGCTGACCGAAGATGATCTTAATGATAATCTCGACAGCTATGGCAAGAACATGAAGCGACTCAAACTCCCAAATCCAAGCGATTGGAAAAAGTTGAAGCCAGCTCGTATCGACGAGAAACGCGAAGCTGCGTTTACGAACTAGGTGGCCTGCTTTCCAAGGTTTTCGGCTCAACGATAAGAAGCGAGCTAGCTGGGCCGAGGTTTCTCTGGGTAGCTAGACCTTTTTAAAGCTCAGGAAAATTTGGAAAGGTTGATCCCTTGGGCCTGGAGCCAGGTGATGCAAGCTTCGTGGTCATTCAGGTCGTATTGCCAAGAGGAAAAACCGAACTTTTCACCACTTACAATATTTTCGGGAAGGTCGTCGAGGTAGAAGGTTTCGCTAGGAACGAGATCGTAACGGTCGATGGCAGATTGATAGAACTCGGGTAAAGGTTTGATTGTTCCAATTTCCTGCGAAAAATGATGGTGATCGAAGAGATCAAAATCCTGATAGGTTTTTAGAAATGAGCGGGCGTGGATCGCGTTAGTGTTTGAGAAAAGAATGAGGCGGTGGCCTTGCTTCTTTAGCGTGTGGACGATTTCCCACATCGGGAGATTAAGCGAGAAAATGTCTTCCCAGGCTGCCACGAATTCGTCTGAGGTGAGAGGATGATTGAGGATGTCGAGCGACTGCTCTATAAATTCTTGATCTGAGAGTCTTCCAGTTTCATAGGGATCTTTAAGATTGGCAAGGTCGGCGGGCAGAGGGACGTTGTCAGAGCCCAGTATGGCGAGGTGGAATCGGTGAAAGTGGAGTTTCAGGAGAACGTTTCCAATGTCGAAAAGGAAGGTCATGAGGGTTTGACTTTTGATAAGATGAAGTTGGCAGCGTCACGTGCAGCGGAGGGGCGTGCGTGTTGGCTGAGTCGCTTTTTCTGCTCGCGCCAGAGTGCGGCATCGTCGGCGAGAAGGTTAGAGATGGATTCGCGGATAGTCTTTGCTGAAGTGGCAAGCGATCCGGTTTGAAAACGGTCAAGAAGTTCGATGTTCCCTTCCTCTTGTCCGGGCACGATGTGGTGGACTAGCATGGGGCATTGTGCGGCAATGGCTTCATGGACGGTAGCACCCCCGGCTTTACCAATTACGAGGTGGTGCGAGGAAAGCAGCTCAGGGACTTTGCGAGTCCAGCCTTTGATATAGATTCGCCCAGGGAAGGATTTTTTGAGTGACTGGACCTTACGATAAAGTCGGCGAACGTTCCGTCCGAGAACGACGGTGATATGGTTTTCGTGACTGAGAGCGGCCTTGATAATATCAGTGACGTGCGGAGAGCGGGCAGTGGGAAAGAAGAGAATACGAAAAGGGTTTAGGGGATCATCCGGCGAAACTTTTTCAAGCCTCTCGAAGCGAGGGCTCACTGGGAAGCCAGTGATATTCATTTTTTCTTTGGGGAGATTTCTGGTGATTAGTCCTTCGCGGGTGTGATCGTCAGTAATGAGAAAGTAGTCACTGGGTGAACGAGTCCAAGCAGCATTGATTTCAATAGAGTCGGTGATAATAGTTACAATGGGAACACGCGGCTCTGTCGAGAATTGGCGTTCAACCATATAGGGGTAGAGAGGGTAGGTGTTTACAACCAAATCAGGCTTGAATTTGTTAAGCAGGTCCGCAACGGCGTCCTCAGTTTTGGCAATAAAGGGTAGGGGCTGGGAGAAGTCTTGGCGGTCGGTGGACCGATACATCCAAGCCCAGATTTTAGGGGTGTAAGTTGTGATTTCCCGGTAAGCTTTGCACAAGAATGCGTTAATTCTCGGATTGCCGATGTGGCAAGGATCAGCGATTAGGATTTCCGCCCTTTCTTTCAGTACCTCAGCGAGGTGACGGGCCGCGCTATTGTGCCCATCGCCAAAGCTTGCAGAGAGAATTAGAATTTTTGGCTTCACGCGTTCAATTGTTGAATGAGATCTAGAGGGGATCCGGAGTTGCGTCGACACTCATTTAAGGTCATTCTGATGCCGAGCGATGGCAGAAGGGTCGAAGGAAAGCAGGAAAGATCAGATTCGGGTTGTCGATGAGGTGCCTACGGAAGTTGTTCGTTTGGACGTTGAGAGGGTGAGGCCGTTGAAGAAAAAGGGGGGGATTCCCGAGGTGGTTCTGGCTCCAGAAGTAAAAACTACTGCTTCAGAAAATTCTTCTGAGGAAGTTCCTGTTGCGGAAAAGTCAATTGATTCGGAAAGAGAGTCATTGGAGTTTGAAAAGGAGGCCGATGAAGACTTGGTTCCGATGGGTTGGTTCGTTTTATTGGCAGTTGGTTTGTTTAGTATCTTAGGCTGGGTGATTGTTCAAACTAGGATGGGAGATGGGAGTGATTTGATAGACGTGAAAGCTGCAAATCAATCGTTGAGAGGTGATCTGGATCGACCTAGAGGTGCAAGGGTGGAGGAGAATGAGCGACGGGCCGCGGAAGCTCATTTCAACAAAATGGAGAAGGTCGTGATTGACTTCCTTAGTGCTGATTCGCTTGAAGAGATGGTTAAATGGGTTAGGCATCCGGAAAGGGTTGCTCCGCTGATGGAGTCCCATTACGCGCGTAATCGAATTGAGCCTCTAACTTTCAAAACTACGAAGAAATACCATAGTATTTCGCTCGAAAAAAAACCTTTCATCGCCCTGGAAGTGAGAGTCGAGGAACACGAAAAAGGTATTCCCATTCTTATCGAAGACCGGCAGGATGGAATGCTCGTAGATTGGGAGTCGTATGTGTGTTATCTCCCAATGAGCCCCGAACAATTAGCCGAATCGCGGCCAACGGATTTGATGGGCTTGAGGGTCTATGTTCAGAGAGATAATTTTCATACTTATGAATTCTCGGACGAGAGCGAGTATGATTGCTTTCAACTGAACTTTCGTGGATCCGAAACTATCCTCTATGGCTTTGTAAGAAAGGGGACTGCTTTGGAGCAGGAATTTTTAAAATTCTTTCCGCTTGGAACTGACGAACATCGAAAAGCCGCGATTATCAAGGCGAGATTTCTTGAGGGAAGCAAGGCTACACGCTCAATGTTGATTGAGGGGCTGGAATCGACAAAGTGGGCATTTCCTCACAATCCACGGGAAATTACGGAGAACGAATCATCGAAATAGTTTTTTTACTCATGAAGCTTGGGAAAGCCAATTCGGAAGAGTAACTGACGTTTTCCCATAACTGTCATGGGGCTAGAAAACGCGGGGCGCGAAACCTGTAAATGGTTTGCATAATGGAAAATTTTACAAATTACTGGCTGTCAATTGCATGAAGATTTTACGCCGCCTTCAAATTGTGTTAGCAGCGATGAAATTGTTTTAATTTTGGTGTCGGAAATAGAGGAGGCAGGTGCGAGTTTACTTGTGCGAGGTTCTATGATTGCCTCTCACAAGACCAAGGGCACAAAGCAATTGAAAGAGACAATAATTTAGAATGATGAAACAATACATTAGTCAGGTGGATACTTTTCTCGCCATTTTATTTGTGATGCTATTTCCAGCTGGGGCTTCCGCTCAAGTTACTGCCCCCAAGATTTTCACGAACATTCTTGAGCCCAACAAACTTTATAAGGGTGAAAGGGTGGTGGTGACCCCACCAGAGGAAATCGAGAAATATATAAAACTGGTTAAGGAGGGAGCAAAGAACGATCCGGAGTGGTATGAGGAATATTCAAAAAATGCTAAGCCTGGTGTTCCGCTACCGTTCCACAAAAATCTCAATCTAACGACCGCTCAATATCAGGAATACCTAGAGCTTTGGGGTAAGCGGGAATTCAAGATTCTGGAGAAGATCGGAGTTCTTCTTGAACTGCGGCGCGGCAAGTGGTGCTTTAGCTTGTCGGGAACCGGAGCAATGATTTCTTTGCTTCGATATGACGAAAAGGAAGATGTGTTTCGTTCGACTAACGGTATTATGAAGCGAATTGATGATATCGATGCAGGCGAGGAAACCATTCTTGGCGAATGGAAGGGAGCCGAGTGGAGGTTTGAGGAGGAAACGCCGTTGGGAAAAACTAAAGAGAACCTGGCTCTTGGGAAAGCTGCCGACGGAAAGTTTGGTTTTCTCGTCTATCGTCTTCAGGATATTACGGCAAACAACACTGTGCTAGAGGATGTCAGTCGGGTGATTCGTTTTCCGCTTCAATAGGAATTGAGAGGGTCTCGTCGTGTGAATCTTCTGAACAAACGAGTTCTTGGACTGCGATTGTGGTCGTGGGGAATCGCTCCGCTACTTGCTTGGGCAGGTATGAACCTGTTTTTCTCTACGGCACTGGGTACTAGGATTGTCAGCAACAAGATAGAGCAAAAGACAGGATTACCTTGCCAATTAGAAAGTGTGACGTGGTCGCCTTGGAGGGGAGTGGCGATCAACAAGTTTCAAGTATTTGTCCCAGCAAAATTGGGGCCACAAAACCTTCTTTTTTCCGTTGATGAGATTCGGATCGATCTGTCGTGGATTTCTCTGCTAAAAGGAAAGAGGCGTTGGGAGCGACTCGAGGTTAATCAGCTTGATGTTAATGTTGCGGTTGAGACGCTTAGGGAACTTGTAGTCAGGCCCATGGATAATCCTTCAAAGTTGGCCGTAGTTGAACGGCCAGCCGATCAAGATGAGCTCCCTTATTCAGATCCTGAAAGTCAACCAGCAGATCAGAAAACCGATGAAACCCCATTAGACCAGAGTGACGTTCCGGCAAAAGGGCGTGGTCTCAGTGTGACCTCAATACCAGTCGAGAATTTTGAGGGAGAGATCATTGTTTCGAATGCAAAAGTGAGAATCTTTTCGGAACGGGTTCCCGATTTTTCAGTGACTTTAGACCAAATCGAGGGTGAGATTCCGCTCTGGGGAAGCGCTCGTGAGGGAGAGATTTCCTGCGGAGAAATTAGGATTACAGAAGAAATTTCAGAAGTGGGATTGAGGATCCCCGTAGTCTGGGGAGATCGTTCGCTTGCGGTCATAGAGCATTCGCTTAGGGCATTTGGGCTAGATTTTGAGCTGTCGGCGGCCGTCAAACTGGCGGCTGGTTTTCCTGTCGGTTTACAGGTCAGCCTTCCAGATCAGCAGGTTGACTTGAGTCCGGTTTTCCCGGAGCAGGAATCACCGCTGTCAGTGTCCAATTTAAATTCAAAGAATCGATTGCAGGGTTACTTGTTAATTCCTTCGACATTTAAAGGAAGTAGTGTCACCCGGTTTAAAAATGTGGTGATCAAGGATCCGCGGGATGCAGGCGAAATTAAATTTAATCGTGGAACAGCCAGTTTTGTTGCTACAACCGCAGGAGTAGTGGCTAAGGATGTTCGTGCCATTGGCGAGGAAGATGCCGTCCTGATGAATGGGTTTGCAACAGCTGCGGGAGAGGCGGCAGCAACCTTGCGGGTTGTTTCGAGCCCTGAGAGGGCACAATCTCATGCAAAACGAGTGAGGATGGCTTCTGGGAATCTCCTGTTGGACTTTCAACCGCTAATTACTCCAGATCGCGCATTTCGAGATATTCGGATTGAAGCTCGTGACGGGACATTGATGATGAATCTCGGAGAGGACCGGTCTTGGGTTCCTTTTTTTGATACCGCGGAAGAAATCCTAGGTCGCCAGAATACCAACCTTCCTAAGTTACCATGAGAATTATTGCGGGCTCAGCAAAGGGACACCCTCTGAAGGTTCCGCGCGAAGTTTCGCGTCCGACTACAGATCGCGTCCGTGAGTCGGTTTTTGGCATTCTTACGGCTGTGATTCCCAAGGCGCGAGTTCTTGATCTTTACGCAGGGTCGGGTGCCCTGGGGATTGAGGCTTTGAGCCGCGGTGGAGCCTCTTGTGATTTTGTGGAGCAGAATCGTGGGGCTTGCCGAATCATCGCGGAAAATTTGGAAAAGACGGGATGTGAAGGTGGAAGAGTCATTCAGCGCGAGGTGGGGGCCTTCTTAAGTAGTGAAAGAACGAGTTACGATTTGATTTTTGCTGATCCTCCTTACGCTGATGGCTTGAGTGATCCGGCAGGTGATTTGATTGCGATCGAAGGCTGGGAGCAATGGTTGTCCAAGGATGGGTTTTTAATCCTGGAGCGTGAAGCGGCGGGAGAACTTCCTAATCCGAAAGAATTGGCATTGGTTCAAAGTAAGGATTATGGCCGGAGTCGTATCACAATTTATCAGTTGAAATCTTAAGATGAGGACGGTGGTGATAATTTTTTGGAGAGTGCTCTACCCGCTGGTGGCGCTGGCTGCTGCGCCTTTTTGGATGTTGAAAATGTTGCGTCGCGATGGTTGGGGGAGTGGGTTGCTCGAGCGGATAGGAATCTATTGGAGAGAAGTGGAGTTTGAGCGCACTGGGGCTGTTTATATTCATGCCGTGAGCGTGGGGGAGGTGCTGCTCGCACTAAAGGTGATCACGGAATGGCGGAAAGAAACGAGCGATCATTTTGTGCTAGTCCCAACCACGGCGACCGGAATGGCGGTAGCTCGGGATAAGGCACCTGAGGATGTGCGGGTGATTTATGCGCCGCTTGATCTTGCCTTCTTGATCCGCCGAGTCATGAAGCGGTTGGAACCCCGGGTAGTGGTGATGGTGGAATCAGAGATTTGGCCGAATCTCATCTATGAAACTCATCGCCTAGGAATTCCGATTGGTTTGATGAATGCTCGCCTTTCGCCGCGATCCGGTCGGCGCTTGAAGAAGTTTAGAAGTTTGGTGAGCCCCTTTTTGGAATTGCTAGATTACGTCGGGGTTCCCGAAAAAGAGGACCTTGCCCAATGGAAGTCAATTGGAGTTCGCGAAAAATCGGCGATGCTGACCGGGAATGTGAAGTTTGATCCATCGGGCTCGCTTTTGCCAGAGAAGAGGTCGGAATTCTCTGCGATGCTAGAACAATTTCCGAAGAGGCCGATAGCGATGGCGATTTCAACGTTCCCCGGTGAAGAGGAGTATCTTGATGATGTTTTTAGAGAGGTAGGTTATCAGCCGGTTATTGTGCCTCGGCATGCCGAGCGACGAGCAGAAGTTTCTGAAGCTTTAGATGGCAATGTAATTTTACGAAGTCAATTCCAGCAGCCCCTGGGCAGTGAATCGTTTGTGATTGATAGCACGGGGGAGTTACGAGACTGGACAGCTCATGCAGATATCGTGGTCATCGGAAAGAGCTTCTTTGAAGAGGGAGGGCAGAATCCTTCCGAAGCAATTCTAGCCGAAGTGCCAGTCATTTGTGGACCGAACATGTCAAATTTCGAGCCTTTGGTTACCGAGCTCAAGGAGGCGGGTGGGATTTGTATGGTCTCTTCTCGAGAAGAGTTAGTTTCAGCTCTTCGGAAGATACCGATTGGGCAAGTGCAAAGGGCGCGTGTCGTGCTAGAAAAGCATAAGGGTGCGATGAGTCGGACGATCTCCCTTTTCCTAGGAGGCAAACCGGCAGCGACTAATTAACGAGATCATTGTAGAGTTTTTGATAGGCGTCCACGACTCGTTCATCTGAGAAGTCCTCTTTAGATTGTTCCATAATTCGCTTAATTTGTGGATTTTTGTGGTCTGGCGAAAGTTGATAAAACTCCATGGCTTGATCGATTGCCCACCGGAACCCATCGGTCGTGAAATGCTCGAAGAGAAATCCGTTCCCAGTGTTTTCATGGATGTTGAGGTGCCTGACGGTATCCTTGAGCCCGCCAGTAGCGTGGGCAATCGGAAGGGATCCGTAGCGACATCCAATCATTTGTGGTAGGCCACAAGGTTCGAATGATGATGGCATGAGAACGAAATCCGAGCCTCCGTAACCGAGATGTGAAAGGGATTCGGAGAATGGTTGAACCGCGATACGATCGGAGATGCCATGATGGGCGACAATTCCTTGGAAGTGTTGTTGGTAAGGCCCATCGGCTATCATGACTATTTGTAAGCCAAGGTGGTTGTAGTCATTAATTAGCTGGAAAAGAATATCAGCAAGGAGCGAGCATCCCTTCTGGATTGGATCAAGACGCGAAGGCCAAAAAAGAATTGGAACTGAAGGATCTTCTTTGAGCAGGAGGCGTTTTTGAAGATCCTTCTTAAGTTTGGGTTTGATGGTGTGATGCCGGCGTGGTCCATATTCTTCTGGGAGATAGGGGTCGATTTGGGGGTTAAAAGAGCGATCGGGTGCATTGACGATTCCTGAAGCGACTCCAGCCTCGCGTTTGTGATAGAGTAGATGGCTTAGGTGGGGCGGAATAGTTGGGTGATGACCCATGGCGACTTCGTCAAGGAAGGTTGGGCTGACCACATTGGTGTGGGTCGCTGCCGAGATTCCACTGGCGAGGAGGTCGATAGGGTTGGCCCAGTAGGATTCATCGAAGCTTTCTGGGTAGCTTCCAAAGTAGAGTTCGTCCCAAAAGTCTCCGGCTGGAATTCCTGTGTTTTCGAGTTGAGCAAGGGTGGCCTCCTGAGTGTGGATATTATGAATGGTGAAAAGGGTCGGAATACCGAGTTTCTTGGCCTCAGCGGGGATCAGCCCGGTCATCCAATCATTACAATGAATAATGTCGGGTTTAACCCTTGGGATGATGTGATTGATAAGATCACGTTGAAACGCGAGGGCGGACATCAGAAGATCTTCCTTGCAGGCTTGGTAGACTCCACCACGTCGATAGAACTTGCAGTCTTCGGCAAGGTGGATGCGGTCTCCGACTGAGATGCGAGTCCGCTTGCCAGGATGAGTGGCTTGTTCACCACTTTGGAAGAGGTTTCGGTAGTGTGGGATAGCTAGGTGAATGTCCTTCTCGGCAGAACTTAGACCGTGAACTAGAAGGGCTGAAACATCAGCGAGTCCACCTGCTTTGGCTCTTAATCGTTCGGCATCATCCGAAAGCTTCTTTGAAACGTAAGAAATTTCAGGGGTGATAAAAAGAATGCGAGGCCCGGGGTCTGGGCGGGTCTTTTTTGTCGTCTTTATTGGCATGGGGTTTATTCCGGGATTTAAGGGGGAGCGGGTTCGATGTTTTGTCTTTCACCTTCCGGCGCAGTCTTTACTAGTTTTTTTAGCTCTGGAAACCGATTAAGGGCTTTAGTTTTGTTCCTACGCTTGGAGTTATCGCCTTTTGGATCCGATTCGCTGCACGAAGTTTAAGAGCAGGGGGTGTGCCGGGTCTGCCATGCCATGCCCATAACCATCAATTTCGAACAAGGTAACCTCCTGATGCCCTGCGACTTTTAGCATTCTAAAGAGATAGGCATTTTCCTCATAGCGCCCGAGAAGTTCTTTTTCGCGATCGCCTGTGATTAGGAGGATCGGTGGGGCGTCTTTCCTGACATGGAAGAGGGGCGCTAGCTCGTCGACGATAGGGCGAGTTGCAGCAATGCCACGCTCCTTTCGAACTGTAAAATGTGTGATGGCGTGCCCGCTGTAAGGAATAAGGCCTGCAATATCATTAGCATCTACTTGGTGACGCTTGAGCCAAGATGAATCAAGGCCGATCATACTCGTGAGATAGCCTCCGGCAGAATGTCCGCTTACGAAGATGCGCTTCTGATCTCCACCAAGTTTTTCGATATTTTTCATAACCCAAGCAACTGCGGCAGCTGCGTCGTCAAGGCACTCGGTGACTTTGACTTTAGGGCTCAGCCGGTAATTGACCGCGACGATGGCATGTCCTTTATTTTGGAGAGCCTTTGGGAAACTTTTTTTTCCCGAAGTCAATCCCCCACCGTGAAACCAGATAATAGTAGCAAAGCCTTTTGATGAAGGGTGATGGATATCTAGGACACATCTTTCACGCTGATACTCGCTGAGGGCTTGGGTGTTTTCACGGTAAGAGATGTCTTTCTTGATTTCGTAATCGATTTTATCGGCCCAGATTTGAAGGGCCGATATGAAGAATAGCAGGGGAATTCGCATCGTGCGACCGTGTCAAAGATTCGCTGCTGATGCTAGATTAATTGTATTGCAAGCGACCAAGGTTGATGGATTAGGTTTTGAAGAGTTTTGGTTCGGATACCTCAATTCAAGTTTCAGCGAAGCGGAGGGTGGGAAGCAAAGAAAGGAGATCCGATTCGTTGCGAAAACAGCTAAGTTGCCACCGTGGCGATGGTGATTAAGAAAAGCAACTTTTGCGTAGGCAAAGCGCGTATTCGTTGATTGGGATCTTTAGGGTCTGCTGACTCGAATCCGGTAAAATTTTCGTTTACTAGATGTTTGATCAGTCGTGCGACTCGTTGAGGCACCTGCCGTGACTGAATCGTGGAGGCTCCAGTTGCCGGCCAGATCAGAGTTCGACTCAACAAGGTAGGTTTTTCCGGTGACTGAAGCCCAGGTGATTTCGATCCCGTTTGGAGTATCTGTTGGTCCAACCGATAGAATACGGAAGTAATCTGAGGTGTCTAAGGGGTTAGTCCCTGCAATCGTCTCGGCGCCGTCAGAAGATCCGTCGCCATCAGTATCAAACAAGTTAGGATTGGTACCCAATGCGTTTTCCCGGATGTTACTGAGTCCGTCGCCATCTTGATCGGTGGCTTCGGAAAATCCGGGGCTTCCCCCGGTATATGCAGAGGCACGCCAATTCAGTGGGTCATTGTAATTTCCCTCCGTATCAATGACTTCCAAGGATGGGCCGGTGCCATCGGCAGCAAGGGGCCAAGGAGCATTGTCGTCGTATGAAAAATTGTGAATGGTGTTGCCGAATGGATCCCGTAGTTCGATCGTTTCGCCACCGTTAGAGAGCGCGCCAGAAGCCCAGCTCCCTACGATGGGAATGTGATTTCCGTAGCGAGCACGAAATACTGATTCGTCAGAAACGATTACTGCATATTGTCCCGGAGCCAACGTGACGTCTGCAAAGCTAAAGGCGGCGAAGGGTTGGGTGTCATCAAAGGAAGCACCATCAAGAGCGAGCGGCGTCGAGCCGGTATTTTGAATTTCGATAAATTCGTCGGACGAGCCTCCAATCGGGTGATACATGATCTCGGTAATCCTGAGATTTTCGAGAGTTGGGCTACTGATACTTGGGTCTACGAGGAGAGAGTCATCGAATTCCACGCGGAGGGCCTGCGGGGTATCGGTAGACGCAAAAATTCCGGCTTGCGAGGTGGTGATATTTCCAGAGGAACTTCCGAGAGTTTCCCAGACACCAGGCTCGTTGCGATACTGTAGATCGATTCCTGTAGATTTTTTAAAGATCCTTACAACCGCGTCTTTTCCTGTCCAACCGATTGAGCCAAGAACCGTTGTGCTTGAGGTTGTGATCTTTTTGGCACGCAGCAAATCTCCGTCTTCCATGCCAACCGTGAAACGCACAGGTGAGCCGTTTTCTTCCCCATCCACGATGATGCCAGTGTAAAAATCACCCTGCTGCACGGATGTTAGAGTTATTTCGGAAGCAAAGGACCATACGCCTGCCGGGGTTTCCCGCCACATTCGAGGGTGATTTGGCGAGTTTAGCTTTAGCGGTTTGGCTGGGTTTGTTTCTAACTTAACGGCGAGACGATTTGGCGTTTCATCAAAGCTGTAAGAAGAAGAAGGTGCGGTTCCATCCTTGATTGTAAGATCTTCTGTAGTCCAAATTTGCTGCAGGGTTTCTTGGTTAAATGGATCCCATCCGCTGTTGGCGTAAGCGACGATTTCTCGAACCACTTGGGTCGTTTTCCCGTTCTGGTCGGTTGCCTTAATTGTTAATGGGTAATGTCCGGGTTCCTGAAAGATCATGGAAGCGCTGGATGGAGTGGGGTTGCTGATGCTCAATCCTGCTGGGAGTTGGAATGAGAAATCGAGGCTAGTTCCCTCGGGGTCATAGCTCTCGTCTCCATCTACCTCGAAAGTGGTATTGATTGGGATGCGGAATGATCCGGGATCGGCATCGAGAACTAGAACGGGTGCAGCGTTACCACCTTTGTTTACGGTGAAATTCTCGGTGCCAGTGATATTACCTTCTTGGTCGATCGATTGGACCTCAAGAACATTGGCGCCCTGCCGTAGTTGAATCCCGCTTAGCGTCCAAGCTGTTGTATTAGTAAATTGGTAGTCAACCCAGGGTTGCCCGGTTACACGGATTGCAAAAACATCTGCGCCACTTCTGCCTTGTAGTGAAATCGTATCGTTAGAGGTGGAGAGGGAAGAGCCGTTTCCAGAGGTGACATTGAAGTCGGTATTAAGAGCGCTACCAATCGTAGAATTAGCTTTAGAAAGGCGATTTCGATTCCAAGAATTATAGGTTGATTCGTTACTCGAGTAGGAGGGGGAAGCATCTTCCTCACAACGAAACCAAGCGGCAAGTCGGGTTGAGTTAGCGGTGTATTTTTGGACCATTTCGTTGAGGTAATGATTCACCCTTTGCTTGATGTATGGCTTTTCAAAAAAGTTACGAACACCGGAGAGGTTACCAATAAAGTCTGCATTGGAGCTACCGAAGGTTAGGTCTGAGTCCCATTGAACTAGCATCCATTTGCCGTCGGTGACTCGACGGAGGAAGTATCCGTTTTTACCACGATTCCGAGTGAGGGTGTCCCAGTCGTCACACCAACCACGAACTACTGCGTTGGCAGCCATCATATCGATATCGGCGGTTCTTTCCATTTCTTCACGAGTGAAGTCATTTCTACCAACCATTCTGGTCCAGCTGATGAAGGAAGAGTAGTCGTGTTCAGTTTCACGAGAACGCTTGATCCATTCAGAGGAATAACGTTCCGGTTCGGTGGTGTTTTTATATTCCCAAGTGGCGTTGCGGTTTTGGCGGCCCCAGCCGTCGTCAAACCACCATTCATCGTCAATACGATAGAGTTCGCCTTTGTGGCCATCTTCCCAATTGCGTTTCAGAAAATCGTTGGCATTGGGTTCCACGTCTTCCCTCAGTGAAGCACTTCCACCGTTGATGATGACGCGAACAAATTCGTTCTCGTTGGCAGCGTGACCTAGGAGATAGAGCCAGTATCGAATGATCCGATTATGGTAAGCTCGTCCGCCGCCTGCATCGTTGTCGACAGCTCGCTTAGTGTAGCCCCGGAACTTTCGGTCGCCGGGTGGTTTCCACTTCATACGTGAAAAGTCAGCGCTTCCCGATCGAGTCCATGGACTTCCGCTCTTACGCATCTCGCAGTTGTAGATGATATCTTTTTCGTTGCTGATGAAAGTGGCGTTAAAATATTGGTTGGAAAGTTTTGGGAAGTCGTAGTCGAACGTTGCAGAGTCTCCTGTGCCGCCGGAAGCAGAACGGTCACGGGCCGAGATGATAAAGCGCTGGAGCCGAAGATCGGTCGGGTGATTGGAATTATCTACGACCCACATCGCGGGTTTTTCGGGAGCGAGTGCGGGCTGAATAGACGTTCCACCGGCTGAAGTGGCTTGAGCGTAAAACTGCACAATGGAGTTGTCGCTTTGATAATTAGTCAGGGTAGCGGTATGGATGCCATCATTTGCACTCTCGTCACCGCCGCTGATGCCATCATCAAACATTGGGCTGCTGTTCCATGTTCCGTTTCCTGCGGTAGTATCGAGACGGTGTCGTAAATTAACGGTATCGGCATTCTGAGCTTCGACGGTGACGCGAACAGGGTCACTTGATCTTGGGATAGGAGGGCTGTGAATGAGGCCTGAAATCGTTGGGGCTGGGTCGCCTAATATTCTGGGATTCGCTGTGCCGGGTGTTCCTAGGTTTTTAGGGACGTTGAGGTGAATTGTACCTCCGAAGGAACGATCCCAAGTTTGCACATTCAAGGTGGGCTTCCCTGAGATCCAGCGGGCCTCGAAGGTAAAGTTTAGGTTATTGTTGTCCTGAATGCTCGTGACGTCTATTTCACAGCGGTTCGCTTTCACATCTCCGTGGCCACTTGAGATGAGGTGGAATTCGTCGTTGGTGATTTTGCTGGCGTGGTGGGTTCCCTGACACAGCCAACCGTCATTGGCAGACCCGTTTCTTGCTAAGGCGAGGCCTCCTCCTGGAAGAATGTTGCCACCTCCATTTCGGGAGAGAGAAAGATTTCTCATCGCGATATGGGTGTCTCCAACTGCTTGAAGGTGCAGTTCCTTATAGTCTGAAGCTCCTCCGCGGCGGGTGATTTCTTGGTATTGTTCAGCGATCGTGAATTCTTGAAAAGTTGATTTGTCGCTTTCGTCGGACGCGGTCCAGGCGCTTGCTTTGGAGTTGTCCATGTCGGGATGGCGCAGTTCGAGACTGCTTCCTTGACCTCCGGCCAGCTCCGGCCAATCGCCACCGGTATGGTAGTACACTTCGTCAACTAGGTTATCCCATGAATCCACAAGACGAAGGAGTTCGCCGCTATTGGCGAGGGAACCAGAAAATTGTCCAATGCTGTTCGGGTAGTTGGTGTAGTCCTCGTTGGCAGGGATGACGAGATAGCTCCTGGCAGGCAGTGAGGTTCCGACAGGAAAGGTGAAGTCGACGCCGTCAGTGAAACGCCATCCGGAAAGATCGATGGTTGATGCCGATTTGTTGAAGAGTTCAATAAATTCGCCATCGCGATGCTCGCTAGGTGGATCGACCATGAGTTCGTTGATGATAATTGAACTTACTCGATTCGGATTGTTAGGTGAGCCCCTAGTTCCAAGTGTACTGGCGTAGAATTCGCCAGAGCCATCGGGATAAGCCGCTGCATAGTTGCGCGGCGATTTAAATGGGATGGCGACCGCATCAATGATAGTTTCACTCCCGCTAATAAGAAATAAGGTGATCTCTTCTCCACTAGCGGTGAAGGCTTCGCTAACTGAAAAAAATCCGTTCGCGGCAATACTGCCGGAAAGAGAGATCTTGTCGGAAAAATCTGGAGAGCTCGCTAAGAAAAGACCTGCCGCGCTAATGGCAGCGGAAGCCGGGTTGTAGAGTTCAATCCAAGTGGTTGTTCCATCTTGGTTAAAAGCGGCTTCATTGATTTTCAAACTGAGGTCTGATGAGCTGCTGGCATTGGGTGCATTTTCGCTGGGTTGTGAAAAGAGGAACCAAGAGGATGATCCGTCGCCTTTCCGTCCGAGAGATCGGCCGTCGAGGGGGATGGCGGCATCAATTGCATTTGCGATGGTCGTTCCATCAGGCTCGGTAAGATAGACTACGGCATCTCCACCAACTGCGAGGCCTGTGGTGGCGTAACTGATTGCGAAAAGCCCTAAAGGAGGAATAGTCTGGCCGGCAGGGATCTGATACCGAGTCAGGCTTCCCGGGGAGTCACTGAGATACCATCCAGAGAGATTAATCGCTGAAGCGCCGGGGTTATAGATTTCCACAAAGCCGTCGGTCGTCGGGAGAACTTCGTTGATGAGTAAGCTAGGGTTTGAGGGAGCGGAAATGCTCAGCCGAGCACCAAAAACGCAATCGGAGCTTCCAGAATTGGTTTGATGGACCTCGGCGCTAAGGATGTTGGTTCCATCGACAAGTGCAGAACCGTTGTTTGAAATAATTGCAAGTTCTTCCGAGGCATTTCCGACAGTCCGGGTTGCGGTAGTTTTCCAGCCAGCATCTGCGGTCGTTCCGACTCCACCGAGAGGAGCTCCGTTTAAATAGAAAAAGACGCCATCGTCGATGATAGAATCAATCGTAATATTAGCCCCTGCGGTGGGACCATTGTAGGTGAATTCTTTCCTGAAATAGTAGGTGATATGGTTGTCTCCGTCGCTACTGTTGAGGAGGGGTGTTTGAATCCCGGGCGCAGGCAAATTCGAATTTTCAAAACCATAGAGTCCGCCATCATTGTCGGCATCGTTTTCGCGGGTCCATCCAGCATGGGAGAATGTGTAATTGGGAAGGTCCCAGTCGGAGCCGAGATCGAGGTTTTGGTCATTAAAATCCCAGGTGTCTCCATAGTTCACGAAAGGGATGCCAATACTTAGATTAACTTCGGGGTTTGGGAATGGTTCTTCGGCACTTAGGGGGGTCGAGAACCCGGGAGTTGGGGGGGCAGAAGTCCAAACTCGGTAGTCGTCGATAGCGAAACTGTCATCGGCAAGAATGAGGCTGTGGCCGGCGCCATCAGGTGCCAGTGGCCAAGGATGCCGGTCTTCGTATCGAAGGCTGCAGCGAACGGTGCCATTTTTATCTGCGAGGGTCACGCGCTCGCCTCCGTTACTCAGGCTTCCGGACCAAGGACCGAAAACGCGAATTGAATTTGGGACACTGTAAGCAGCCCGGAAGGCCGCAGGATCGGTGTCGCAGAGAATAATACGTTCAAATGCTTTCAAAAAAGAATCGAGTGCGGGCCCCGAGGCGAAATCTGGAAAGGTAAATGACGCGCCCTCGGTTAATTCCCACTGCGCGATGTCAAACGGGGTGGCAGTAAGATTCTGGACCTCGATGAATTCATGACCTCCAGCTGGAGGATGATACATGACTTCACTAAAAACAATTTGTTCAGCGTGAGCCATAGGTGTCAGCAAAATGAGGCTGATAAAAAGCTGTTTTAAAACCTTCATAAGTTGTTCTGGGTAAGATCGCTGCCGAAATGTCGGGAGGGCTGTCGATTGTTCATACAGGCTGATTTTTTCAAGAGCTAAAGAACGGTTCTAGGTATTCTTATGAAGGGGTAGCCATAACCCAGATTCAGCCAAGGGTTAATTATTCTGAAAAAAGAGATAAGGAACTTATAAAAATTCCTAGTGTGGATCCTCCGCCTTAGAGACCTTAGTAATCTTCTCGCCGACAAGAACTGAAGAATTTTCACTTGTGGATCTCACAGGCGAGCGCGGGTGACCTACGGAATAAAGCTACAATCTAGTCACTGCTTTCTTTGTGGAGAACCGATTGATAGAAATCCACAAGCGATTTGGCTTCGCGCTTAATCGTGTAGTGCATCTGCACGTGCTCCCGTCCAGCGCTTCCCATTTTCTCGAGATCTGCATCGAGGAGCTTTTCTAGGCTTGCTTGAGTTGCTTTTAGATCATCAACAGGAACCGTAAAGCCGTGAAGCCCGTCCGTGATTATATCCTGCCAGGCTCCTGCGTGTGATGCTAAGACCGCGCAGCCGCTTGCCATAGCTTCTGGGACAGTCAGGCCGAATCCTTCGTTTCGAGAAAGAGCTGCGACAATTGACATCCCTTGGAAAAGACCAGGAAGCGCGTTGCTGGGCTGCTTTCCATGAAAAATGATCCTCTTGGAAAGTCCGGCTCTCTCAATTTTCGCCTGAAGTCGATTTTGGTAATCACGAAACTTCGGGGTGGTTTCTCCAACGATGATGACGGTGGGTTTAGAATTGTTTTTGAGCACGTGAATGGCGGTATCAACGAGCACATCAATTCCCTTGGAGGGGCGGATGCGGCCAAAGATCCCAATTCCAAACTCACCTGGGAACCCGAGGGATTTCCAGGCCTTTTCTTTGTCGACCGGAGGCTGGTAGCGTTCTAAATCGATACCATGTGGGATAATGATATTTGTCGGAGTTTCGAGGTAGGAATTCGCAGCCAAACACGTCGTGATGATCCCGTCCATCTGCGATATCAACCAGCGGGTGAATCGGGTGTGGTGGCGTTGAGCGGTCGAGGTGAAAATGATTTTAATTTTCGCGCCAAGTTTGCGGGCGGCGAGAGCCTGAATCATTTCATCGTTCCGGCGAGCGTGAAAAATCCGGGTTTTGTCTCTGAGTGAAACGAGCTCCCAGAATCGAATGGTCGGAGTGCCAGATGGAAGGTGGTGGTGGCCCATGACGGCAAGCGGCATAAGTTTTTGGACTTCTGGAAGCGTTTGGAGCATTGTCGAAGTAACGCCCGAAAAGCGTTTGTTCGAGTTCCCGAGGATGAGCTGAGGAACTTCCATCTAATCGAGCTCGGTAGGGTCGTGCGATCGTGGGGCAAGGCACAATCCGATAGTTCCGATGAGAAGCAGGTAGCTTGCAAGGAGCTCAAGATAAGCCTCGACGGTTTGGGGAACATCGGGATGGTAGTTTTCCCCGAGGGATGCTTTCCAGAGTAAGGAGGTGCCTAGAAAACGAGCGAGCACAAAGATGAGCATGAAGGCAGAGGCGAAGAACCCCGCAGCTGGCCGTGATACAAATTCATTGATGAATTCGCCGAGGTGTTTTCGATGGTTTTTAAATTTGATAAGCGCATAAATGCCGAGTGGAACAAAAAACCATTCGACTGCGAAGTGAGTGGTGCGTTCGATCAAATCATCTCCTTCTCCAAGGGCGGAGCTAAGTGTGACGGCACCCATGATTTGGTAGAATGGTCCAACTTTGCCTGCCGGATGGGCCGCTCCAAACCAGAAGGCTGAAGTTGTTAAGAGGAGAACCAGTTGAAGGCCTTCTACAATACCTTCTTCAGTGGGGAGATTTGGTTTATCAGGCAACCACGCTGGGAAAAGGATTGCAAAAGAACCGGCGAGAACGAGAGCCGTCGAAACGAGCGCTTGTTTCCAAGTTTTTTCAGGTGTTTCTCTCACGCAGTGCTAATCTCGCTGATGGGGGCAGTGCTGGCAAGGTGTTATCGTTTCAGTTCTAACTTAGTAATCAACCGAGAGTAGCGTGAGCCCATCGGGTGGTGCGCAAAGGGGCGATTTTTTGCCACTTGGTAAGTTGACCAGCTTATGAAGATCATCTTGCCGAAGGTAACCCTGTGCGGCTTGCACTGCCCCTCCAGTGAGGAGACGGACCATTTTATAAAGAAAGCCATTCCCAGTGAAGGTGATCAAGTAACCTTCATTGATTTGTTCGAAATCAGCGCGAGCGATTTCGCGGACGTAGTCTGTTTCTTCCGTTTCGTTACCGCGGTTTGCAGCGAAAGCGCGAAAATCATGAGACCCCTGATAAAATGAAAGGGCCTTCTCGAGATCGACCGGATTGAGTTGTCTCGGGAGATGCCAGGCGCGTTTTGCGAGGAAGGGGGGAAGAATGGGGGAGAGGCAAAGTCGATAGGTATAAGTCTTTAAGCGGGCCGAGAAACGGGCATGGAAGTCATCATGAGCCTCTTCGCACTCCATGATTCGGATTTCGGGAGGGAGTTTTGTATTGAGCGCTGGGACCCAATTAAAGGGGTTCATATTAAGGTGATCTGGCGCCTCAAAATGTGCCACCTGTCCAAGCGCGTGAACCCCGGCATCGGTCCGTCCGGAGCCATGTAGACGGATCTTTTCTTTGGCTACCTCCCTTAAAGCTCCTTCGATGCGCTCTTGAATCGTGTCGGCATTGGGTTGGATCTGCCACCCACCAAAGCGGGTGCCGTCGTAAGCGATGGTGAGTTTGAGAAGCATAAGTGGCCTGTGATGTTGGCTCAAACCGCACTTGCGGATTGAACTGCGAAAGAAAGATAGTCGAGGTGTGGCTGGTTGTATAGTCCCCGCGACTCCAAATCCGCGATCCCTTGGTGGGTCTCAATCGGATTTGCCCTTGTTTCTTTAGGGTGGCTCCATTAGCACGGTCGCTCCACGGGGTCCGTCCTTGTAGGAATCGTTATTATGTCAGCACTTCATAAATTGCTTACTTCCGAGTCCATCATTCTTGAACTTTCCGAGACTGATCATGAGGAAGTAGTACTTGAGATGATCGGTCACCTCTCTAAAATCGGGAAAGTTTCTTCCGGTGATTGCTACTGCGTGGGCAACGCGGTTCTTGAGCGCGAATCTCATATTAGCACTGGACTGGGTTCCGGGGTGGCTATCCCTCATGCAAAAGTAAAAGGGCTGAAGGAGACCCTCGTCGTCTTTGGGCGCTCTCTGGAAGGCATCGATTTCGATTGTCCGGACAATGTCCCTTCTAATCTTATTTTCCTGATGCTGGTTCCCGAGGATCAGGGTGCTCGGCACCTCCAATTGCTCGCTGAGCTAGCTCGGTTTTTTCATAAGGCAGATCGACGCAAGGCGCTATTAGAAGCAACGACTGCCGAGGAGATTTGCCAGATCTTTGACTCGGCTGTCACCGCCTAAATTTTCAGATATGACCATTCCCGAAATTCTCCGTGAGAAAGTTCTAACCGCCCTCGAGTCTCTCGAAGTAGAAGTTCCCGATCCCGCCCGAGTCCAAGTGACTAAAGCCGCGGATCTTCGTTTCGGTGACTTCCAGAGTAACATCGCCATGATGTTGGCGAAGGGGCTTGGAAGGAATCCGCGTGAGTTTGCCGAAGATTTATCGGGCCGGATCGCGGTAGAGGATCTTTGCGAGATCTCGATCGCCGGTCCGGGCTTTTTGAATTTCACCTTAAAGGCAAAGGCGTGGGCTGATTTGGCACGAGCCCAGTGGGAGTCCGACGATTTGTCTGTTTCGCAAGTTAAAGCACCGCAAACTATTGTCGTCGATTTTTCGGCGCCCAATGTTGCGAAGCCCATGCATGTTGGGCATATTCGCTCGACCATTATTGGTGAATGTCTTTCGCGGGTGGCCACAAAGATTGGTCATAAGGTCATAAAGGATAATCACATTGGCGACTGGGGGACCCAGTTTGGAATGGTAACTTGGGCTTGGAAAAAAGGGGTTGATGAAGAGAGGTTGGAGACCGAACCCTTGCAGGAATTACTCCGGCTTTATCGGACGGCTTCGGATGCTTCCAAGGACAATGAAGGGACGAAAGCAGAGTGTCGTGCCGAGTTGGTAAAGCTTCAGCAGGGTGATCCTGAGAATAAGGCGATTTGGGAACGTTGTCTGGCGCTTTCTCGGAAGGGGCTTAATCAGATTTATGATCGGCTTGATGTGAGTTTTGACCATTGGATGGGCGAGAGTGCTTACAATGATGCTTTGGCTCCCTTGGTTGAGCAGCTCATCGCGGATGATTTGGCTCGTGAAAGTGACGGAGCGATCTGCATTTTTTCAAATGAGGTAGGAAAGCCAAAGCATGATCCTTTTAAGATCAATCGCGATGGTGAGTGGCAGGATTTCCCGATGATGATCAGGAAGAGTGACGGTGCTTTCAATTACGCGACGACCGATATCGCGACTGTCCAACATCGTGTGAAGGAGTGGAATGCTGATCATATTTGGTATGTCGTAGACTTCCGGCAAGGAGGCCATTTTTCTCAGCTTTTTGATGCTTCAAACCGCCTAGGTTACGAAGAGGTCAATCTGGTTCATGTTGCCTTTGGTACTATTCTTGGAAAAGACGGTAAGCCGTTGAAGACCCGTGCTGGTGATTTGCCGCAGCTCGAAGATGTTTTGAATGACGCTGTGAAAGCTGCCCAAATTGTGGTGGACGAAAAAAGCCATCTTGAAACCGCTAAGGAAAAGGCCGCTCTTGCGGAGTTGATTGGCGTCAATTCCGTAAAGTTTACCGAGCTCTCTCATCATCGTATGTCGGACTACGTGTTCGATCTTGATAAGATGGTTGCGCTTGAAGGAGATACCGCGCCTTACCTTCTATACAGTTACGTTCGGTCACGTTCGATTTTCCGGAAGTTCGACGGAAAAGTTGAATTGAAGGGAGGCAATCTCCAGCTTACTGAAAAAGCTGAAATTCATCTGGTTCGGATGTTAACTCGTTACAGTGATCAAGTGCATCAAGTTGTTGAAGATTATCGCCCGAACTTGTTGGCGACTTATCTTTTGGAGTTAGCACGAGCTTTCCATTCTTTCTTTGAGGCGTGCCCGGTTCTAAAGTCTGAAGGGGAGACCCGCGAAAGCCGTTTAATTCTTTGCGATCTGACTTCGCGAGTCCTTAAGGATGGTTTGAACTTGCTAGCGATTCCAGTCCCCGAGCGGATGTAAGTGATGAAAGATTTAATTGTTATAAAAGTCGGCACGGGTGTTTTGACACGCCAAAACGGGACTCTTGATAGCTCTTCTTTAGTTCGCCTTGTGACAGCTGTCGCGGAAATTAAGGCTCAGGGTTATCCTTGTGTGATGGTTTCATCAGGGGCCGTCGGGGCGGGCGTAAGCTCCCTCAATCTGACGGCTTATCCTGATGATGTCGAAACCCGTCAAGCAGCGGCCGCGATTGGTCAGGCTCGTCTCATGCAGCGGTATCAAACTGTCTTTGAACAATTTGATTTGGATGTGGCTCAGCTTCTTTTGACAGGTGCTGATCTAGAAGAGAATCGTGATCGAATTTCTGCGACGATGCATCGTCTTCTGGAGGAGGGTGATATTATTCCCATCGTCAATGAAAATGA
>JAKMGP010000299.1 GCA_022424905.1 Akkermansiaceae bacterium | reverse complement strand
CCTGCCGCGCTATGTATCCTCACGAGCGGTCGCTCGTTGAAAGATTGAAAGACAAGCCCTTCACTATTCTTGGAGTCAACAGCGACTCTTCCAAAAGATACAAGAAGGCGATTGAAGAAAACAATATTACTTGGCCTTCATTCTGGGACGGCGGAAGAACCGGCGGCCCAATCGCCACCGCTTGGGCCGTCCGTGGTTGGCCTACGATTTACATCATCGATGCCAAAGGCGTAATTCGATTCAAAAATACTCGAGGAAAGGCCATGGACGAGGCTGTAGATAAGCTCCTTGAGGAAATGGGAAGTGAGTAAATCACTACGAGTGACCAACTTAATCAAAAGTCATCTTTAAAATTTGAACCCCACGCAACGCGTGGGGCTTTTCAAGTTCGGATTCTTTGTTCCACCGAAGGCGGTCAAAATTAGAGCTGCCATTATATTACCTCGGTCTTGAACAAGCGGAATCCCCGCTTTTCATAATTCCCAAGTGCATGAGGATGATCGTCACTACAGGTATGCAACCACACCCTCTGAGTCCCTTTAATTTCCCAAGCCTCTCGAACCGCCAGAGAAAGCATCCCTCCTCCAATTCCCTTTCCAATCATCAGAGGTAGCAGTCCAAAATAAACGATTTCTATATTCCCTCCTTCCTGACTTTCCATCTCTACATAACCTGCTGCTTCAGCTCCAAGGCGAGCTACCCAGGTTCTTAGGTTCTCACGACTCACCCATTTCTCCCATTGATTGTCTGTCCAATTCAGGCGGTCAACCCATTGCCAATCCCCACCAACCTCCCGATAAAACTGAGTATTGATGGCCACATCGTCGGTCGGTTCTAAGCTTAAATTTGTAACCACCTCGGAAGGAATGAATTGCTCCTCTTCCGTAATTTCCAGATACCAAACTTTGATTCCCTTCACTCCTTGAGTTGACACAGTAAGGCGTGACTCGTCACGTCTTACTTAAAGTAGAAAATGTTTAACCTCAATTCATCGAGGCTAGGCTACCTCGAAATAAAAAAGAAGATGAGTTACTGAAGCTGTGTGAGAATCTCCATGATAAGATCGCCACTCCGATGATCAAAGATGGACTGTTGACGCAACCACCGGGCTACTTTTAAAAGGTCTGATTCAGAAAGCCCAAGATCACTGAACGATGAACGATCAAAATTCTGCCCAGTATTTACTGCACAAAAAACCTCAAGATATTTCCTGCCAGGCTGACCCAACCCAGACACTTTGAGATACTCCCCGTAAGAAACCTCGTCGAATTCCTCCCAAAAATCATCGGGCATATTCTCAATTTGCAGCCTTGCCGCTGTTGTCGTATCAAGAAACATACCAATCTCGGCAGCTGCTGCTTGTACCTTCATTGGCAACGGAAAGGCATCCTGAAAGTCTTCAGCAAGAATCGCCACCACCTCGAAACCATCCTTCCTTTCCCAAATTACCAGATGGAAAAATTGATCAAGCTTCTCCGCTAATTGTGACAACTCTAAGATTTTCATTGAGAAGAACCAAACAAGTCCCGCACTGAATCCCGCTTCAAAGCAAGCTCCCGCCATTCATTTACTAAACGGCTTTCCTGAATCACTCCGCACCCACTCGGCAGCGCAAAATCATTCCCCTTCCAAGCCACCATTCGGATTGCCACCAAGGCTTCAAAATCACCATCCCTCAACAATCCAAAAGGTGCTCCAAATTCCGCCGGACAATCCAATCGCTCTCGCCAGTCTTTGAGTTGCGCAATAGTTTCCGGAGTCCGAGGTAAAGGACCGAGGGCTGGCGTAGGGTGCAAGCGCTCGATCAAAGTCTTCGTCTCCTGATACTGGTAGAGCTCAACGTTGATAAGCGTTTGAAAATGTATCAAACGACCCAAATCGAGGATATCTCGGACGCGCCTTACCACCATCCCAAGATCTGAGAGCTTTGCAATCAAGGTTTGCGCGACAAACTCATGTTCACGAATTTCTTTATCATCGACCGCAAAGAGCCTTTGCTCCTCGCTTCGCGCCGTCCCAGCTAGGGCCATCGTGTATATCCGGCCGTCAAAATAGCGAAATAGAACCTCTGGAGTTGCTCCCAAAAAACCCTCTTCTTCTCCAATCCAGCCGTATGGCCGGAGAGATTTCGGTATTTGGAACAAAGAAGCCAGAAGGGTATCTGGCGAACAATTACCCCTTCCTTTTTCGGTCACAACAGGGACCGACTTTTCGATCATTCCTTGCCCGATCGCTCCGGAAACCTCGCGGAAAACCTCCGCGAATCTTACGGGATCTGGCTCCTCCCATTGAATTCGGCACTCTCCTGAAACAGGCGCTTTGTTTAGGACTTCAACCCGATCCGGAACAAGCCATGGCTTTTTCTCACTTAGCGAAAAATCATTCTTATAGAAGGCGATCCCTCCGGCGGGTGGCTCTGCCAAGGCGGTAAATGGCCCATAGCCGACGAGTATATCGCCAGTCCGGGTCCCAAAAACCGCTCTCTCCATAATAAGCTTACTCTACCACACCATTCTTAACCAGCTCCGCAAAACTTGCCGCCTCAAGACTAGCTCCGCCGACGAGGGCCCCATCAATATCTTTCTGGCCAAGAAGTTCAGCTGCATTATCGGGTTTCACCGAACCACCATACTGGATACGAATTTTTTCCGAGACTGAAATTCCATAAAGGTCCGTGAGTACAGACCGAACGAATTCATGGGCATCTTGGGCTTGCTGTGGTGAAGCTGTGACTCCAGTTCCAATGGCCCAAACGGGCTCGTAAGCAATCACAGTATCAAGTGCCTGCTTCTCGGTCACATTTTTCATGCCTTCGGTAAGTTGATTACGAAGGATCTCTTCCAACTTCCCATCCTCACGTTCTTGGAGAGTCTCGCCAATACAAAAGATCGGCTTCAACTCAACCTCGTGAGCTTTTAAAATCTTGGAGTTAATCAACTCGTCCGACTCGCCATAAATAGCTCGTCGCTCCGAATGTCCAAGAATGACATAGTTTACAAAAATCTCTTTTAACATGATGGCACTCACTTCTCCGGTGAAAGCGCCATTATCCTTTTCGCTCATATTTTGCGCAGAGACTCGCACTTTAGAGTGAGCCAGTAGCTCCGTAGCCTTCGGAAGCGAAACGAAAGGCGGAGCTATCACGATGTCCACACCTTTAGGGAGATCAGAAAGTCTACTCTCAAAACTCTTAATAAAGTCTTCGGTGTCTGACGGTCCCTTGTTAAGTTTCCAGTTTGCGGCAATGATCGGCTTCCTCATATCGGTAGTCGGCGTAACTCACTCGGAAGCTTTACGCAAGACTGTTCACACCCCATAAAATTGTGCCGTTTCGCTATAATTTGGGATTAGCTCCACCAATAAGGCTTTTTCTCCGGCCTCCAAAGCATCAAACCCCTCGCGATTCTCGATCTTTAAATAATCCATATCCCACATGATCGCCCAACCTTTAAGATCAAAATCTTGTGGCTGAACAATTACCTCTTTTTGATTTTTAGTGAGTTGTGAGAACCTTGGTAAATGTTCAAAAATCTGCCCCCCTCCATTGTTAATTACGACAATGACACGCCCCTGACATTCGACTTGAGAAAACATGGCCGGGGCAGCCAAATCATAGAGTGTCGTCAAATCCCCAAAGACCCCCCACGAATCCGGAGTCTCAGCAGTAGCACCGAGCCAACTCGAAAGTTGACCGTCGATTCCGTTGGCACCCCGGTTTGCAAAAACCCGCGCGTAAGGAGTCTCCCTCTGCCCATACTCATTCCATTCACGAATTGGCAAACTGTTACCAATAAATAAGCTCTCTCCAGTCGTCGCATAAACCGAAAGCAAGTTCACCAGTCCCGGCTCGCTGTCTGGAAACGATTCCAACCTCTCATCAATATTCGAAAAGATTGGCCGCCCGCTTGGGAAATCATCACGCACATCTCCGATGAAATCCACTTCACCCAACCCACGAATTACTCTGCCAACATTCCCATGAATCACTTTCGATTCTCTCGCTAGTCCCGGCAAACCGTTCCGGCAAATCGAAAGGACTTCGGTCGAAGAATCTGATTCAAGATCCCGCCATAATCTCCCAACCGGAACTTCGCCTAATCGTAAAATCCTTCCAGGCAAATTCCCTACAAAACTCTTTTCGGAAACTAAAAGGTCCTGAAGTAATTCACGGATTCCGCTATTTACGTCAGCCACCACCGGAATTCCTAGATCCCTTAAAAAGTAAAAAACATCTTCTCGGTCCTCCGGCTCCAACCCTCCCACCATTGCGATAATCCCTTTAAAGATTCCATCTCCGAGGAAATCGCGGAGACTCTTCACCTCAAAAGAAATTTTCTCGGGGAGAAATCCCTTCACCTCAGCATCCCACCCAGAACAATCGACCACCTCTTCCTCGAGAGAAACATTCAAATGAAGAGGCTTTCGACCATTCCATTGATCAAGATTACTAGCTGCATAGTTTCCAAAAATCTCCTCTTGCTCAATCACTTGTGGAGCCCCGCTTCCCAGGAACCTTTCCGGTCGGTCCGCCGACAACACCACTAATGGCAAACCGCTATAATAGGCCTCAACTACCGCAGGCAAACACTCAGCTACCGCGGTTCCACTGGTGGTCACCACCGCACAAGGACGCCCGGTATCCTTGGCCCGTCCCAATGCAAAAAAGGCCGCTCCTCGTTCCTCAAAATGCCGCCAGACCTGCAAACCCTCCGCAGACTCAAGCAAGGCAACAAACCCAGCGTTCCGGGCCCCTCCACAAACCACAAAATCACCACAACCCGCCTCTAGGAGTCGGCCAACCACCATTTGCTCCACTTTCACCACCTAAAACTTCTCTACCAGCAAGGAAGCATTATGCCCACCAAAGCCAAAGGAGTTGCTTAAAGCAGCTCTGATTTCAACCTCACGCGCGGTGTTGGCACAGTAGTCAAGATCACACTCGGGATCCTGATCTTCAAGGTTGATTGTAGGAGGAATCACACCATCACGAATGGCATTGATACAGGCAAGAATTTCAACGCCCCCTGCAGCACCTAGGAGGTGCCCGGTCATCGACTTGGTCGAACTGACAATAAGGCCTTCCTTGGACCACTTCCCGAAAGACTTCTTGATCGCCTTACTCTCGCAGATATCACCCTGCGGAGTCGAGGTGCCGTGCGCATTCACATATTGCACATCTTCAGGGTTTAAGCTGGCATGCTTAAGAGCCATATCCATGCAACGAGCAGCCCCCAAACCTTCAGGGTGAGGAGAGGTCAAATGATAGGCATCGGCGCTGAGGCCATACCCGGTGAGTTCGGCGAGGATTGTTGCACCACGCTTTTTTGCGTGCTCCAGTTCTTCAACCACCACAACTCCGGCACCCTCCCCCATAACAAAACCATCACGACCAGTATCGAAGGGACGGGAAGCAGCGGACGGGTCATCATTGCGGGTGCTGAGAGCCTTCATATTCCCAAACCCAGCAAGGCCCATAGGTAGGATCGCTGCTTCCGAACCTCCAGCAATGAAAGCCTCGGCATCTCCAAACTTGATCATACGCCATGCTTCACCAATGCTATGGTTGGCAGTTGCACAGGCGGTGACGATAGCCATGTTCGGGCCACCAAATCCATGCTCCATCGAGAAGACTCCACTCGCAATATTGGAAATCATCATCGGAATGGTAAAAGGCGAAACCCGGCTTGGATTGCGGTTGAGAAGAACGGTATGGTTGTTCTCGAGAGTGCCTAGACCGCCGATCCCGCTTCCAAGCATCACACCCACGCGGTCACGATCGATTTCGCTCTCAGCAAGCCCTGATTCATTCAGCGCCATTTGGGCTGCCGCAATAGAAAGGTGCGCATAACGATCCATACGGCGGGCATCCTTGGGATTCGAAAAATATTGGGTGTGATCAAAGTCACGAACCTCGCCACCAATTTTCACTGGATACTCGCTTGTATCCATGGACTCAATCAGGTTGATCCCACTCCGTCCGGCTTTCATGCTTTCCCAAGTTGAGTTGGCATCATTTCCCAAGGGGCTCACGGCCCCGATCCCTGTCACTACGACGCGTCGGTTTTCCATTGCTACTAGAAGTTGGCTGTGTGGTTAGCTTGTGTTCCTTTGAAAAGCAAGGACTGTACGTGTTCGGATTTACCCCAGCTTTCGATGTCCACCCCTGATATTTTGGGCCGAACACTCGGGACAAGTGGAAAGTTTAACCCGGTTTTTCTCGGGATAACGCTTACCACATACGTGACATTCTCTTGTGGATAATCGTAATCTGCGCTCATTCCACCGGTCCGCAAAAAAGGAAAAAGTCCAGTCCACTAAAACCCAAACAAACGCCAGAAGGACGATCACCACGAGAAGGTCGGTAAACGAAGAAATCATTATTCGGAAGGTCGATTCACAACTTCTGCTTCAAGCCTCCAAGTTCGCAACGATCCTTTTATAGTGACGGGTTCTATCATTGCGCTGCGCAGCCTCTCCAAAACCGGTTGAGTCCGGACGTCATTCGCTTTTTCCCACCAACTCTCAACCGCGACAACGCTCCCCCGCCAGTCTGCGGTTAAAACAATCGACCAAATTTCGCCTTCGCTCATTAGCTTAGGATCCTCCGGCCAATCGAAAGGAAAATCGAAGGGCTTTAGCCCATCGGGGCCTTCGATGATCTTGACCTCGATCCACCAATTTTCTTTTTTGGTCGCATACCTCACTGAGGCCACAGCATCTGGCCTAGGAAGAGCATCCGGCCCCATCCCAGGCAGGTCTGCCAAACCCGCCTCGGGCTGAGGAAGCGAAATCTGACGCAAAGTTGGCTCGTAGCCACGAGGAAAGGTAGCGGCCATCGCCTTCTCGACAACATCGTCAATAACGGTTGAATCATTGACATTCCATCTTTGCTGAAAAAGCGTTTTGCGATCAATCAACTCGGCCAACCAACGATTTTGCTCCGCATCCAAATCTACCACCGCGACATCAATTTCATTTTGCTCAAGCTCTACCAACCCAGCGTCGTCTAATTGGAGAAAGCCATAGATCCCACCCCAAAACGCCACTGAAAACAAGAGAGCGATGAAAAAGCGATACGAGGAACCGTGTCCCCGACGCCAGTCAAAAACCATCCCAGCAGCCCGATCACGTAAAACTTTCCGATAACGCCAAAACATTACTCAAGGAGCCTTCTCTACCCCATCCTCCCGGCGATACCCTTCAAAGATTCGAATCCCGTTTAGCTTAGCAATCGTGTTTATCAAAATCTGACGTTCCGCCATCGTCGCTTCGGAATCCACTTTAATCGCCACCGCCTTAGTTCCCCGCTTCTCGGCAGACTCCATAACAAGTCCCCCGAGAGAAGTCTGTGGCACTTTAACTCCTTCCACATAATAAACCGGACCCGACGCTGTGCCCTTTAGCATGACTACCACCGGATTTTCATCACCCAAACGGACACCACGAAACTCGGACGGCGGCAGTTTGATCTCAACGTAGCTCTCCTTCGCAACTACCCCGGTGAACATCACCAATGCGAGGAGCAAGGCGATAAAATCGAAACCCGGAATTACGAAAATCCACCCGGGACGCTCAGGCAATGACATCTTGAGCTGCATGATTCAGGAATCTTTCTTCTCGGTAACCTTTGGACCCATGGATGGCTTCTTGGACTTAGGATCTGAGCTTTTAGCCTGCTGCTCCAAACTATCGCGAAAAGAAACGATGCGATCATGTTCACGGCTGTCACACACAATATTCACGGTCTCAATTCCAGCTCTTTCAAGACGGTGTAACATTCGTTGAGCCTTCCCATAAAGGTAAAGGTAGACGAGATAGGAGGGAATCGCGAGTGCCAGCCCGACCGCTGTGGAGACCAAACTTTGAAACATGCCACTTGCTAAAGCCGCTTGAGCCACCGCCGAATCAGCTGCACCCACCTTCATGAAAACTTCAATCAAGCCGAGAACCGTTCCAAACATTCCCAGCATTGGAGCTAGCATCGCCACCCCGAGCAAAACCCTCATATAGCGCTCAATCCGTGGCACTTCCAACTGCCCAGCTTCTTGTGCGATCTCACGCAGGTTTGTCCGGTCCAAATGATGGCGCATTAAAATCGAGTGAATCACGCGCGCCTCCGGACCCCGCGCCCGTGACGCCTCGTGCAACGCTTCGGCATAGGCTTTTTTGCGGACGTGATTGGTGATTCCCAATAACAAATCGGCCACCTTGGTCCGGGCATGCTGAAAAAAGACCATGCGTTCCACCATGACCAAGAAGCCAACAAAACCGAGAACAACCTGCAACCACAGGATTACTCCACCAGCTTCATTCGGAAAGTTCACTAATGCAAAATACCAGAAAATTCGCCAAAGGACCAGCGATTACGCGCCAAGGCTCACATTCTTCCGGTCCGGCGAGATGAATTCTTGCCAAACCTGCTCGCTCGCCTGCTTCCGAAAGCCAAAAAGCGGTCTCCATTTCGGCGCGCGCGGCTCGTTGAGAAGTTGCATTCCAATCTCACGGGGTAGGCGATTAGCTTTCCGTGTGTTACAGGGGATGCATGACGTCACAATATTATCCCAAGTCGTTTTTCCGCCTTTGTCCCTAGGCATGACGTGATCGAGATTCAAGTCAATCTCCGGGAAAATCTCGGCACAATATTGGCAGGTGTATTTGTCACGAAGAAAAACGTTCTGCCGTGTGAACTTTACCTCCTTGCGAGGAACACGATCATAAAGCGCTAAAACAATAATTTTAGGAACCCTTAACGCGACCTTCACGGAGTGGACCAATTCAGCCGCCGCCGATTCCTTTTGCCCACCTGAATACTCCACCCAAGATCCGATATCGTGGGTTTGGTAACGACATTCCCCCTCTGTTTGCACCACTTGGGCATGGCCCAAGCAAAGAAGCTTTAACGCTCGCTTTACCGAGCAGGTGTGCACCGGCTGCCACAACCGATTCAGGACAAGGACAGGACGCTCAAGCACAAATTCCATAGAGAAATAGCAATTACCAAGGCAAATACAGATTCCTTGAAGATGAAGCAATCTTAAATTGACCTTCAAATCCATTCTTCCACGTCTTTTGACTCGCCCGGTCAATGGCTCATGGTTATCCCCGCCCATGCCCTTTCCCAAATGTCTGGTTTCCTTCGCCTTCGTTGTCTGCCAAATGGCACCCGCTGATGAATTGAGTGAGACCCTAAATACGCTCACGGCCAACCATCCAAAGCTTGAAGGATACCAAGCAACCTACGAACTGAGCTCAAACACAGGCCAAACGGGCACTATCGAAATTGGTGTCGATTTCAAATCGGGGTGGTCATATCTCATATCAGAATTCAAGAATGAGAAAGGCAAATTAACGCAACAAGGCCAGCAATGGACCACCACGGGCGGCATCTATTTTCTTCAGTCAGCCGATCAGAAAATCGCCTTTGAAGGATTAGGAAAACTAGCAAAACGATGCCGCAAGCTTGTCGAGATTATCAACCCTGATAGGGACCTCGGCATTCCATTACGGATCAAACCGTATTTGTATTTAGACGAGGCTGACGTTCGCTTGGGCATAGGCTACAGCACCCACGAGAATGAGCTTCTGAGTAAAACCGAAAAACTCATCAGCAAAACCGATGACGAAATCGTCGCCGATCTTGGAAAACTTGGCCGGGTCACCTTCGAAACCAAGACTGGCATCATCACTTCACAAGTCATCACATCCGCAGAGAAAACTCGCTCGTTGAAGCGAACAACCTGGGTTAATAACCCTGGCAAAAAGGCGATATCTTCCCGGTTCAACATCGACCTTAAAAAGCTCCAACCCCAAGACCTTAGAGGTTCCGGAATGAGCCAAGATTTCACCCGGCGGGCTTTCCAACAACTCATCGAAAACGCCTCGCGTGACCAAAAGGTCGCAAATTCAATGCGCACCCGCCTCTTGTCCATTGCCAATCAATTTGTCGACTTTCTAGATCAGGAACCACTGAATAAAGCTGGGTTTATAAACAACGATTTCTTCTTCAAATTCCTCGATCAAGCCATGGCGAAAACCGCCGAGCGGCTGGAACAAGATGGTAAAAAAATCGGAGTAACTGATATTCTTACTACTCCTGAATCCCGTAATGCTTTTATCGCGAACCTCGTCAAATCTTTTCGCCAGCAAGCTCCGCCAAACAAGAAGCAGGAATATCTTGCTGAGGTTTTGAATGGAAAATTGGAAGGCTCAGAAGGTCCAGCTCTCGTCGCTCGGATTCTAATTGAAGACTTTGTTGAGAGTGCTTACTACCGCGTTCGGATTGGTCGCGCCATCGACGCCTATGTTCAAAAACTCAAGGGCAAATAGACTTCTTCCCTCTTCCAACAAAACAAAAAAAAGCCGCCTTTGATTGAGGCGGCTCTTATGAAATAGAAAGAGAGACGACCTAACGGCGTCGGCGTAACAATCCAAGTCCGGCAAGTCCGAGAAGTAGGACTGAAGATGGCTCTGGAACAGGAGTGAATCCTGCCGCCGCGAAAACAGCAACGTGCTCCTGCTCGTTCATCCCATCGAAAGCTCCATTATTAACCGAGTAATTTGCCAGGTCGAAGGCCTGTGGCCCACCTCCGAGCCGCTGCGCAAAGCCATCCTTATATTCCCAATCTTCCCCGGTTCCATCCGTGTTAATATCCCCGAAAACATCAACTACGTTTCCACCGCCGAAAAGCTCAATGGCATCGTCACCATTGATGTTTGCCGCTCCGTTGACCAAAAGGGTGAAATCTTGGACAAAATTATTCGCAAAGAAATCTTGGGAATCCGCGTTAGGAACAATCACGAAAACGTCTCCAGCTGCCGCAGATCCAGCTGGTAGAGTGAACTCCTGACCATCAGAACCTCCTCCATTGTTAGCAGAGCCAACGCCCCAAGCCGTGAGGTCTGCAACCGGCGCAACCGCTTGAAGCATGATTGATTTTGGATTCCCTCCACTAAGATCGCCATCGGTGACGGCCGTGATTACAAAGGCAGCGTGGCTTGTAGAAACAAGTAACAGTGGTGCTATAGCAATTGTAGCTAAGCGCTTAGTTCGATTATTTAATTTCATTCTATTACTTTCTGGACGGGATTTTCTCTTCTAGAGGAGCAAACCGGATTATTTCATGAAATATCCGGCAAGCGCATCTAGTTGGAGCTTGACCACCTCACCATCAAAGTCAACTGAAAATCGTTCCGGTTCAACCAGCGTAGTCCTTAAATCAAGATTTCTAGCTTTTGATCGCGACCCCGAGGCGGCAGCATCCTCCCAACCCATGGAATTCTCATTAAAAGACCTCTTTTTAAAAGGCGGTGACTTTATGTGGCCCCTCCTCATTCTCGCGTTCATCACGGTTCTAATCGTTCTTGAACGCTCCATTTATTACGCATTTCATCGATATCGGCTCTCGAAAGCTATTCGGGCGCTGCACCAAGGAAAAACCTCCCGGTCAAATCCTATTTCCCGAGTTGGCTTTGTCTTCATCAACGCCACCTCCGATGGTGAAGAGCACACCCTCAACGTCACCGAGCGTGAAGCTTCCCGCGTCATCCGCCAACACGAGCGCGGTTTGCGTATCCTCGCTCTCATCGCGGCTATTTCTCCTCTCATTGGACTTCTTGGAACTGTCTGGGGTATGGTCATTGCCTTCTCAAAAATAGCCAAACTGGGAGAAAGCGTGACCCCGGCCGATTTTGCTGATGGTATTTGGACCGGGCTCCTCACGACTGTCGCCGGCCTCCTCGTAGCCATCCCCGCCATGGCTATGGCCAGAATCTTTGAAGCTCGGGTCGACAAGCTCGTCCACGATCTCAACGAACTCACATCCCACCTTCGGGAACATTTTTTCGCCAAATAGCGCTACCACTTCACCCGCCCCCTGCAACACAGCACCTCCCTTCCACGATAAAATGATTACCAGAAAACGCCGTATTGATGCCGGGATCGACATGACCCCGCTCATCGACGTCGTTTTTCAACTCCTCATCTTTCTCATGGTGAGCAGCCAATTCATCAAACCAGATCGGCGGGTTGAGCTCCCTGTAGGCCCCATGGAGTCCGCCACTGCAAGTCCTGACGATCTCCATCTCTCACTCGTCATCACTTCCGAAAACATCATTTTCCTGGAAGGCGAGGAAACCGCCAAGGAAGAGCTCGAAAGCAAACTCCGAGACGCGATCAAACATAGCGATATCGACGCCCTCGTCCTTCGGATCGATAAAGCTGCACGCGCCGAAATTATTTTCCCAGTGATGGAAATCGCTAGGAAAAGCGGTATCGTTAACCTCGCATACGATAAGAAAAATGAGCTCACGGAGTAGCCAGCCCCTGATCTGGACTTTCGTCGCCCTTCTCACGGCGGCTCTCTTTGCGAGTGCTCTGAAGTGGGGAAGGATCACCATCGACCTTCCCGAACCCCCGATCCAGCAGTCCCAACTCATCGACCTAAGCTTTATTAAAATCCAGAAGCCAGAGTCGAAATCTACTCCCCGGCCGGCACCACCCGTCATCCCTCCTAAAGAATCTCCCGTCCCAGAACCCATTCCTGAGCCGGAACCCGTTCCTGAGTTGGAAGCCCTTGCAGAGCCTGAACCCGAGCCCACACCTCCCAAGCTAGATCCCGCCCTTGTAAAGAGACAACGACAGGCTAAAGCAGCCCAAGAACGAGAACTCGCCCGAAAACGCATCGACGAAAAGCGCCGCCAAAAGCTTAACGCACAAAAAGCTGAGACCGCCCGAATGAAGGCCGCTGCCGCAAATGCCGCTGCGCGCCAACGCGCCGTCAGCAAACCCTCTGGCATCAGCCAGCCAAAACCAAAATACCCCCCTGCCGCGCGTCGGGCCGGTCAACAAGGAACCGTCACCCTTTCCTTCACCATAGGCTCCTCAGGGACAGTTATTTCTGCCCGAATTGCAAAATCCAGTGGTTACACGCTCCTCGACAACGCCGCCCTTTCTGCAATCCGAAGCTGGCGATTCAAACCCGCCCGGAACGCCCTAGGTGAAGCGGTTAGCTACAGTTACACACTTCCCGTGCCATTTCGGCTGCGATAAATCCACCCAATCGATTCGGTGCGATGATTCTACCTTTGCCAGACTCGCGGAAATCGGGTAAGCGCCTTGCGGATTCAAAAAGTCCCCACTTTCACCATGCTCGACATCAAAGTCATCCGCGAAAATCCGGACCTCGTCAAAGAACGCCTCGCAAATCGTCACGATGGTTCGGCGGACCTCATTGATGAAGTCCTCGTTTGCGACGAAACCCGTCGCAAAAACGAAACGTCCAAACAAGCCCTCCAGTCCGAACGAAAAACCACTTCCAAGGAAATCGGAAAACTCCGTGCAAATGGCGAGGACTCCTCAGGCATCGAAGCAGAAGTCAAAAAGATTGGTGAGCAAATTAAGATTTTAGACGATGAAGGAAGCGAAGCTGCAAAACGCCAAACGGAGCTTCTTCTCAACATTCCGAATCTTCCCTACGAAGATTGCCCCATTGGTGCAGACGAAGAGGCCAACCCCGTTATTCGAAGCTGGGGCGAAAAACCTGCCTTGGCCGAAGCTCGAGATCACCTCGACCTTGCTGAGGAAAAGGGCATTATTAGCTTTGACGACGGTGCCCGACTCTCCGGATCAGGTTTCGCAGTTTACCGAGCTAAGGGAGCCAGACTTCAGCGCTCGCTTATTCAATTCCTCCTAGACATCCAGAGTCGTGAAAACGGATATGAGGAAGTCAACGTCCCTCACATCGTCAAACGTGAGTGCATGGAAGGAACCGGCCAACTTCCAAAATTTGAAGACGATATGTATGGAACGGAGAACAACGAATTCTTCCTCGCTCCGACCGCCGAAGTTCCCGTCACCAACCTTTACCGCGACACTCTCCTCTCCAAAAATGATCTTCCCATCAAAATGACGGCCCACACGCCATGTTTCCGACGAGAAGCAGGCAGTGCCGGTCGAGACAACCGGGGGATTATTCGTATGCACCAATTCGACAAGGTTGAGCTTGTACAAATCGTCGATCCAGCAACTTCGATGGACATGCTAGAAGAGCTCACCGGCCATGCCGAAGCTGCTCTCCAAAAGCTTGGCCTTCATTATCAGGTTATCGAACTCTGCACCGGCGACGTCGGCTTTAGCTCCTGTAAGACCTATGACATCGAGGTCTGGGCTCCCGGCCAGGGAAAATATCTCGAAGTCTCAAGCTGCTCTTGCTTTGGCGACTATCAAGCGCGCCGTATGAAACTTCGCTACAAAGATGCCGAGGGAAGAAACAACTTCTGCCATACCTTGAATGGCTCTGGCACCGCCCTTCCCCGTCTTCTCGTAGCCCTTCTTGAGCAATGCCAAGATGCCGACGGCATAATCCAAATTCCGGAAGCGCTACAGCCTTACTACGGCGAGGCGACTCTTTGATGGAATGTCTCCCTTCATCCGAGGTGAAAGCACCTCTCACTTAAGAACTACTGAAAGGAAGGGCCGAATCGCGCAAAATACTTGCTTCCCTGAGATTCGTGGCTAAAACCGCCGCCCCGCGTGATCAACTCACTCAAAATAGCGCTTCCGAAAGGAAGCTTACAGAAACCGACCCTCGATCTACTCGAGAAGGCCGGCTATAACATCTACACTTCGGATCGTGGCCTCCGCCCGTCTTCTGACGACGATTCTCTGGATATTTACATGATTCGGGCTCAGGAAATTGCCCGTTACATTGATCAAGGATTCATTGACTGCGGAATCACCGGACTTGATTGGGCTTACGGTCACGACGTCGATCTGGTCGATCTCGCCGAACTTCCCTACTCACGCGCCTCAACTCGCCCAACCCGCTGGGTTTTGGTCGTCCCTGAAGACTCCCCCATAAAAAAAGTGCAAGACCTTGAAGGAAAGCACATTGCAACCGAGGGGATTGAAATCACCAAGCGCTATCTTGCCGAAAAGGGCGTGAAGGCTAGCGTCGAATTCTCCTGGGGAGCGACAGAGGTCAAAGTCCCTGACCTTGTTGATGCGATTGTGGATGTTACCGAAACGGGATCTTCCCTCCGCGCTAACAAACTCCGCATTGTGGACGAGCTGCTCTCCTCCTTCCCTCATTTCTATTCCAGTAAAACCGCTTTCGATGACGAATGGAAGCGCGGTAAGATGGAGCGGATGGTCATGATGCTCAAGGGCGCTTTGGAAGCCCGCGACAAAGTTGGATTAAAGCTCAACTTGCCCGAGGCGTCGCTCGATGCGGTTCTCGAGCGCCTACCTTCCCTCCGCCGCCCGACGGTGTCCAAATTAACCGAGAATGGCTGGCTTGCACTCGAGACGATCATCTGCGAGAAAGTGGCGCGTCACATCATCCCAGATTTGAAAGAACTAGGTGCTGAAGGCATAATCGAATACCCTCTCAACAAAATTGTTTCCTAACACATTAACTAATTTAACGGAATTGCGGTTTAAAAAATCCGCAGAACTCAACCCCAACTACAAAAACCATGGGCAACCTTAAGAAGCGTCGGAAGACCAAGATCAGCAAGCACAAGCGCCGCAAGCGCATGAAGGCAAATCGCCACAAAAAGCGCCTCCGCTACAAGTCCTAGGGAGCCTTCCCCGTGCGGCTTGCATGATCCGGTTAGGCAGACCGCACACTTCTGCCATAGACACCGTCGAGTTAATGACTCGGCGGTTTTATTTTGTTCAGACGTAATATTTAAAAAAAACTGCAAAAAGTTTATCTAACTTCTAGTCAATTCTAGATTGTGTGCCAACTTCCGGTGCCATGAATAAGGATTCTGACAGCGTTTTGCGCCTCTACATGAATGAGATTGCAAAAACTCCCCTCCTCACAATCGAAGAAGAGCTTGAGCTCGCGGAAAAAATTAAGGATGGCGACGGGGCCGCCCGTGATCACATGATTCGCGCCAACCTGAGGCTCGTCGTGAAGATTGCTAAGGATTATTCAAATTATGGGCTCCCGATTGCAGATCTTATCTCTGAGGGAAATATAGGCCTCATGAAGGCGGTTGAGAAATACGATCCCGAGAAAGGCGGTAAGCTTTCTACCTATGCGGCTTGGTGGATCAAACAGTCAATCAAACGGGCGCTTTCAAATCAAAGTAAAACGGTCAGGCTCCCGGTTCACATGGTAGACAAGATTGCGCGGCTCCGTAAAATTTCAATCTCACTTACCGAGGAACTTGGGCGGGAACCGAGCGATGAGGAATTGACTGAGATTCTCGGTATTCCTCGCAAGAAGCTCGCCCTTCTCAAGCAGGCGGCGCAGCGACCAACCTCAATCGATGCACCTGTCGGTGAAGACGGTGCCACAACTTACGGCGAAACTCTAGGTGACTCCAAGGCCGTTGATCCATCAGATGCGCTCACAGCTAAGGAGATGCATAATGAGCTCGGGCCCCTTCTAAATCTTCTCGATCAAAGAGAGACGAAAATCATCGGTGCGCGTTTCGGATTGAATGGCAAGAAACCTCTGACCCTTGAGGAGATCAGTCGCGACTTCGGCGTCACTCGTGAGAGGATTCGCCAGCTCCAAAACATTGCTCTAGATAAGATGCGTCGTGCACTGGGGAAGAAGGAAAACCCAATTCCTACGCTCTCTAACGAGGTTTAGAATCGTTGTCTTTTTTCGTAGAGCGTCCTTTTTCGGTAGCTCTGTCGGTGGGACTTACTAAATCGTAGACACGGTTTTCGTGTTTTAGTTGTGTTGATAAAGTGCAGCCTTTTCGGATAAAAGGAATTTACCCTTCGATCAGATCTCCGTTTGTTAGAGCCACGAAAGGGCGGGCTACGCCGTAGTCGTCTGGCTCGTCTGGGCAGAAAGCAGAGGGCCGAAGGAATCGGTCGTGCATCTATCTACTCCAACAACCTAAACCGCTAATCAAACGCAGTTACAGAGATTGATCATTTCTGTGCTTAACGCATGGCAAAGAAATCGTTTATCCTACCTAAGGACTTATGAGAACACTTGCAATCAGCGACATTCATGGCTGCCTTGACCCCCTCAGGAAGATGATCGAGATCATCGAACCCACCCCAGAAGACCACCTAATTTTCGTCGGCGACTATGTTGATCGCGGTCCCGATTCCAAAGGGGTCATTGATTTCCTCATCAATATTAAAAACAAATACAATGCCACCTTTCTTCATGGAAATCACGAGGAGAAGTTCCTCCTCTCTCATCTCGACAAGACAGACTTAGCCCATTGGCTCGAGGCTTGGGGCGGTGGTGCTACTCTCGAATCCTATGGCCCCGATGGCTTCGAGGCCGTTCCCGACTCGCATTGGGACTTCGTTCGCAACACCCAGCCTTATCACGAGACCGACAGCCACATTTTTGTGCACGCCAATCTCGAACACGATATCCCCGTCGCCAAACAACATCCCTTCACCCTCATTCATAAAAAATTCGGTAACCCTCTCCCTCATCAATCCGGCAAGATTATGATCTGCGGTCACACCGCCCAAAAGGATCCTCACCTTCCACTTAATCTCGGCCACGCCATCAACATCGACACCGATGTCGGTCGCGGCGGCTGGCTCACCTGCCTCCACGTCGAATCCGGCCATTACTGGCAGACCAATGTTGATGGAGAAACCCGTAACGGAGAACTCAACTCGAAAACGAGATGAGACTCTGCCTTGCCCTCGCTTTTGGAGCATCGCTCCTGCAAGCCAAACCTCCGGTCAAGCGGCCCGAACCCGAACTTCTCAAAATTGACAACGGGACCGTGCAGGTTGGCATCGACAAGGCAATGGGCGCCTCCATCACCCATCTGTCCTGGACCTCACTAGGACAAAAAAACATCGTTAATTCCTACGACCCCGGACGCCTCATCCAGCAATCCTACTATGCCGAAAGCCGCATTGATCGCAAGAAGGAAGGCCAGCACAAGGCATGGTCGCCGTGGAACTGGAATCCCATCCAGGGTGGCGGAGTTGGATCCTGGGCAAAAGTGACACACTTTGAGAAGCGGGGATCCGGCAATCAGCTCTATTCGGAGACCATTCCCAAACTTTGGGACATGCCCAATGAGGAGGCCGCCGCGGTGATGAAGCAGCAAACCAGCTTCGAACCCGGATGTAAGAACGCCATCGCTGTTCAACAACAGATCATTTGCCACCGCGAACCCGGCGATCGCTGGGGCCCCGCCAAACCAAGTCACCAGGAAGTCCCCGCCCTATACTTCACCCGAAACTTCGACTCTTTCAAAGCCTACCTTGGCGACGGCAAGTGGCGACTCGAACAACAAGCCACCGGTCCGCCATGGGGAACCACCAACTCACCAAAACAAGCCATGGCTTGCTTTGAAGCAAACGGACAAGGGATCGCCATTTTTAGCCCTTCAGCCGTCCTTTGGAACTTCGGACCCAGCGGTCCAGGCAACACAACCGACCCCTCAGCTGCTCCCTGCACACACATTGCTCCGGTAGCCGTTGTGGAACTCGGGCCCCAATCCACCTTGACATATAGCTACTGGCTCGTGACGGGAACCGAACAAGAAATCGCAACGACTCTCGACATCCTTTGCAAAAAGCACGCCAAGGAAAAATTCACTCTCACCAATCCAAAGTAAGATGCGCTTTCTCCTCATTCTCATTCTCACAATTACGGCCTCCGCAAAACCCAACATTGTCTTCATCATTGCCGATGACTGCACTTTTCGCGATCTCGGTTGTTATGGAGGCCAGGCCCACACCCCCAATATCGACAAACTCGCCGGTCAGGGAATGCGCTTTACCCGCTGCTTTCAAACCGCGCCCATGTGTTCACCCACCCGCCACAATATTTACACTGGCATACCACCTGTTGTCAGTGGTGCCTACCCCAACCATACCTTTGTGGCCCCCGAAACAAAAAGCGTAGTGCAATATCTTTCCAAGTTAGGCTACACCGTCGCTCAAAGCGGCAAGACCCATGTCTCACCAAGTAAAGTTTTCAGCTGGAAAAAAATCCCCGGCGGACAAAATCCCCAATTTGGAAAAGTGGATTCTTTCATCAAAGAACAAGCCAAAAGGAAAAAACCCTTCTGCCTCCTCCTCTGCTCCAACGAACCACACACTCCTTGGAATAAAGGGGATCGTTCCCGCTATCCTGTCGACCAAGTAAAGCTTCCTCCTTACTTCGTCGACACTCCCGAAACTCGGGATGGTTTTTCACGCTACCTCGCTGAGATCACCTACTTTGACTCCCAGGTCGGTGAAGCCATGGATATTGTCAAAAAAAATGGCCTCACCGATGACACTCTCTTTATCGTTACTTCTGAACAGGGAAGCTCTTTCGCTTTTGCCAAGTGGACCTGCTATGATAATGGGCTTCAAACAGCACTCATCGCCCGCTGGCCAGGCCACATCAAACCGGGTTCTAAAAATCCCGCCATGATTCAATATCTCGATCTCCTTCCCACCTTCATCGAAGTCGCTGGCGGAATCCCTCCAGTCGATCTCCGAGGCAAAAGCCTTCTCCCAGTGTTCGCAGGAAAGCAATCTCACAAGGAATTTGTCTACGGCATTATGACCACCCGCGGAATCAACGACGGATCACCTCATTATGGAATTCGCTCAATTCGCTCCGAGAACTACAAATTAATCTGGAATCTCACACCCGAGATGAAATTCGTGAATCGCTGCACCACCGCAACCGAATTTAGAAGCTGGCTTGCTCTTGCTGCGACTGGACACGCTGATGCCATCGCAAAGACCTCCCGCTACCAAAATCGACCTGAATTCGAACTCTATGACATCAAGAAAGACCCCCTTGAGATGAACAATCTAGCCGGGAAGCCAGCATTAACCAAAATTCAGAACGACCTCTACCAAGGGCTCCGAGCGTGGATGAAATCCTGTAATGACCGTGGTAAAGCCACCGAAATGGCAGCTCTAGAACACATGACAAGGAACCAAAAAAAGAAGAAAAATACTCCATATAGCTCTCCAGCCCGTAAAAAAGAGTAACCAGACCAGTAAATTCATCTCCCATTCATGTTGTGCGAAACTTTTTGGGATAATTTGGGTTTCTTTGTATACCGGGAAAAAGTCATGAAGCCAAACCAACCAACTAACCCACTACCAGATTTCGACGCAGATCTCGAAGACGACGTCGTCTGGAATCTACTCGATGATGCTTCTTCGACCAATCCCCCCCCCCGCTTCGTGGAAGAAACCCTTCGCCGCTTGCGTCTTGAGGAAGACAAACGAAAATCTCGGTGGTGGAAATTGATCTTTGCACCCAAGCCTCTCATCGGAGCCGCTGGAGCAGCATTGGCTGCGGTCGCGATTGTGATCTCGCTACCCTCCGATCCTTCTCCCTCCAACAAAACAATTTCGGAGACCCCTCAAATCAACGAAGACTTTGATCAACTTGAAGACTCCTTCGCGACCGAACTCCTCTCTGGAGCAGCTGAAGACCCCACCCTTCTTTCCGACGAGGAGATCGTCGCTCTTCTCTACTAAGCTTACATTACTATGAAATTCCTTCTCCCCCTCATCCTAACCATCGCGACCAGCTTCGCGAAGCCGCTTTCCCTAGAAGTGGTGCGCAACACCGCCCGCGAGCTCGACGAAGTTCTAATGGCCGGTCAAAAAGCCGAAGAACTCGAAGCCAATCCGATTGTCGATGATCCCACCTTTATTCGCCGGGCCTACCTCAATATCATTGGCAGACTTCCAACTCATGACGAAGCACGATCATTCCTCGAATCAACCGAAAAAGGAAAGCGCAGTCAGCTCATCGACTCCCTAGTCGAATCTCCCGGCTTCAACTCCCGCCTCTTCAATTTCTGGACCGATCTTCTTCGTGTCAAAACCAACACCGAACACAACGGTCTTGGTTGGCACGTTTGGTTGAAAGATGCCGTCGAGAATAACATGCCCTATAATGAAATGGTTCAGGAGATGCTCGCAGCCGAAGGCCACATCGCCGAAAATCCCGCGGCCGGATACTACCTCCGCGATCGTGGAATGCTCCTCGATAACGTAAGTAACACCGTCCAAGTTTTCCTCGGCCAGCAGATCGGCTGCGCCCAGTGTCATGATCACCCCTTCGATGACACCACCCAGATGGAATATTATCAACTGGCCGCCTTTCTTGGGGGCACCGACTATCGCTTTGATGGGGGTCGTGAAAAAATCAAGGAAACCATCGGGTTCGATCCAAACAGGCGCCCTAAGAAACCCTTCAAAAAAATGACCAAAGAAGAGCGGCGGAGATTCGCCCTTCAGGCAAAAAAGACGCAAGAGAGGGCTATGGCCAAACGCAATGAAGCCCGCGCCATCGGCCAAGTTTTTCGATACCACAATCGCAACGCTCTCGCTGACAATAGCCAAAAGCAACTCAAACTCCCCGCAGACTATCAATACGACGATGGTGATGCCGGAGACGTTGTGAAACCTGGTTTTCTTTTCGGGCTTGATGCCAAGGAGGTTAAGCCCGAAGAGCGACGCGACTACTTCGCCAAATGGGTCACTTCCCCCAAGAACCCCTATTTCACTAAGGTCATCGCAAACCGCATGTGGGAATATACGTTTGGATATGGCCTCGTTGCCAATCCTGATGATTGGAGTAATTCACCCACGCCCCATTACCCAGAGCTTGTTGACTATGTCGAAAAGGCGATGCTGGCAACCGACTATGACCTCAAGCAATTTTTGCGTATCCTTTATCACACCGATCTCTTTCAAAGAGAAGTCACCACAGAAGAGCCCTCTCAGGGATTTTCTTTCCATTTCCAGGGCCCCATACTCCGGCGTCTCAGCGCCGAAGAGATCCGCGATTCATTCGTCACGCTTGCCTCCGGCAACATCGATTCCAACACCAACAATGGACTTGAAGAGGCTTGGGATGATTACGTGAACTCCTTCGACTTCCTCATGAGCACTAATGGGAAGCAATTGAAAGAAATTAGCGCCGCAGTCATCGAAGGTGAAAAGCAACGCCGTGCGATCCAGAAGAAAATCTCACTCCTCCGCACCAAGGCCGCGAAGGCCCGGGACAACGGAAACATGGCAGCCTTCCGGAATATCTCAGTCGAAATCAAACAAGTCCAACGGACGGCTGGAAAAAGCTACCAAAACCGAAAAGGTATGAGCGAAAACAGCCTTACCGCGAAAGCCGCTCCCGCCCTTGCACGGCGCGCACGCCCCAATCGCCCAGACCAGCCTGAATTCCGCATGCGCGCCTCCGAGCTTCCCGTTCCCGCCCGGGGCGGCACTTTTATCGCCGAGTTCGGAGGATCAGATGCTGAAAGCCCGTCTTCCGCACACACGGAAGCGACCGTTCCACAAACCCTACGACTATTGAATGGACTCGAAACCAGCCTCCTTACCAACAAAAAGAACTCGTTCGCCCGCTCACTCCGAGCCTTCGAATCACCTTCAAAGCGACTCGATTTCCTCTTCCTTAGCCTGTACTCAGCCTTCCCGACCGAAGACGAAAAAATAGCCTTCCTTCCCGAAATGAAAACATCCGAAGCGACCGAAACCTTCGCACGGGCCATTCTCACCTCAAACCGTTTCCTTTTTGTCCAATGAATCCTTTTGACCAACTCGACGAACAATCTCGCAGAAGCTTCCTCACCAATACGGCCCGCACCGCCTTTGGCGTGACCCTAGGTGGAGCTTCCGCCTCGTGGTTTTCCTCGGCTGAAGCAGCCGAAGCTATCAAGAAGTCCAACGGAAAGGCCAAAAACGTCATCTATCTCTACATGTCTGGAGGCATGACTCATATTGATACCTTTGACCCCAAGCCTGAAGCACCCTCCGAGTATCGCGGCCCTATCAAAACAATCTCAACCAAGGTTGATGGCATTCAACTTGGGCAGCACTTTGAGCGCACCGCCCAGCATACGGATAAGATGGCCATCGTCCGTTCCATGACTTCCACCCAAGGGGCACACGCGCAGGGTAACTACCACGTCCACACTTCGTATACCCAACGAGCCTCTATCACCCACCCTTCACTTGGATCGTGGGCTAACAAGCTTGATTCCGACCGTCTCAAGGGAACTCTTCCCCCTTACGTAACAGTTCACACCGGAAATAACCATCCTGGAGCAGGATTCTTCGAACCTAACGTGGCACCCCTTCCGGTTGGCGATGCCGAAAAAGGGCTCCAGAATTCCAAACGCCGTAGCAATGTCTCCGAAGCTGACTTCAACCGCCAGATCGCTCTCCGCTCTAAGCTCGATGCCAACTTCGGCGCTCGCTTTAAAAAAGGACAACGTAGCGTTCGCGCCTACGATGAAATGTTCAACTCCGCGGTTGGCCTGATGCAATCCAAAGATCTCGAAGCCTTTGATCTCTCCGCGGAATCCAAAGATGCCCACGCCGCTTATGGCGCTGACAAATTTGGCAAAGGCGTTTTGCTCGCCCGGCGTCTCGTCGAGCACGGTGTTCGCTTTGTCGAAGTTCAATTCGGAGGGTTCGACTGGCACTCCGATAACTTCACAAAGGCCGACGAAAAACTTCCCATCCTTGACCAAGCGTATGCTGCCCTCCTAGCTGACCTCGAACAACGTGGACTTTTGGAAAGCACCCTCGTGGTGATCGCTACCGAATTTGGAAGAACTCCTAAGATTGACGACGACGCCGGACGGAACCACTTCCCAAAAGCCTTCTCGTTCGCTCTTGCCGGTGCCGGTATTAAAGGGGGAACTATTTACGGAGAAACCGACGAAACGGCATCAAACGTCATCACGGAAAAGACTACCGCATCCGACTTTAATGCTACCATCGCCGCTGCCATGGGGCTACAGCACGACCAAGTTGTCTTCTCCCCGACCAAGCGCCCATTTAAGATCGGAGGCAAAACCGGAAAGCCCATCAACGAGATTCTCGCCTGAGAACCGGGAGCCTAAATCCTTCTCAAAAACCAGCGCCTTGAAAAGGGCGCTGGTTTTTCTTTGACCCAGCGATAGCGAAGCCTCTTGAAATCAATTGAGATCAGGAATTATGAGCGAGATTTTTAGATATTAATGCCGCCCAGCTTATTGAAATTTTAGCTAAATTGCTCACCACCGAACCTCACCGAAGACGGATATCCTCAATCCTAGTGATAAAAAACTATATGTCCTCTCAGTATTCAAATAAGAACCAGTTATGATTGGAGTAGTCCTGCCAGTTATCCATAAAAACCCCTCCCATTCTTCGGCATGCTTTCGCGCACTTACATCCTCTTGTTTTTATCGCCCCTTCTTTTACAAGCCGAAATTTCTTTTAATAAGGATGTGCGGCCCATTCTCTCTGCCAAGTGCGTTGTATGCCACGGACCTGACGATGGGGTTGATGCCAAAGGTAAGGCAAACCGCAAGGCCGGGCTCCGCCTTGACACCCCAGAAGGAGCCTACAGAGAAAAAGACGGTATCGCCGCCATTGTTCCAAAATCGCTAAAAGATTCCGAAGCTTGGGTCCGCATCACGAGCAAAGATGATCCTATGCCTCCTGCCGATGGCCACGCCAAGCCTCTAACTTACGACGAAAAAGAGCTCCTCAAAAAATGGATCGAGGAAGGTGCCGAATACGAAGAATTTTGGGCTTTCGTCCCCGCTAAAAAGCAGGAAATCCCTGCCATTACTAATGATAGCTGGGCCCTGTCAGACATCGACAAATTCGTTCTTGCCAAAATCGAAGCAAAAGGGAAATCGCCTAATAGAAAAGCTGATAATCGCACCCTCATTCGCCGGCTTTCGCTCGACCTAACAGGACTCCCCCCAACCCTAGAGGAAATTGATCAATTTATTACCGATACCTCACCTAACGCCTACCAAAATCTTGTCGACCGGCTCCTAACGAAGCCCTCTTATGGCGAACATATGGCGAAGTATTGGCTAGATCTGGTCCGCGTCGCCGACACTAATGGCAACCACCACGATCACTACCGTGATCACTCCCCTTACCGCGACTGGGTTATTCAGGCCTTCAACAAAAACCTCCCCTACAATCAATTCACCAAATACCAAATTGCTGGCGACCTGTACGAAAAACCCACACAAGAACAACTCATCGCCTCGGGTTTCAACCGTCTTCATCTCATCATTGACCGGGGTACTGCCCTTCCCGAGGAGAGCCACTTCAAAAACGTCGTTGACCGCGTATCAGCGGTTGGCACCGCCTTTATGGGCCTCACCCTGGGATGCGCGGTCTGCCACGACCACAAATATGACCCCGTCACCCAAAAGGACTTCTACCAAATGTATGCCTTCTTCAATAATTTCGATGGGGCTCCCGAAACCGGCGGACGAGGTGGGCCCGACTTTTACCGTGGCCTTCAGCCACCCTACCTCGACCTTCCAACCGAGGAGCAGAAATTAAAACTCGCCGACTTCGACCGCCAAATAGAGCTTACCCAAGAAAAACTCGCCTCTTTTAAGCAACTGCAAGCTGCAACCGGCATACCCGCAGCCCCTGATGAGACTTCGAAAGCCAAACCGAACCTCAAACCTCAGATTCCCATCGCTGAAAAGCAAATTTCCGATCTAAAAAAACAACGCTCCAGCTATCTTCGGCAAGTCCGCGGAGCGATGGTCATGCGCGAACGTAGCGAACCTAAAAAGACCCACATCCGCGTCCGTGGGAACTACGATCAGCTCGGCCAAGAAGTGACCCGCGATACCCCACAATTTCTCCCACCTCTCACAAAATCCGCTGAAGTCCCTTCCCGTATGGACCTCGCCAACTGGCTTGTCGAAAAACAAAATCCCCTCACCGCCCGCGTCGCTGTCAATCGCTTCTGGCAGCAATTGCTCGGCACCGGACTCGTCAAAACTTCCGAAGATTTCGGAGCTCAAGGCATGTGGCCTAGCCACCCCAGACTCCTCGACCACCTCACTCTTAAATTCATCGAATCAGGTTGGAACGTCAAAAAACTTATGAAGGATATCGTCCTCACTCAAACTTACCAACAATCCTCCGCCGCCACTTCGGTCGACTTTAAAACCGATCCCGAGAACCGCCTTCTTGCCCGTGGATCCCGCACCAGGCTTGACTCCGAAATTATTCGCGACCAACTCCTCGCAGTTACTGGAGTTCTGAACCGCGAAATGGGCGGTCGTTCTGTCAAAACTCCACAGCCCGCTGGCATCTGGAAAATGGTCGCACTCCCCTCTTCTTACCCAAACTCTTTTCAAGCAGACCCCGCTCCCGCAGACACGCGCCGCTCTATATACACTTTTTGGAAGCGGGGCCTCGCGCCACCGCAAATGACCATCTTCGATGCCCCGAGCCGCGATGCTTGTATCGCCCGCCGCGAGCGGACCAACACTCCGCTTCAAGCTCTTCTCCTTATGAACGAGCCCGAGTATTTTAAAGCTGCAGCCCACAAAGCTAAAACTCTGATGGCCGAGGAAGGAAGCGAAGACGAGAAGCTGATTCGCCTCCACGAAACCGTGACCACTCACAAACCCTCGGAGCTCTCCCTCAAGGTCCTCAGAGAGGGTCTCACAACTTTCCGTGAAGATGGTGATGATCACTTCGCTTGGACTATGATCGTCCATACCCTACTCAATCAGGATTCCTTTAAAAACAAACAATAGGGAGGGCGAACATCCCTCTCCACGCTTTAACCTCAAATATTCAGCCGCATGTTCGATCCACAAACTCGCCGACAATTTCTCAATACCACCGGCATGGGCCTCGGTTCCACAATCCTCGGCAATATTGCAGCCCAGGCCGCTACCCCAAAGGGCGGAGCCGGAGATCCGTATCCCCAGACCTACCATCTACCCAAAGCGCCTGCCAAGCGTGTCATCTTCCTCTTTATGGCCGGCGCTCCCTCTCAGCTCGACCTATTCGACTACAAGCCCGACCTTCACAAACGCTTTAAAGAAGAACTTCCCGAATCTATCCACAAAGGCCAACGCGTTACGGCAATGACCAAAGGCCGCGCCAAGATCGTTGCACCCTCCATGTTTAAGTTTAACCCTCATGGTCAAAGCGGGATGCACCTTTCCGAGGTTCTTCCTCATCTGGGATCAGTTGCAGATGACCTCGCACTCATCAAGTCCACTTCCACAACCGCTATCAACCACGATCCTGGTAAGACACTTTTCTGTACCGGCACAGAAATTCCTGGCAAAGCTTCCATGGGCGCTTGGCTTTCGTATGGACTTGGCCGCATGAACGAAAACCTTCCCGATTTTATTGTTCTCAACTCGGCCTTCTGGTCCGGTGATAGCCAAAATGTCCAAGGGCTCTACTCCCGCCTTTGGGGATCCGGATTTCTCCCTTCAAAGCATCAAGGCGTTCCTTTCCAACCTTCTGGCGACCCTGTTCTCTTTCTCTCAAACCCCTCCAATGTCTCCCCCAAAACCCGAGGCAAGATGCTCGACCTCGTCACCAAACTTAACGAAGAGGAGATGGCCAAAATTGGAGACCCTGAGATCCAGACTACCATCGCCCAACAAGAAATGGCTTTCCGTATGCAAGCCTCTGTTCCAGACCTCACCGACCTCACAAAAGAAAACGAGGCGATTAACGAAAAACTCTACGGTCCAGAAGTCAAAAAATCCGGCTCTTTCGCTCGAAACTGCCTTCTCGCCCGCCGCATGGCAGAACGAGGAGTTCGCTTCATTCAGCTCTTCCACCGTGGCTGGGACCACCACGTCGGACTTCCCAAAAAAGTCCGTGGCCAAGCTTACGACGTCGATCAGCCTTGCGCCGGGCTCATCAATGACCTCAAGCAAAGAGGCATGCTTGATGATACTCTCGTCGTCTTTGCTGGCGAATTCGGCCGGACTACCTATGGGCAGGGCAAGCTTGCCCGCGACAACTACGGCCGCGATCACCACCCTAAATGCTTCTCCACCTGGATGGCTGGGGGCGGAATCAAGGGCGGAACCACTTTCGGCGAAACGGACGACTACTCCTATAATGTCGTTAAGGATGAAGTCCCCGTCCGCGATTTCAGCGCCACAATCCTCCACCAACTCGGCATTGATCATGACCGCCTAACATTCCCCTTTATGGGCCTCGATCAAAAGCTTACTGGTGTTAATCCAGCCAAAGTGGTGAAGGGGATTCTCTCTTGAAGGTCCATAAGGAGAACGAAAAGGCAAAAGCTCAAAAAAATAACTTTTACCATCGCTACCCTTGGAAATTAAGAGGGAGTAACCAAATGCAAGCAGCTAGTTTCTGATTACGTATCTTTTAGTCATGAAATACGGATTCTTAATACTCATTCTCACCTCTTTTGCCTCTGCTTTCGAATGGGAGGAAACCTTCAAACCCCAAAAGGGGTGGACCACAAGCACCGTGGTAGATGTCGATGGCAAAAACATCAAAGTCCAGAATACCGGGAAATCTTCTTTTTTTACCAATGCGAGCTCACCTAAAAAGGCAGGCTACCTTCAAACGATCAAAAAATTCGGTGACTGCACCATCGAAGCTGAATTCCTTGTCCCTAAAGATTCTAACTCAGGAATCTATCTCATGGGGCGTTATGAAATCCAAATCCTTGATAGCCATGGAAAAGAAAACGTTGGCTATGGCGATATGGGCGGCCTCTACCGCCGCTGGGATAATGACCGCAACCCAAAAGGCTTTGATGGCGTGCCTCCCTTAGTCAACGCCGCCAACCCAGCCGGAGAATGGCAAAAATTAATTATTAAATTCCGGGCCCCACGCCTAGCCAAAGACGGCAAAGTTCTCGAATATCCTCGCTTCATCTCTGTGTATCTCAACGGTCAACTTGTTCAAAAAAACATTACCGCAAAAGGCCCTACTCGAGCCGCCCAACGCGCTGGCTGGGCAAGCAGAGATCCTGTCTTTATTCAAGGTGACCACGGTCCAATTGCTTTTAAAAAATTCAAAGTCACTCCCGAAGACTTTTCAAAAATCGAAAAGTGACACGCCCTTCCAAATTGGTGTAACCTTTGCACCAACGCACATTCATCTTTCGGTATTTCTCAAAATCTTAAAAACTCACAAACATGAAAACCTTCCTTATTGCCTTCTCTATCTCAGCTCTAGCTTTAACCGCTGCAGACAAATCTAAAACGTGGACTGATCCCGCACTGGCTCTTAAAGAAGACACCGACTTCTCGATTCAGGGTGAATATCATCACGAAGGCGCAGCATTGGGAGCTCAAATCGTGGCACTAGGGGGTGGGAATTTTGATCTCTATATTTTAGACGGAGGACTTCCCGGACTTGGATGGGAAAAAAAAGATTCACGAATTAAGATTTCCGGCAGCCTTGAAAAAGGAATCGTCACTTTCGCTAAGAGCAAGGGGACATCAGCACTGCTGAAAGATAAAACCCTGACGATTCAACAAGCTGGCAAGGCAGCAATCAAACTCCCGAGAGTCGCCCGCCAAAGCCCCACGCTCGGAGCTGAAGCACCCAAGGGTTCTACAATACTTTTCGACGGTTCAAGCGTTGAACATTGGCAAAATGGTCAAATGAAAGATGGCCTGCTTCAGGCCACCGGCACGACGAGCAAGCCAACATTCAAGGACTACAAACTCCACCTTGAGTTCCGCACTCCTTACAAACCATTTGCACGTGGTCAGGGCCGTGGGAATAGCGGAGTCTATTTCGGTGGTCGTTGGGAAACTCAAGTCCTCGACTCCTTCGCACTTGAAGGAAAAATGAATGAATGCGGTGGAATCTACTCCATCTCAGAACCTGATGTGAATGCCTGCCTCCCACCTCTAGTCTGGCAAACTTATGATGTGGATTTCACCGCCGCCAAATTTGATAAGGACGGCAATCGCAAGGCTTGGCCGCGTATGACGGTCAAGCTTAACGGAGTGACGATTCACAAGGATCGCGAGCTTCCCAAGGACAATACAACCGCTGCTCCTGGTAAAGGCGCACTCAAAGATGAGCCCCTTCCTGTCTTTCTCCAAAATCACGGAAATCCCGTTGTCTTCCGAAACATCTGGGTTCTTCCGAAGAAAAAGTAAGAAGAGGCCGTCAAAGTCGTACCTCGAGCACTTTTTGCTTCAATGCGGGCATCTCGGTGACATCGCCAACATTTGAACGTCGGAGAATACTCAGGAGCACTCCGATCATTGCGAAGCTGAAAATAAGGCTGGAACCACCATAACTCACAAAGGGCAGTGGGAGTCCTGTATTAGGGAGAGAAGCCGTCGTCACGCCAAGATTCATCATCGCTGGTATGATCAAAGCCGAAGTGATCCCGATTCCAAGCACCCCACCAAAGCGGTCAGAAGCTTGCATTGAAATTCCCAGACCAATTAAAAAAATCACCACGAAACAAAGGACTACTCCCATCGTCACAAAGACACCCAATTCCTCACCAATAATTGGGAAAATAAAATCGGTGTGATGCTCGGGAAGATTCATTTGCTTCACCACACCATTCCCTAAGCCCATTCCGCTAGTCCCGCCATTTCCAAAAGCTTGAGTCGCGAGCCACTGCTGCCAGCCGCGACCCTGCTTGTATGACTCAAGATCCATGAACGCAATGATTCTCTCCCAACGGTTGGGATTAGTCCGCACCATTTGATAGGCTAGCGCTAGAGTGATCACCACCGACGTTCCAAGATAGCGCATGCGAGTTCCAGAAACAAAAAACACAATCAATCCGGCAGCACCCAAGCCCGCGGCCGTTCCCATATCCATTTCAAAGAGAATCAGTAGAAGGGGAACTCCCAGAATAAATGAGGGAATCACAAATCCCTTCCAGAAGCTCTTGGTCTCCGCCTGATGCTTAGCGAACCAAGAAGCAAGGACAACCATCACAATCAACTTGGCCGGTTCCGATGGTTGGACTCGGCCGATTACTGGCAGAATAATCCAACGATTTTCCCCCTTTGCATCGTCGCCGATACCCGGGACGTAGCAAAGAAGTAGCGCAATACAGGCACCGATAAAGAGTGGCCAACTTAATTTTTGGAGCACCCGATAGTCCATTAAAGCCATTAAGGTCATAAGCACGACACCAACCACCAACCATCTTGCTTGGCGAACCAAAAAGGAATACTGGTCCGTGTCACTATCCCATTTCGCGCTAGCACTTGCCAACATCACCAACCCCAGAGTGATCAGTGCGGCGACCGCAAGACACAAAAAAATAGAAGCTGCTTTACCCATTTGTCTAAACTACGGATTAACGGCCAGTTGGAATGACAAGCTTCGCACCAATTTTGAGCGCCTGAGTATTCACGTTGGGGTTCGCACGCTTAAGTTGATCTACCGTGACCTTGTTATTTTTAGCAATTCCCCAAAGAGTATCTCCGGACTTCACAATATGTTGATTACCTCCACTGGTCACTGTACCCGCTTGCGCCTGGTCGATACGGACAGGTGAAACCGGACGAATCAAGACTGCCTGTTCGACCCTTCCCGCCTCCGACCCCCCGACTTCAACCAATTCTCCCGGGCGACTTCCAGGAATACTCTCATCATTACCAGTCTGAATCAGCGGGCGTGATTGAGGAGTGAACTTGAGTGGTTCTTCACCGACGTTATCGCCTCCTGCGATGACATTAGCCGGACCAACATCTGTTTTGCGAACCGCTGGAATATTTATTTTCCACCCCGCTTCGTATTCTCCAATCCCTTCGTTTGCCCTCATCAACGAGTCTTGGGAGACTCCATACTCACGCGCAATAGAGCCAACCGTATCACCACTACTCACAAGGTGAAAATCAAGACTGGTTATTCTTTGCGGAGGCGCGTCGCCCTTGAGAGCTACCTTCGTTGCTTCAAGGTCCGCGCTCTCAGTCCATTTATCATGAATCCAGATACCGGCTATCGCAGCAACATGAAGAAGTAAGATCACAACCAGCGCAAGAGGAACTCCAACCCCGGAAACTTCACTCAAATCTGCAGGAGCAGCTGTAGTCGAAGCACGTTGCCTTCTTTTTTTGGTGGATCGGGTAGCCGCATGCATCATACGAAATCCCTTTTTGGGACGGGTTCTTTTGGTTTGTAGTGTTCGTGGGGTTTTCATGGTTAGGAATGGTTCACAGGGTTTTTGTCATTTGGGGCAAAGCGGCTTTGAAAGCGCGACCGCGCTCCTCGTAGCCATTAAATTGATCAAAGGAAGAAGTGCCGGGCGAAAAGAGAATAGTCTCACCCCGCTCGGCCATAACAACCGCTATAGCAACAGCTTCTTCAAGGGTCTCCACCTTTCGGCATTGAACAGTCGTCGCAAAAACGGAGCTTAACTCTTCACCAATCTCACCAAAAGAGATCATCGCTTTTACTTTTTGGGCGAGCAAGGGAGCCAAGGGTCGGTAGTCTAAACCCTTTTGTTTTCCTCCGGCAATTAGGATGGCAGGCCTCGTTTGAGAACGCAGGGCGGACTCCAGAGCATGAAGATTGGTCGCTTTTGAATCATTGAGATATTCAACTCCATCGATAACAGCCACCAGCTCGCATCGATGCTCAGGCGGACTGTATTTTGAGAGAGCCTCACGAGCAACTTCGGACGTTAACCCCTCCACCGCAGCGCACGCGGCCATTAAATTTTCGGCATTGTGCAAACCACGTAACCTTGTTTCGGAGATCGAAACAAACGCTTCACCATGGCAAAGAATATCATCACCAGACAGAGACCAATCAGCTTCGTCTTCATTAGAAAATGTCGTAATCCTCCCCCGATTTGGCACTTGGGAGCCACTCCTTACTACGACCGGGGTATCGGCGTCGATATTATCAAAGATCCGCAACTTGGCCTCTCGATACTCATCGATAGAGGAGTATCGATCCATGTGATCAGGCGAAAAATTCAACCAAATAACAACATCTGGGTTGAAATCAATAATCGTCTCAAGTTGGAACGAACTTAATTCCAGCGAGATGACAGAGGGGGGGGAGTCATAAAGAACGACCTCAGAGAGAGGCACCCCGTAGTTTCCACAAGCCACACAACTTTCTCCAGTTGCCTCCACCAAATCCCGAACCAATTCAGTCGTGGTCGTTTTACCATTCGTTCCAGTAATTCCGATTGTCTTCCCAGAATAACAACGCCAGGCCAATTCAATCTCCCCCCAGAGCGCGCCACTTCCCTTGGCAAAAGATTGCACGAAATCACCAGTAGTTTCAATTCCCGGACTCACCACAACCAAATCAGCCTTCACTTCAAGTCCGATTTCTGGATTTGCCAAAACAGTTTCTTCAGCTTCACGGGAATCGTAAATTGTCACCTTAGCACCACAGTGCTCAGCAAGACGGGCAGCGGCACGGCCACTGCGTCCTGCTCCGAGAACGGCTGCTGTTTTTCCAGTGAGATTTAACATTAGATGACTTTCAAAAGGGCGAGACCTCCTAAGCTACAGAGGATAGAAATGATCCAGAAACGAATGATGACTTGATTTTCCTTCCAACCACGAAGCTCAAAATGGTGGTGAATGGGAGCCATCGCAAACAAACGTTTACGGCGGAGTTTGAACCCTCCGACTTGGAGGATGACCGAAACAGCTTCCATCACGAAAACGAAACCAATAATTACGAGGAGAAACTCCTGCTTGGCACAGATTGCGGTCATGCCGATAGCTCCCCCGATTGCAAGCGAACCGGTATCACCCATAAAAACTTTGGCTGGATGACAATTAAACCAGAGAAAACCAAAGCAGGCACCGACCAGGGCCATCATAACGATGCACAGCTCAGATAAGCCCGGATTATGAAAAATGTGAAGGTATTCGGAAGCATCCGCTCGACCTCCTAAGTAAGTAATCACAGCATAGGCGATAGCCACCGTAATAGTGACTCCCGTAGCAAGCCCGTCCAGCCCATCGGTCAGGTTAACCGCATTAGAGGTCCCCATGAGAATGGCCATGAAAAACGGGATAGCGAGCAGTCCAAAAGGAATGCAAAAAGTCAAAAGCGGGAAACCGAAATCAGTGACTTTGGCTATCTCAGCCCCTTCCTTTGTCGAATAAAAAACAAAACTCGAAGTGTCAGGATTAAAGTAGAGAAAGAGTCCAGCTCCCAATCCCACCACAGCCTGCCAGCCCAGCTTCAATTTACCACTTACCCCTTCGGAGTTATTTTTAGCCACTTTTTGATAATCATCAAGGAAGCCCAAAACCCCCAAGGCAAGAGTCACGATTGCTACGACTAGCACAAAGGGGTTCAAAATGCGCCCGCAGATCAGAATGGCAACCATTGTCGTGCCCAAAATCATAATTCCTCCCATCGTCGGAGTGCCAGCTTTCCCGCCATGAAGTTCAGCCAATTTGTGGACTTCTTCCGCAGTTCTCAATGGTTGCCCAACCTTCATCGAAATAAGTTTTCGGATCACCCTTTCACCGATCAGAAGAGTCAGCACAAATGCAATCAGGGTTGCCAGCCCAGCACGGACCGAGATGTATCCAAGGATTCTCAGGAATGAAAAGGTTCCAGCCCAATCAGCGCCCGATTCCTGAGCTTCTTTCCAGAGTTGGTAAATCCAATAGAGCATGATTTGAGCAGAGTTATTCAGGGAAGGTTAATTTCATGACCTGGTCCATCGCAGCCATTCGACTTCCTTTGAAAAGGACAATATCACCCGGGGATGTCTCGTTAGACAGCCAAGTGGCAGCTTCCTCCTGAGTTTGAAAATGGTGATCGCCGCCATATTTTTCGGCATCATGACCGACCGTAACCAAAGTCACTCCCAGATCTCGGGCAATCCTACCAATCCTCGGATAAGCTTCCTCGGCGTGCTCGCCAAGCTCGGCCATCATTCCGAGAGCCGCAATTCTCCTGCCACTTTCAGGTAGACTTGCCAGTGTTTCTAGAGCTGCAATCACCGATTCTGGGTTGGCATTGTAAGTATCATCAATAACGGTCAAACCATGACATAAATAGCGGCGAAGGCGGCCACTAGTGAGCTTCGCATTAGTAAGACCAGCAGAAATCTCATCAAGGCTCAGCCCAAGTACATATCCGGCACCAGCAGCGAGCAGGGCATTACTGATCATGTGCCGACCAACAACGGAAATTGATGTCCTCTTAGTTCCTAGACCATCAATCGTTAGATCGAAAGCTGAGCCCGATTCTCCGGACACAGTATTTTCAGCACGAATTTCGCCGTCACCAACCGTAATCACTCTTGCTGGGGTGGAAGCACGAAAATCATACTCCTCATCGCAATCACTGGGTAGGAGCAGAGTTCCTTTTTCACTTAAGATCCGGGCCACAGTTCCTTTTTCAATCGCAATCGCCTTGCGGTTTCCCAAATGCTCAATATGGGCGGTTCCAACATTGGTAATAATACTGACGTCCGGTCGTCCGATCTCGCAAAGAGGCGCTAACTCACCGCAATGATTCATTCCCATTTCAAAAACACCGACCTCATCATTCGCAGCAGTCGCGAGAACTGTGAGCGGAAGACCGATATGGTTATTCAGATTTCCTAGGGTGGAATTTACGCGGAACTTTTGACTGAGAACACTGTGGGTATAATCCTTAGTCGAGGTCTTACCGTTCGAACCCGTGATAGCGACCACTGAAATCCCCAACTCCCCTCGATACCACTTTGCTAAATCCTGAAGTGCCTTGAGGGTATCTTTTACAAGAATCACTGGAATTCCCTCTGGTAAATCCGAATCACCCTGCAGCACAAGAGCTCCTGCTCCCGCTTCTACCGCCTCAGCCAGGAAATGATGTGCGTTAAAGTTTTCCCCCTCTAGGGCAAAGAACATGGCACCAGCTGGGAGACGCCGAGTATCAGTAGAAACACCCGCCGAAATGACACAATCCCCTCCGCCCTGTAAAAGGGAGCCGCTCATCGCATGCGCGAGTTTCTGGAGAGGATAAGATTTCATTCCTGATGAAAATGTCTTTCGCTGTCATCTTTCTTGGCACGCTTACGTTCACGCTCTTCCCGTTCCGCTTGCCGTTTTTCAAATTCAACTTCTTCTTTCTTTTTTCGGATCTCAAGAGCCCGACGGGCGACCTCACGGTCATCAAAATGCTGCCGCTTCCCATTCACTTCTTGATAAGTTTCGTGACCTTTCCCCGCGATCAGAATCAAATCACCAGGTAAGGCATTTTCGATTGTAGAATAAATTGCCTCCCGTCGATCAATCACCACTTCATGACGAGCTGAACCAAGTCCAGGAGTAGTCTCGTCAATAATCGCCTGCGGTTCTTCGCTACGAGGATTATCAGAAGTCACGATACAAAATTGACTGTGCCTAGAAGCAGCTTCAGCCATCAACGGTCGCTTGGAGCGATCCCGATCACCACCACATCCAAAGATGGTAATTAGGCGATTTGGATGGAGGTCACTCAAAGTTTCACACGCTTTTTCAAGAGCATCAGGAGTATGCGCATAGTCGACAAAGACCGAAACACGATCTCCACCAACAAATTCCATTCGTCCGGGAGTCTGACGTATTTCACCGACTGCCTTCACAAGATCCCGCAGTGGCACCCCCGTCGAAGAGACCGAAGCCATAGCCGCTAGAGCATTCAAAACATTAAAACGTCCGACAACAGGAAGCCTGATAAGGAAACTCTTACCCCGGGCTTCAAGCGCAAAGACCTGCCCACGAATCGAGGGCCTAACTTCGCTCGCACGAAAATCAGCACCTGCACTGAAGCCAAAAGTGATGACCTTTAGGCGACCCGAAAATTCTGCCGCAAGCTTTTCACCAGCAAGATCATCAATATTGATTACGGCAACACCATCGCCGCCATTCTCCACCATTTGCTCAAAAAGAATTTTTTTGGCCGCAAAATAAGCCGCCATTGTCTGATGATAATCGAGATGATCTTGAGTTAGATTTAGAAAAACTCCGACATCAAAACCAATCCCCCTGCAACGCCCTTGCTCTAAACCATGCGAAGACGTTTCCATCGTCACAGCCTTACAGCGATTCTCTTTCATCGTTTTGAGAATGCTCTGCATTTCGATCGCTCCCGGCGTAGTGTGAGTGGCACCTCTTAAGCCACCTCCATCATTAATTTTGATTGTCCCGATCATTCCCGCTTTGATCATAGATTTCTCAAAAAGCGCATGAATAAAATGGGTCACTGTGGTCTTACCGTTTGTCCCTGTCACTCCCACAATCACCATCGAATCCGCCGGATCACCAGCAACTCGGGCCGCGAGGCGTCCGAGAACGAGACGGGTATCTGGAACCTGAATCCAAAGTCCGTCATAGTCTGCGGGCCCTTTCCTTTGAGCAATAATGGCAGCAGGCTTTTTATTCACGACTTGGTCGAGATAATCATGGCCATCAGCCGAAGCGCCACATACTGCGACAAAGACAGCCCCGTCTTGCACGCGCCCACTATGGTCAGTCACACTAATCACAGGGACATCTTCGACCCGAAGTCCTTTGGCTTCGGGGAGAATTTCGAGGAGTGACGGCAGTGAAATCATTCGGTGGTGCTGTATACGATAGAGGTCTCTTCTTCAGGAATCTCTTCAGTAGGAGGTAAATTCATATAGTGAGCAACCCGCTCGGCGACCTGAGCAAAAATAGGGGCCGCAATAGTTCCTCCGCCAATTGGGAAATCTTCTCCAAGCCCGGAAGGTTCGTCGATACTCACGATACAAACGAATTTAGGGTCATGGACGGGCAGGATTCCTGCAAAGGTAAGAATCTTCTCGGATTCATTATAGCGCTTGGTTTTGCTGTCCCACTTTTCGGCAGTGCCTGTTTTGCCACCAGCCCGATAACCGGGGACTGCAGCCCGACGCCCCGTGCCCTTAAGAACCACCTGCTCGAGTGCCAGACACATGTCTTTGGCAACCCTTGAACTCACTACCTGTCGCACTTGGTGAATCGGAGTTTTATCCAGAATCGCTCCATTGTCGGCGATAAGAGAATCGACTAGCCGAGGTTTCATAAGCTTACCCCCATTCGCAAGAACGGAATAGGCCATCGCCAACTGGAGGGGTGTCACCGAAACGCCATAACCATAGGTGGCGCTGGCAAAGTTTCGCATATTAGTCTCATTCTGAATAACACCTTTCGCTTCGCCTGGAATTGGAAAGCCGGTCGGACTCCCAAAACCAAAATTACGAAGATATCGATAGTAAGATTCCCGACCTGCCATATCCGCAAATTGAAAAACTCCCGTGTTACTCGACTTTACGAGGACACCATCGAAGGTGAGCTCACCGTATGGATGGTGGTCATGAATACGAAAGCCATATCGGTTAATGCCACCCCAGCCACAATCAACCACGGTTTCCCGATTCACCCTTCTCAAATCAAGAGCGGCAGCCATAGGGATGATTTTCATCACAGATCCAGATTCATACTGTGCCGAAACTGCGTAGCTCACCGCATCTTGATATTTCTTTCGGATGTTCAGATCAAAATCAGGGCGACTTGCCATTCCAAGAATATCACCGGTGTGAGGGTCCACTACAATGACGCTTCCATACTTAGCATTTAACGCCCCAAACGCCATTCCAAGCTCTTCTTCAACGATCGCTTGAATTCCCATATCGAGGGTCACTTTCACATGCTTACCCTTTTTAGGAGGAACCACCTTTTCGGATTTAGTTAGGTTCACAAGACCATACTCATCACGTTTTAAAACACGCTTCCCATCGCGTCCGGACAAGATCTCGTCCATTGATTTCTCAAGACCCGATAAGCCAACAAGTTTACGATTTCTATCGTATCCGCGGATCCCTATTAAATGGGATGCCAAAGTTGGCATAGGATAATCGCGACGCAGAGATCTCTCAAAATAAAAGCCTTGGATACGACGCTCCTGTAGGGCTTTTTCAATACGACGCGCCACACTTTCACTAATCCGCTTTTGGACTACGATGCGAGTCGCCTCACCTTTAAACTTTTCCCGGATTTGATTGGGAGCCGTCCGTAATTCCTGACCGATGATTTCGCAAGCGTAGGTCAGGTGTTTTTCAATCACCTCTTCCTCGCTCAGATTCCTCTTAACCAGCGTGCGAGCTTCACTAAGAGAGGCCTTCTTTTTGGCCTCGTCAAAATCTCTCCAACCTTCTTTCTGGCTAGCATAAAAATGCGCAACTGCACGATGGAGAATTGATTCAGATCTGAGATGATTTAAGTCCGCAACCAACGTTGCCTCCTGCCGATTCTGGGCAATCACAGTAGAATTCCGATCAACAATAAAACCACGCCGGGCAGGAATCACCTCGTGGGATCTAAATTGTGGGACATCAGAGGTATCGGATAACTTTCGATTCCAAACTTGGAGCGAGATTAGCTTTACTGAAAGCGCACTCAACCCGAACACAAGAGTCAGGCAGACCAAAAAAGCTCGGTATTTGAAAGTAGCATCCATAAATTACTAGCGGCGTGCTACCGAATTCTCGGGTGGCGATTCTTCGTTGGCTTCAAGAAGAGGTTCAACAAAATCGATCTCAGTGAGAGATGAATTAATTTTTTTGAGCTTCTGACGAAGCTGAAAAATTCCCAGTGCTTCCTCGATCTCGGAGTCATGCAGTAAAATAGAAATTTGATGGTCTTGTATCCTACTTTGAACTTCGGAGATCTGGCCACGAGTCGAAATCTGCCTGTTTTTCATAACGACATATCCAATCCCACTGCTCGAAACGATTACGACCGCAATGCCGAGTAGGACAAGAGATGAAAAACCAAGACTTGAGGTGCTTTTTTTACGATTCATTTTTTAATGGGCTAAATTTTGAATTTTCTCAACAACACGTAGTCTTGAGCTTCGAGATCTGGAATTACGGGCGATCTCTTGACTTCCAGGAGCAATTCCTTTCCGGGTCAAGAGTCTGTATACATAACGAGGATTGGGTTGGGGAGCCGGCCACTCAGGCCGATCAATCTCCTCTTTTGAAGCATCGCGAAAAGTTTGCTTAACGATACGGTCTTCAAGGCTATGAAAGGTGATGATAGCAAGTCGTCCGCCCGGTTTTAATAGGTCAGGCGCCACTTTCAAAAAACGGCGGAGCTCTCCAAGTTCGTCATTCACCTGCATCCGAAGCGCTTGAAAAACCTTCGTCGCGGGATGAGTGCGACCTCGGCGACCCAGTAATTTTTCAATCCCGTCGGCCAGGTGGCTCGTTCTTTCGAATTTCAGTTTCTCGCGCTCGAAAATAATCCAGGCCGCGATCTTACGGGCGAATTTTTCTTCCCCTAGATCCCAAAAAATTTGTCGTAATTCTGATTCGCTCCAGTTGTTTACAAGATCAGCAGCCGTAGGCCCATCACCCCCCATACGCATGTCCAGAGGCCCGTCCAATCGAAATGAAAATCCACGATCTCCACAATCGAGCTGGTGGGACGAGACTCCTAAATCGAGTAAGATACCATCGAGTCTCTCCCATCCTCTAACTTGCGCTAAAGTTGCGATATCTCCAAAGCGACCTTCAACCGCTTCGAAACGATTTCCAAAGCGCGCCAGGCGCTCATTGGCATAGGCCCGAGCATCAGCATCACGATCGATCCCCTTCACCGTTGCGCCCGCATTTAACAAGGCCTCGGTGTGACCGCCGCCGCCTAAAGTGCCATCAGCCATCAATTTGCCGGCTACGGGCTGTAAAAATTGGACCACTTCATCAAGAAGGATCGATTCATGGTAGAACGGCTGTTCGGGTGATTCACTGGCCGGTTCGACCGCCGCATAAGCAGCCCCCATCTCTCTCCTCCGAAAGAGAGAGCCGATCAAAACATCGCTGAGCCAACCGAAATCGGGAGACGTTTTGATGAGAGAAGCGGATAACATGATGAAAGTCAGAAAGGGAATTTTTAGAAACCAAGCATACCAGAAATCATCGCATCGCTTTCGCGGGCGTTTTCTTCAGCAGCCTGAATAGCTTTGCCATTTTCAGGGGTGAAAATTTCAAAGAGTTCTCCTCGGCCCACCAATCGTACGGCACCAGGAAGAGTGAGACCGTGATCCTCAGCCAGAGCCTTAGGAATGGTCAATTTACCCTGCTCGTTGACTTTCGACTCAATCGCCGAACCGAAAAGAATACCCCGAGCTCGGTCCCGCTGAGCCGGAGTGGCATCTGCTGTCGTTTCAATATCAGAGAGTTTTCGATCGAAAGCGGTTTGGGTGAAAACTCTAAGAGCCGGGATCTCCTCGACCCTAACTTTTACGAAATACACGCTCTCGCCGTGAACCGGGCGCCAGTCAACCGGAAGGGAAAATCTTCCCTTCGGATCAAGCTGGCGGTCCAATTGACCTGAGCGATAATGTTCGCATTTCTTCATAAAAACGCC
>JAKMGP010000295.1 GCA_022424905.1 Akkermansiaceae bacterium | reverse complement strand
GGTGAGAAAGTTGAGATTCTCTGGGTCAAAGGTTCTGGTGGGGATCTGCGGACTTCCACAATCGAAAATTTTTCCTCCCTGTATCAAGAGAAGCTCATCGCGTTACAAAAAATTTACAATGAAACTTCACCGAACGGAGTGAAGACCAAAATCGAAGATGATATGGTGGGAATGTATCGCCACACTACCTTTAATCTCAACCCACGGCCTTCTTCGATCGATACTCCGCTGCATTCTTTTATTCCATACAAGCATGTTGATCACATGCATCCGAACGCGTTTATTTCGATTTGCGCTACCAAGAATTCAGAGGCGATCACCCAGGAGATTTTTGGAGATGATGTAATTTATACTTCTTGGCAGCGTCCGGGTTTTGATCTCGGTCTTTTGTTTCAAGAGGTTTGTAAAAATCATCCTCAAGCGAAAGGGATTAATATGGGGCAGCATGGACTGATCAATTGGGCGGATGACGATAAAGAATGTTACGAGCTCACCCTAGAGTTGATCGAGCGAGCTGGTAGGTATATCGAGGAGAGGGATAAGGGCGAGCAGACTTTTGAAGGGCAGAAATATAAAAATCTTTCGGCCGATCATCAGAAAGATGTCGTAAGCAAAATTGTGCCATGGTTGCGAGGGCAGGTCAGCCAACAGAATCGCTTTGTCGCAACTATTGAATCAACGAAAGCTGCTCTGGAGTTTGTGAACTCTCATGCGGCAAAGCGTCTCGCTGAGCTCGGTACTTCTTGTCCGGATCATTTTCTGCGAACCAAGATCAAGCCACTCTATGTTGATTGGGATCCCCAGAATGAAGATTTTGAAATCCTGAGGGCTAAACTTCTTGAGGGGTTAAGGGGCTATCGTGCTGACTATGCGAAATACTATGAGGCGAACAAGGAGCCGTCTTCGCCTGCAATGCGTGACCCGAATCCGACCGTGGTACTAATTCCGGGAATAGGGATGGTGGCTTTTGGAAAGAACAAATCAGAATCACGGGTGACGGCTGAATTCTATAATTGCGCAATCTCGGTGATGCGCGGTGCAGAGGCGATCGATGAATACATCGGACTACCACAGAAAGAGGCTTTCGATATTGAATATTGGGCTCTTGAGGAGGCGAAACTGCAGCGTATGCCCCCTGAGTGTGAGTATGCACGGAGAGTGGCTATTGTGGTAGGAGCCGGGAGTGGAATTGGAAAAGAAATGGCTCACCTTATGATCGATCAGGGTGCGCATGTCGTCTGTGCTGACTTGAATTTGGAGGCAGCCGAAGAGACTGCGGCCGAATTGATTGCAAAAGTTGGGAAGGGGGTCGGGGTTGCTGGAACTGGAGTTTCGGGGTGTGGAAATGCGATTGGTGTGGCATGCAACGTAACAGATCGTGGCTCCATTAAGGCGATGTTAGATGAAGTGATTTACGCCTATGGTGGTTTCGATCATATCGTGGTGACTGCCGGGGTTTTCGTTCCGCCGGATCGGAGCGGACATATCCCTGATGAAAAATGGGGGCTTACTTTTGGGATTAATGTTTCAGGTCCTTACTTCGTCGCAGATGAGGCTGCTAAAATTTGGAAACAACAAGGGCTTAAAGGCTCGATGGTGGTCACGACGAGTGCTAATGCGGTTGTTTCTAAAAAAGGTAGCCTTGCTTATGATGCCTCGAAAGCGGCTGCCAATCATTTACTCCGTGAATTGGCGATCGAACTTGCGCCTCTTGTGCGGGTGAATGGAGTCGCCCCCGCTACGGTGGTGGCTGGAAGTGGGATGTTTCCGCGGGACCGGGTGATTGCGTCGCTCACGAAATACGAAATCTCTTTCAGCGATGATGAAGGCACTGAGGATCTTCGCAACAAGCTTGCACAGTTTTATGCTGACCGGACACTCACTCAAACTCCTATTACGCCTCAGGACCAAGCGAAGGGGATGCTCTTTATGCTCAGTGATGCTTCTTCAAAAACTACCGGCCAAATCTTAGCGGTTGACGGAGGACTTCAGGAAGCGTTTCTGCGTTAATTTGCGTATGAAAACTGACGTTCTACTTATTGGCTCCGGGATCATGTCCTCGACGCTCGGAGTGATGCTCAGAGAGTTGAATCCTGCGCTCTCAGTGCAGCTCTTTGAAGTGACTGAAAAGCCGGCTCAGGAAGCTTCAAATGGTTGGAATAACGCGGGGACTGGTCATGCTGGAATTTGCGAGCTATCCTACACTCCAAACCAAGAAGAAGATGGGTCGGTTGATGTTTCGAAAGCGATCTCGGTGTTTGAAGACTTTGAACATTCTCTTCAGTTCTGGGCGCACGCGGCGCGTCGGGGGATCATTAAGGATACAAGGAAATGTTTAAGTTCGTTGCCACATATTTCTCTTGTTCATACTCAAGAGCAGGTGCCTTACCTCGAGGCTCGCTATGAGGGCTTGAAAAAGCATCATTTCTTTGAGCCGATGAGGTTTTCGACAGATCGCAAAGAGATTGCTGATTGGGCGCCACTTTTAATGAAAGGACGTGATGAGGGGCAACCGGTTGCCGCGACTCATATGGATGGTGGGACTGATGTGAATTTCGGTGAAATATCTCGAAGTTTTTGTCAATGGATCGATGAGCAGGAAAATTGCAGCACTCGTTTTGGACACCGGGTCGTCGATCTCAATAAAAAGACTTCGGGAAAGGGTTGGGTTGTCACTGTGCGTAACGAGGAAACGGGTCAGAAACAGAAGATTCACGCCGATTTTGTTTTCGTAGGAGCTGGCGGGGGATCGCTTCCGTTGCTTCAAAAATCGGGTATCCCTGAAGTGCGCGGCTATGGCGGTTTTCCGATTGGTGGGCAGTGGATGATCACCCGAAATCCTGAAGTTGTGGCGAAGCATACGGCTAAGGTGTACGGACAGGCTCTTGGCGCAGCTCCGACGATGGCGGTTCCTCACCTTGATACGCGTGTGATTGATGGTAAGCGGTCCTTGCTCTTTGGGCCATTTGCGGCCTGGACTGGCAAATTCCTTCACAAGGGAGGGAGTCATTTTGATTTACCCCTTTCGGTCCGTCCCGGAAATATTCTCTCACTGATGAGGGTGGGAATGCATAATTTGGATCTCGTCAAATACCTCGTCGAGCAAGGGTTGCAGTCCAAGGAAT
>JAKMGP010000262.1 GCA_022424905.1 Akkermansiaceae bacterium | reverse complement strand
CGCAAAACCTAAGAAAGCTTTTGACTGTCATGTCATTGTAGAGAGGTGCTGATTCGGGGAGGTAGCCAATTTTGCTCTTAGCGGCTTGGGGCTCTTCGATCATCGAAATATCGCAAATTTTCACTTCACCTGAGGTAACTGGAAGGAAACCTGTTACCATGCGCATGGTGGTGGACTTACCGGCTCCATTGGGCCCGAGAAATCCAAGAACCTCGCCTTTCTTGACCGAGAAAGAGAGATCGTCAACGGCCACTTTGGGGCCAAAACGTTTTGTGAGACCAGTAACTTCAATCATAGGATGATAAGATTCATTTGATTTGTGTTAAGAGCGTCGAGCTGCCCTAACTTGTTTTGAAAATTTATTGGAAGTTGATTTTTTTCAAGCGGAAAGTTCGCTGGTAATTTTCAAACGATCTGCGAGATTTTTCATCATGAAACTCAGAGCCGGAGTGGCGGGGTCAGGATCAATGGGGCGAAATCACGCTAGGTGTTACTCTCTCATTCAGGAGATCGAGTTGGCTGCTGTTTATGATGCTGATTTGAAACGAGCACAGGCCGTTGCAGAAGAATTCGGGGCAAAAGCAGTGGATTCGTTGGAAGCCCTTGCTAAAACCTGTGATCTGGCCAGTGTTGCGGTGCCGACAATCGCACACCTTGAGGTGGGTGGTGAATTGATGAGGCGTGGATTGCACGTCCTCATGGAGAAGCCGATTGCTCCGAGCGTTGAAGAGGCCAAGCAGCTTGTTGAAGTGGCCGAAGAACACGACCGAATCCTTCAAGTTGGACATATTGAGCGTTTCAATCCAGTGATGCGGGAGCTGGAAGCGAAACTAAATCACCCAAAGTTTATTGAATCTCACCGGCTCTCACCCTTTCCCAACCGTAGTATTGACATTGGAGTTGTCCTAGATCTCATGATTCACGACCTCGAAATCATTCTTCATCTCGTGAAATCGCCAGTTGCGAGCATCGATGCCGTAGGGGTTCCAGTTTTGATGAAGAGTGAGGATATTGCCAACGCGCGGCTCCGATTCGAAAATGGTTGTGTTGCCAATGTCACCGCGAGCCGGATTAGTCCCGAAAGGCTTCGAAAGATAAGGGTTTTTCAAGATGATGGTTATCTTTCGCTCGATTATCAGGAACAATCGGGCGAAATATTCTGGAAAGAAGAAGGAGCGATTCAGAAAGCCAAGGTTGAAGTTGAAAAGGACGAGCCTCTAAAACTCGAGCTTGCCGCCTTTGTAGAAAGTATCCAAGAAGGGAAGACACCTGCAGTTACTGGAAAACAAGGTGCTGATGCGCTCGCGATTGCCCTCGAAATCACACGGCAAATTGAGGGTGGGTGAAGAATTCTCCACAATTGAAGCCGTCGGGCTGACTTTATTTCAAAAAAATTCATTTTTTCCCAAGGATTCGGCTCTTGAGATGTCATTCCCAATGGAAAGAATGTTTATCCGTGTCTCAAGGAAGTTCACAGCAGGCCTCACGGCCATCGACCATGCGCCTGCCCGGTAAGAAAAAGGTGCCGGTGGCACGGCTAACTCTCGAAGAAGTGTTTTTCGAAGAGGAAAGCTCGCTGCTTCGATATGCCTTTGGATTGTTGGGACGTCGTGAACTTGCTGAGGAGGTCGTTCAAGACGCGTTTTTGAAGCTTCACGAACACTGGGAGGAAGTTGAAATTCCGAGAGCGTGGCTTTTTCGCTGCGTGCGCAATTTCGCTTTTAACATTCTTCGTAAAAACAGACGTGAAACGCTGTATGAAGCGCCGGGTGATCGGGAAACGGCGCTGGAAAGACCCGACCATGAGCTTGGGAGGCTCGAAGCGGTCGGGATGATCCAAATGCTTGTTTCCGAAATGGAGGAGCAAGATCAGTCCATGGTCCGGATGAAATATTTTCAGGGTCTCAAATACCAGGAAATTGCCGACAAGCTTGAGATGAGCGTCGGTAATGTCGGTTATCGACTCCACCACCTACTCAAGGATCTGGGCGAGCGACTTCGCCGATCTGGGATCAACGACTTTTAAAATTTTAGGAATATGAACGACGATCTTCAAACCTATATTGAGCCAGAACTAGAAGCGCGTATTGTTGCGCTGGTGTTGGGCGAATCTTCTGCTTTTGAAGCAGAGGAGCTGGAGCGCTTGATGACCGAAAAGCCGGAACTAAGGGCATACTGGGCTGGTCTCGAAAAAATTCATGGGGTCGTGTCGGATGCTCATCGTGAGCAGGATGACGAAAGTTGGAAGTTATCGGAGGACAAGCGGGGAAAGGTCCAAGCGAAGATTGACGAGAGGAAACGCCACGAAATGGTGTTAGCACGGCGTGAGCGAATCTCAAAGGTTGCTCAGCGGAGGCTGCTTTATGCTTGTGCAGCCTGCATAGTTTTAACTTTGGTGATTATTGTTTTGAGTCAGCCCTTGGACTCGATGAGAGATAAAGGGCAGATAAGGGTAGCTCCCGTCGAATCCGAAGTGAAAGAAGGCCGCTCCGTACGTTTTTCGGGTAGTGCCAACTTCTCTGCTCCTGGCGAGGAATTTGAGAGGGAGGAGAAGAGAGATAACACCCTTGTTTTAAAGGTGCCATCTGAAACTCCCACCGAGGATATGGAAGGGCTCCTGGCACAGCTGGATGATGCCATTTTGTCAGATAATCTCAGGGCGATCAATGACATCAGAATTCTTGAGAGTGCCGAGCGAGACGTTGAAAAAGAGCCTTCACCGCAACTACCTCGTCGAGAAATTGCTCCAGTAAGTGAAATTCCTGAACACTCTCATGAAACCGACAGGTTTTTAAAGGAAAAGCAAGGCCAGCAAAAGACCAATATTGGCCGTTCCAATAACCAAGGAGGAGAAGTGGCGAAGAAGTCGGAAATGAGGCAAAAGAGCATAAGGCGCTCCAAGGTTGAGAAGAAACCAGTTGCCTCAGCCTCTGCCGGAAACGGTGTTATTAGTGCTTCGGCGAATCGTCCATCTGCGGTTCCGGTGCCCAAATCTGTTCGTATCGATCCGAGCGCTGATTTCGAGGATGGAGAAAATTTTGGGGAAGGTTGGGGAGGTCAGGTTTTCAAGAACGAGAGAAGTTCGGAGGACGGGAGTTTTGAAGGTGATAAACTCAGCAAATTTGAGTTTGTTGAAAGCAAGGTCGAATACGATCCGCCCGAGCTTCCTAAGGAAGTTGTCGGTGGTATTGGCGACAAGCAAAAATTTGGAAGTGTTTTTGGTGGCGTTTCCAGCTTCCCTGCGACTTCCGCAAGGCCATCGGAGCGGGTTGTCTCAGATCACAAAAGTGTGCCGGAAAGGGAGGCCGCTCCAAGTGATGAGCGATCTGCAAACGGGAAGAGGATTCTTGGAAAGGATGGCACTCGTTCACCCAGAAAGTTCTCAACTTCAGGTCGTGGTAATGTCGTGAAGCCTCAGCATTTGATGGAGGTGGAAGAAAGAAAGTCACCTAAACTCAAGATTGTCGATGCTGTTTCTGATAAGGAGGAGACGAATAATATTCTGGATCAGGATATAGACGGTGGTCTTGCCAAGCCACTGGCGGGGAAGATGAGTGAGAAAAAGGTGCGCGATCGTCTTGGCGCGAATGCTACAGACGGTAAAATAACCTCTGGGCGCAGAGGTCAAAATTTGGAATCTGAAGTCCTCCTTCGGGAGAGTGACAGCCTTAAAAAAGACCTCGAACAGTCGGATGGCTTGGTCGAGTTGTCTCAGGCCGATCGAGGGCAGGGGAACTACGATAAAAGCCGTAATCTCTTGCCGGAAGCCCAGCAAAATCCCCTAGATCTTATAGACGATTCTAAGGAATTAGAGTATCTCGTAGTTCCGATCGAGACTGAGAGCTTGTCGGACTATGAGAATACCAAGGACGCCAATAAAATTCGTCAGACTCTCGACAAAGGTGAGGCCCTTGTAAATCTTGGGTTCTACGACAAAGCAGAAGAGGAATTTAAGGAAATATTAAAGAACGATCCTCAAAACAAGGCCGCTCGTCTTGGGATGAGCCGGACATCCGCAAGTAGGAGCAGTTATTATCGGGCAGCTTACGATGAGACTCGCAATGAGATGTTGAATACAGTCGACAAAGAGTGGGAAACAAGTATTGATGAAGATCCTTTTGGTGAGACTCGAGGAGAATCTGCTAAGGGTCTTGTAAACGAGAAAGTTCGTGATTTGAGAGGGAATTTGAATGCCCTTTCAGATCGTTCTACTCTAGGGAAAGAAAACGGTAGATCGGGGAATTTCTTTGAGGTGACTGGTCTTGTTGCGGATGCTGATCCATTTTCCGCTGACGGTGACGAAGAAGAGAGACCAGAACTAGTTTCATCCGCTGAGATTGGTGGAAATCTCAGTTCTTTCGATCCTCAGATGAATGCAAAGGACGTGCCTCTTTATGCGATGCTGAAAACCATGGATGTTGAGGCAGAACCGACGTTGGAACGCCTTAACGAGATTGTCATCCCGGAGATTAAGCTAGAGAACGCGACCGTTAACGAGGCTATTGAGTTTCTCAGATCAAGATCGGTAGAGTTGGATTTCAATGGGCTTGAAAACTCTGACAAGGAGGTTGAATTCAAGGTGGTGAATCCGGATAGCCCGGTGGTTGAGAAAAATGAACTCGTTGGAGTTGGTAATACTGTTGCCCCGGGAGAAACAAAGATTGCCAAATTGGACCTTAAGAATGTCACAGCTGGAGTCGCTCTTCAATACATTGCTGATGCCGCGAAACTGCACTATACGATCGATGGCAATGGGGTGACATTTTTGCCTGTTGGAGGTGGTGAGGCGGCTGATATTTTACAACGTCGTTGGGACCTTTCGCCCGAGGTTGTAGCCGAAGTGCGTGGAGCCACAGCAAATGGGAAATCACTCGAAACTGTTCTGAAAGAGAATGGAGTTTCCTTTATGCAGGGCGCCAGTGTAACCTTCCTTGAAGATGACAATACGTTAATCGTTCGCAACTCTCCGAGTAACCTCGAGCTTGTTGACGGAATCGTGGGAGCAGCTCAAGTCTTCGCAAAAAAGAAGGCGAGAAACCGGGAAGAGGAATGGTTGTTAGGGGAGAAGGATGCCGAAGCGCCTAGTGTTCCTAAGGTAGAGGTCATTCAGCCAAAATTTATAGTCACTCCTCCCAACAAAATTAAGACTGTTGCTTCCTTCGAAATTTCAACTGAAGACAAAACCGACTCAACCTTTTCGCTCAACGTCAGTGATGTTTCCTTCAAGCTTGCGAAGGCTGCATTGAGCCAAGGAAATTGGCCGGATGCCTCCAAGATTCGTCCGGAGGAGTTTGTCAACGCGCTTGACTATGATGATGCCAAACCGAATCAGGCAGAAAAGGTTTCGTGTGAGATTGAGCAAGGTGTGCATCCTTTTATGCAGCAGCGGAATCTTATGAGGGTGTCGATGAATACTGCATCGGTCGGACGTAATGCCACAACTCCATTACGCCTAACAATTCTCCTTGATCAAAGTGGATCAATGGAGCGGGCTGATCGAGCCAAGAGTGTGCAGCGGGCTTTTGCTCTGTTGGCTTCCCAGCTAACGAAGGACGACGAAATTACGCTTGTCGGTTTTGCCCGGACATCAAGGCTCTTGGCCGAGCGGGTGAAGGGGGATGAAGCGAAGAAGCTAGCAAACTTTGTCGCCAACCCGCTGAGCGAGGGTGGGACAAACCTTGAAGAAGCACTTGCGACCGGACTGCAGCTAGCGAAGCAGCAGTTTTTGCAGGGAGCCCAGAACCGGGTCATACTTCTTACCGATGGTGCGGCTAATCTTGGTGATGCTAAACCGGCCAATTTGTCGCGACAAGTCGAGTCAATGCGCCGATCTGACATTGCCTTTGACGCTTGTGGAGTGGGTGCAGATGGTCTGAATGATGATATCTTAAGTCTACTCGCGAAGCAGGGTGATGGTCGCTATTATTTCCTTGATCGCCCAGAAGATGCTGACAGCGGCTTTGCCCATCAGATTGCGGGGGCTCTCCGCCCTGCTGCAAAAAATGTGAAGATTCAGGTGGTTTTCAATCCCAAGCGCGTCTCTACCTTCAAACTTTACGGATTTGAGAAGCACAAGCTGAAGAAGGAAGACTTTCGTAATGATTCGGTGGATGCTGCTGAGATGGCTGCCGAGGAAAGCGGAGTGGCGCTTTATCAATTTGAGCCCATTCCGGAAGGGCTTGGTGACATCGGAACGGTCTCGGTGCGCTTTCTCGATACTGCTAGCAATCAAATGGTCGAAAGAACCTGGACCATTCCCTATGAAGAGGAATCGGCATTTTTCTCGGAGGCTGATCCCAGGCTTCGCCTCGCTAGTGTAGCCGGACTTTTTTCTGAGAAGATTAAAGGGAGTGCGGTCGGTGAACGTGTAGAACTTAAGCGACTTCGTCAGGAAGTGCAGCTCTTGAAACCAAGCTTTGGGAATCAGGCCCGCTTCAACGAACTCCGATCAATGCTCCGGCAAGCAGGTGACTAAAGTGCTCACCTCGAAAACCATCTCTTTCATGACTCTTATGAAAATTTATTGCACGCTCGTTTTTCTTTTCAGTTCCTGGCTTTCGGCTCAGGAAACCACTACTCCTCTTTCGTCGTCCCCGCCACAGAAAGTTGAGGTGAAATCGGAGACGCTTGATCACCGCATCGTCATTGAGGCTCCGGGTCCAAAGACGGAGCCGAAGTTGTTTTATGTGATCAAGGCAAGTTTGAATGCAAACTTCACCGAAGAAGCCTTGGTGGAATCGGCCGAGGTGATCTTTGATGTCATGCAGGGAACCGCGAAAAAGGTTTCGGTTGAGGTGCTGGGAAAAGCCCCGGTGGAATCAGTGGTTGGAACCAATTTGAAGAGCTGGGCAATGCGTCAGGAGGGTGCCAATCGATTTCTTGATTTCATTCCAAGGGACCCCAAGGCTAAGAGCTTAAAAGTAGTGGTGACCTTCAAACGTGGTCCAATCAAGATTCCAAGCAGTTACGATCTGTCAACTTTCGGGCCAAGTGAGGCGAGTGGTTTTTCAGCCGTTTACGCGGTGTCTTCAGTGGCGGGATTACGTCATCAATTTCTCAAAGCTGAAGGTCTGGTAAAGCTTAAAGGGGACGGTGGAGCGGAACGATTTACCGCTGCCGGTCGCGCCATGATTTCGGCGGCTGTTTCGCTTTCTGCGGCCAAGCCGGCTCCCGCAGAGCTTCGTGATATTCGTCTCGTGGGAGAAGTTTTTTCGAATGAAGGAACGGCGACCTTTCATTTGCTCGGCACCGCTCATGTCACAAGCAAAGAACCTATTTCCTTAGCGGTTCTGAGTGGACGAGCGGCTCCGGCTGAAGCAGTGGTGACCGATGAATACCGGCTTGTGCTTTCACCTCAAGGATACCAGGTCGAATTTAAAAAGCCCGGAGTCTACCCGATAGATCTTGCCTTCGTGACGTCGGTTCAAGCGACTGGTGATTGGCGCAAGATTGATTTTATCGTTCCAAGTGGAGCTGTCGTTCCCATTGAGTTGAAGGGAATCACATCCACTGCGGTTTTTGATGCGACTCTTCCTGTTAGCCCTATTAAGACCGAGGCTGGTCATGGGGCTTTCCTTCCGGCAAGCGGGTCATGTTCGTTTGCTTGGCAACCGGAGAGAAAAAAAAGCGACGGCAAGTTATTCTTTACCAGTGAGGCGATGGGCGAGGTCTCGGTCGGAGCCGGTTTGCTTCGCCAGGTGACCTCACTGACGATTAAGACATTGCAAGGTTCGCTTCCATCTCTCCAGGTGCAATTAGCCGGAGCTGGTGAAGTGCTGGCGGTGGAAGGAGAGAATATTCTTAGTTGGCAGGTAACCGATAACCGATTACTCGAAATTATTCTGAGTCGCCCAGTCGATAAAGAAGCTTCGTTTGTTATTCGTTCCCAGTCGGCGGTCGATAGTCTTCCGGTTAAAACTCAGCCACTTCGCCTCACGCCCGTTGGGGTGATCCGCCATTCAGGATACTTCCGTGTTTACAATCGAGGCGCGGTCCGGATCGAGGTCATGGATCCTACGGGATTGACCCAACTTTCACCGGATCAGTATCCTTCCGCGAGTGAGTTGCCTAAATCGATCAGACAAATTTTTCATTACCGTTATCCGGCGGCCAATCGTTCTTATTCGGTATCGGCGGAGCGGGTGAAGCCAGAGGTCAATATTTCCCAAAGCCTCGCTTTTGAGTTGACCGAGACCGATCGTGTTCTTAGGGCTGATCTTGAATTGGAAATCCGGGAGGCGGGGATTCGAGAGTGGGAGTTTGTCGGACCGTCGAATTACTCGGTGGTTTCGGTGACCGGAGCGGATGTTTCCGACTACGTAGTAATTGATCCCGAGAAAGGAGTGCGTCGCTTGAAGGTCATTTTTGACAAAGAGGTTTCGGGTCGTAGATTGTTAAAGGTCCATTTGGAAAGGAATGAACCGGCCAAAGAAGGTGTTTGGACCCTTCCTTCTTTTTCTTATCCGGGTAGTAATGTAGTTGGAGGTGAGTTAGGTGTGAGTGCCAAACCTGGTTTTCGGGTGAGCCCTTCCAAGATTGAAGGCTTGGCTGAAATGCCTCTAGCCCGGCTCTTAAAACGGGGGCCAAACTTGCAGCAAGCTTTTCGGATTCGTTCCGGCAAGTGGTCGGGTGAGATGAAGATTGCGGCCTTGAGCCAAAACGTGCAGGCGGATTGTTATCATTTTTATTCATTGCAGGGTGAAACAGCCTATGTGTCTGTTCTCTTAAACTACTTTGTTACGGGTGCTCCGGTCAGTGCATGGGAGCTGGTTTTACCAAAAGGAATCGAGCATCTTGGTGTTGATGGTCGTGATATTCGCGATTTCCGCAGTAACAATGGTGTTCTCGCTGTGCCATTGCATCGTTCGGTGATGGGAGCTTATCAGCTCCTCGTTACCTATGAGCAGGATGCGAGTGAGGCATTGTCGCTCGGAGGGTTGACCGCTAAAGGGGTTCAAGCTGAACGCGGTTTTATCCAGGTGGTGAGCCCTGAGCAGGTTGAACTTTTTGGGATTACTGGGGAAGAAAAAGTGCAACAACTCGACCCCCTAGAGTTGCCTGCCGAATATCAGCTCATGTCAAATGCCCCAACTTTGAAGGCGTGGCAGTATCAACGTCGACCCTTCACTCTTGATGCTAAAGTTTTGTGGTTTGATGCGGGAGAAACAGCGCATCAGGTTGTGGAGTTTGCTGAAATTGAAAGTCAGATTGCCGATGATGGAGTGGTTACGGTTTCTCGATTTGATGTCCGGACCCGTGATGGCCAGGAGTTGCAGTTAAAGGTTCCGGAAGGTTTGAGGGTCGGTGGGGTTAACGTAAATGGAAAGCAGGTGACTTTGCGTTCGGCCGGTGATCTTTATCTCGTTCCGCTTCCAGATTCAGTGTCACCCAACAAGCCGGTTCGTGTGACCGTCCATTCTAGTAAGGACGGAGTAACGAGTGGTGACCGGCTCAGATTGGTGACACCTGTGCTCCATGACACAACCCACCTCATGACCCGCTGGACGGTGATGCCTGACTCTGGTTATCAACTGAAACCTGAAACGGCGGAGGGTATCAATCTGCTGAGCGCTTTCTTTACTGAAAATGGTTTTGACTGGATAGAGAAAAAAGCTCTCCTAAGTTTCTGCATCTTGGTCTCTGCATGGATTTTGGGAACTCTCGTGATGAGAATCCGTGCCGGCGTTTCAATGGTTGGTGCGGCATTGGTTCTTTTCGCGGCAGCCGGATCCTTTTATTTAGCCATAAAAGGAGCTAGTCAGACTCTTGAGCTTCCGGAGACTCTTGAATATAGCGCTCCGGTGAAATCTCCCGATACCTTATTGAGCGTGACGGTTTCTCATTTGGAACAAGGTGCTCTTGATAAGTCTAGTTTTGGTCTCTGTTTGGTTGTTCTTTCATTTGTTGGAATTGTCCTAGCCTTCAACTGGTCAGCCAAGCGTAGTCTGATCGTTGTGCTGTCTACTATTGGATTTGCTCTTGGTTCCTTGATGCAAGTGGGAGGCGCGGCTTGGTTTTTTACCGGACTTGGTATCGTCATTTTGGTCTTATGGTGGTCAAGAGTTTGTAGCTGTCTAGATATCTGGAGAGAATGCTTCAAGCGAGATGAAGAAGAGGACTGTGGAGATGGTAAGAACGATGATGAAGAGGGTAAGTCAGAGGTCGGTCTTGATCCAAGTTCAGGGCCAAGTGGTGCGGTAGCTAAGGTTGTTCTTTTGGGTTTCTTGACTCTTTTTGGTTTTGGAAATTCTGAAGCGAAGAAGACCTCCAACCCTACCGTTAAAGCTGGGGACGCTATTAGTGAATCGTGGGAGATTAGAAATCGTCGTCTTTCTTCAGAGGTAACCCTGCAGGTGACCGGGAAGGCTGGTGAGAAGTTCCTTTTGGTGCAGGACCCTGCTACCTTGACGAAATTTGAAGGAGCTAACCTTAGAGTTCTGACTGAAGGTGGAAATTATTTTGTCATTCCAACTATCGACGGAAGTTGGGAGGCAAAATTTGCCTATGAGGCCCCGGTAGATGAGGTTGCCAAGGGGGTTCCGGTTTTAACCGGGCTCTCTGCGGTTCGAAAGCTGACCGTAAATTACGAAGCGGCCGGTTGGTCGATTGAGAGTAGCTCGGCTGTACGTCAGAAGTCGCTTGAAGGAAAGGGCAGTTCGGCCCAGCTTTGGTTGGCTCCCGAAGGTAATGCTCGCGTGATTTTTAGTCCTAAGGCGCGTAATGTTGCCGCGGAAGCAAGCCGATTTTATGCCGAGGTTGATGACCTTTTCGTGCCTGGCCCGGGTGTGGTTGATGGTCGCCATCGGGTGAAAATTCGTCCGGCGCAGGGGCAGGTGAAACAACTTTCTCTTTTGGTCCCCGAGGGATTTACAGTCAGTGATGTGACAAGTAAATTGGTTGGTCCATGGCGCTTCGATCCTTCCAAACGACTCTTAACTGTTGAGCTTGCTCCTTTTCAGTCCCGTCCGTTTTATATCGATGTGCAAACCCAGCGAGCCCTTGCTGAGCTGCCTACCGAGGTCAATATTTCTCCTATGAGAGTAGAGAATACGGCAGGTGAGGTCGGGATGTTGGCGTTGGCCTTCGGCAAGGAAGCGCAACTTGACCGTGATGAAGGTAAGGGGCTATCTGCCGTCAATCTTACGGACTTCAGCAGCAGTCTGATTCCGCGTGACCGAGAAGGAAATACGCTAGCGACCTTGCAGAAAGTTTATCGCTATTCAAAAGGCGCGGCCTCTTTGAAAGTAAAGGTGGCTTCAGTGTCTCCGGAAGTACGCATTGATTCGCAGCAGCGACTTTCCTTAGGAGAGGAGCGAGCCGTGTTGGCTGTTGAGATTACTGCAGCGATTACTAGGGCGGGAGTTTTCCGCCTAAGTTTTCCGTTACCCAAGACCTTTGAGGTAGAATCACTGACAGGAGCGGCCTTAAATCATTGGGTTGAGATTGAGGAGGAGGCAGGCCGGATGATTATGATGAATTTGAATGGTAAGACGATTGGAACGCAGAAGTTTTCCCTGGTTTTGACAGGAACGACTCCAGAACTTCCGGTGAAAAAATGGTCTGTTCCCAAGGTGATCCTTCGCGAGGCTAACCGTCAGTCGGGGCAATTGGTCATCAATCCGGGAAGAGGAATTCAACTTAGCGTGGCCGAAAGAAAAGATTTGTCAGCTCTTGATCCTCGTTCTGTTGGAGGCTCTCAGTCTGGTTCTTTGGCCTTTCGACTTCTTCAGAGATCTTGGTCCCTGGAGCTCGCCGTGGACCAACTCGATCCTTCGGTTGCTGCACAGGTCTTGAACGATGTAGAATTGCGTGAGGAGCGGTCACGGTCGCGCGTGGATTTACGTCTGCAAGTAGATCATGCCTCGATTCGGGACCTAGAAGTCAACTTACCGGAGCTGTCTCAGATAGATGCCAATACCGTCCGGGTTTCTGGAGGAGAAGTAAGAGATATCGTGAATATTGAAAAGAACCTCTGGCAGATCCGCTTCAAGCGTCGTGTCATAGGAAGTGTATCAGTCAGGATTGAGTTCGAACAAAGTGAGCCGACATTGGAAGTCAACCCTGTAAGAGTTGTCGAGGCGCGGCAGCAGGAGACTTATTTAGCATTGCGTCCGGGCGCCCGGTTGCGCTTGGAACCTGTGAGTGCGAACGATTGGGACCAAGCCGATTGGTCAAATCTTCCAAAAACTCTCTTTCAACTTGATCGTAGTGGTGCTCCGGCTGCTTTCCTCAGGACCACACAGGCAAGGGGAGGAGTGAACGTGTCCCTGAGCCGTCATTCGGTGGTAGCAGGTGTTAAGATGCGGGTCAGGAGAGCTTCTCTTCTGACGGTTCTCTCACCACAAGGTGAGTTGATAAATCAAGCCGAGCTTTCGATTGAAACGCTACAGCGGGGATCGCTGAGTTTAAGTCTTCCTCCCAATAGTCGTCTTTTCGGTGTTTTCGTGAACGAAGAAAGTGCTTTAGTCGTTCAGGCTGGCGATTCCTATCGTTTTCACGTCGTTGGAGATGCCGCTGGTCAGGATAGCGAGCTTTCGCGGGTTCGCTTTACTTATGCCACTTCTTTGGAGGGTCTGAATTTGAAGGGTCTGAAATTACAGGCATTCAAGATTGGTGAGCCTTTAAAAGATGTTTCCTGGACGATTTCTCTTCCTGAAGGTTACGTGCTCTCCGATTCCGACGGCGATCTTGATCTCGATGAATCGGAGCAACTAGGAAAGCTTACCCGCAAACAATACCAACAACTTGCAAACAGTCGTAATGACGAGAAGGAGAAGATCTCTAGGGCTCGATTAAAGAAAGCAGTGGGTTTCTTGAATGCCGGGGACCAGGTTAATGGAAACATTGCTTTAGAGCAGGTTTATAATCAGGGAAACCTTGATGATGCAGCTAATGAGGATGTGCGAATAAAGTTGGAGAATGTGGCGAAGCAGAATGCCATTATCGGTCTCAATACGCGACGTCAGAGACTCTACAATGATAATGCCTATGCAATCGACTCGGTTCAAGCGACCCAGGGGCAGAACGACCAGATCGCTGCTGCGATGAGAAGTAACCCGGTTTTCACGAACGGCTCGCTGAATGTGAAGCGGGAGGATTTCCAAAATATCATCAGCGGGAACGATGCCGAAGTGAACCAAATGTTGAATATCATCGCCGGGAAATGGGTTCGGAATCAGAGGATCACCGAACCGGTAGGCTACATGATAGATCCGGTTATCCCCACCTCGGGCGACACGGTGACATTTGCCCGAATGATTCAGGTTGGTGGTGAGGAAGCACTCAAGCTAAAGTTGGAGTTAAAGCCTGAACAATCTGGGGGGGCGCTAGTCGGACGTAGTTTGACTTATGTTTTGGTTTTGTCCTGTCTTGTCTTCGGTTTTCGAATGGCTAAAAAAGGTAGTTTGGTTTCGTGAAATAAATCACGAATTTCTCTTGTTAAAGTATTGACGCATTCCCGTTTCTTCCTAGAGTCCCGCCACGCGAATTAGCGCTCGTAGCTCAATTGGATAGAGCGCCTGACTACGGATCAGGAGGTTTGGGGTTCGACTCCCTACGAGCGTGCCATTCGCCTCTTTTATTAGCTGCTCAAATGGTTTGTAAATGAGGCGAATGGCTTGTTCTTATTAAAGTTCAGTCGTTCGTCGGAAACGAATAAGTTGGAACCCCGTAATATTCGTTTTCTCCAGTGGGGTACCTGTCGTCTGGACGATTAACCAAACTAACCCAAATCCTAACCTACAGTTATGAGTGAAACCGCAGTGGCGGAGCCCGAAAATGCAGAGCTTTTGGCTCTCATTGATGAGCATTTCCGCGAATTTAAAGAAGGATCGATTGTCAATGGCACGATTCTTGATATCCGCCCCCAAGTCGTCGTTGTCGATATTGGATACAAATCAGAGGGAGCTATTCCAGTTTCCGAGTTTGAAGATGAAGATATCGAAGTCGGAGATGAAGTTGAAGTTCTCCTGGAGCGTCTTGAAGACGATGAAGGGCTAATTGTCCTCTCTAAAGAGAAGGCGGCCCATAAGCAGAATTGGGAGAAGATCATGAAAGTTTACGAGGATGGTGGCCTTGTGAAAGGAAAAGTGAAAGGCGCCGTCAAGGGTGGCCTGATCGTGAACGTTGGCGTGGAAGCTTTCCTTCCTGGCTCGCAAGTGGATATCATTCCTCCTCGCGACCTTCAGGAATACGTTGGCAACGTTTATGAATTCAAGATCGTAAAGGTGAACGATGATCGCAAGAATTTGGTATTAAGCCGCCGTGAGGTCATTGAGGCCGAGCGCGCTGAGCTTCGCCAGAAATTCCTTCAAACCGTTATCGTGGGAGATAAGGTTATTGGTCAGGTTAAAAATATCACGGACTTCGGCGCTTTCGTCGACCTTCAGGGTATGGATGGACTTCTCCATATCACCGATATGAGTTGGGGTCGCATCGCGCACCCATCGGAAATGCTTCGCATAAGCCAAGAAATCGAGGTTCAGATCCTGGACGTTGATCGTGACAAGGAGCGTGTCTCGCTTGGTCTTAAGCAGATGACTGACAACCCATGGGCTGATATTGAGGCTCGCTTCCCAATTGGAGCTGAAGTTTCCGGGAAGATCACTAAACTTCTTCCTTACGGTGCCTTTATCGAAATTGAGAAAGGAGTTGAGGGACTTGTTCACGTTTCCGAGCTTTCTTGGGTCAAGCGTATTACGCGACC
>JAKMGP010000272.1 GCA_022424905.1 Akkermansiaceae bacterium | reverse complement strand
AACCAAACAACGTTTCTACGTTGTCCTTATTCCTTAAGAAGGATTGGAGAAAAGCATCATCCTTTCTCACAACCCGCTTCGCTTAATCGGCGAGCGGGTTTTTTAGGCACTCTTACACCCCCATTCCAAACTAAGGGCGGTATCTTACTGCCTTTACCTCTTTCGGCTTGTCAGAAAAGTAGCCATACACATTTAGAATAATTTCCTCATCCCGTCCGTGCTGTTCACGATATTTTTCAATTACCGCAGTGATATCAAACTCCAGTTTATCGGAAACTAAGCCACGACAAATATCTCCATTGCCATTATGCTTGAGCCATAGATTTGCCTGAGGGGGTAAGGATTCGCTGAAGATAGAGGGACTCATAAAAAGCTCGAATTCATGATCTTTGCATCCCCCACCGTAATTGACATCGACCGTAAGCAGGCAATCGTCGAGCGTGACTTCCTCGAGCACAAACGGATCGAGTTGAAAAACTTCCGGTTCGTCGTTGGTTATTTTAACCGGAAGGGCATTCCCACCATTGATTCTAACCCGGTAGTATTCAGAACCTATTCTTGTTCGTTTAAATCTCACTGTAAAAGCATATCCTTCAGTGAAATCTTGAGAAACTTCTTCCACTCGATCGACCTCAGTCCAGTCGCTCAGATCATCAGACACTTCGACCGCCAGATCTGGAATCGAGAAGTCCGCAAGATAGTCTAAGCCGTCAAATCTCAGCACCTTAGATGCCGGATCGAAGGAGCCAAAAAGCACCTGACCACCAAAGAGCTGTGCTTCGATCGTGTATTGATCGATAATCGTGTAAGTCCCAAGCTGTATAAAATCAAATTGAAACCATTCAAAGGTGCCATCGCTATTCCATTGTAATTGATGTCTTGTCGTCCCTGGATTCGGGAATCCAGGTGGCGCATCTACTGGGAATTCCTTTTTTGAAAAATACCTTTCATCCTTCCAATCAAACGGAAGGGAAAGACGAACCGACAGATCGACAGCCCCCTCGTTTAACAAAGTTTTGACAATCCGCGCCTCAACCTGAGTGGCTTCAGCGACTGTTGGACTGAAACTCATCATAAAAAGTGAGCTAATGAAAAAGGCGGGAATTTTTGAGGAGACCATTACTTAACGGTGATTTTAATAGATAAACAGTTGCAGACCAAGATCGGGGTATCTTAACCGCAAATTCAGTCAAACATAAATCCCGTCAACCTCTATTTCGCCCTCATCAGATCGGATTAAAACCAATCCCTTTCTCTCCCCAAAGACTTCTTAGGGACCCCGCGGTATCCAAAAGACACAAACCGTTCAGCTCACACTTTTTTACTGATCAAAAACCTTAGGCGTTTGCTGGTCTAAGCAGAACCCAACTCCCAAAGCACAACTCTGTGCCGCGAAACAAAATCATTATGGAGTATTACCAGTGAAATCGAGATCAAAACTAATCTCAAAGCTCGTGGAGCTTGCTTGATGGATCTCGACAGCGAAAATGTTCGACCCAGTCACAAAGACAGAAAGCAAGAATAACGATATAAAGAATATCGACTAGCCATGAATTCATAAACTTCTCATCCCGGTGACACATAATCTTCACATCCTAGTGAGAATTCTTCGGAGTGCAAAACATCGTCATAATAGTTTTAGCCCTCTCAATAACTAGACTCTCAATTGCTTGTGAGGAAAGTTTCGACCGGAGCAAAGTCGAGTTTTTTGAAAAGCTTTATTCCACGAAAATCAAAGGCGTCAAACTTATCGAGCAATATGATGATCCAGATTTATTTTACTCCGCCATCGGCAAGCAAGTCGGAATTCCAAAAATAGCCTTCGAAGCGGTGCGGACAAAATATGACTGGAAGCAAGACAACGATTTTTTCCTTTCCGCGATGATCAAGGGTGGACCACTTGGTGATTGCTGGGCTGTCATGGTCAGCAAATTCCCGAACGCCCTAAAAAACGCTAAAACCAAAGAAGAAAGTCTAAAACTAATTCAAAAAATGGAAATGAAAATGGTCCTGATGGATACGATGGAACCGTTTCGTCCTCTGAAGAAAACAAAAAAAGAAAGACGATAAGAAGTTTAGCTGAAGATTTCTTTCACCGAGATTTCATGTAATGTCCCCCGCACTAGCTCTGAGCACCATATCTGGATTTTCCAATCACCTTTCCAGATATGGCGCTTGGAGTAACTTCCTAACTACCAGCTGATTCAAAATTCAAAGTCAGGATTTGTCGCTAATCTTTGCGGAACACAAAGGTTAAGAGCACAGACTACGACATCACCCTATCGAATAAGATCAATGTATCACAAAATGTCGAAAATGAGGTAGTAGTTCCCAACTAGCGTTACAAATCACGCTCAAATTATAATACCTACCAGTAACGGTCCGTCATAAAGTGGGGGGTGTTTATAAAGTCATTTCACTCTTATTGGATCATCTTCTCAGTTACCGCCTTAGTGTTAGCATCATGTAAGATCGACGATACGCGCACCCTTGCTGAGGAAGGAGACCCAACAGCACAATATGAACTAGGTGTTATGTATCAAAACGGTGAAGGGCTCCCACAGAATTATTCAAAAGCCGTAAAATGGTTCCGCATGGCAGCTGAACAGGGAGATTCAAATGCCCAGTATAGCCTGGGTCTCAAGTATAGCGTAGGACATGGCGTCCCACAGAATTACCCCGAAGCCGCTAAATGGCATCGCAAATCGGCTGAACAAGGAAACACCGCCGCCCAATTGAGCTTAGCTCGCATGTATGATAGGGGAAATGGCGTCCCACAAAATGACCTCTCAGCTTATATGTGGGCAAATCTTGCCGCGAGTGGAGGGCTCGAAAAAGCTGAGACATTCAGTGATATCCTTCGGCAAAATATAACAAAAAAGCAAATCGCCGAGGCTGAGAGACTTTCCAAAGAGTGGATAAAGAAAAAAGCGAAAAAACAGTAATAAGACGACAAAAAATTCGGCCCAAATCACTAGCGTGTCTTCAAATAAATTCCGCAGTTCTAGCTCATCACTCATGATACCCGAACCTCAAGAAGGACCTCTGGTCAAATCGACTACCTAAATCGCTGCCATCGCATAACAATCCAAAAAGTCTCAGCTCCTTGTTATGAGGGTCCGCCCCCCATTACAGGAGACGGACTTTCACACATACGATAATATCTTATCATCGACTAACTCATTCCCAATTGAAGATTAAGCGGGAGAGGCAGTCTCACCTATTCATGCGTATTTCTGATACCCTTTGTGTCACTTATTATACAGTGACCAGATTCTGATGATGAGTCTCTTTCTGGAATCGCAGTTCAGCATCCGGCATCGAAAGCTCCTTATTAACACCCTATTTCTTTCTTCGGATCACTATCCCCCAAACGTGTAGCACCGAAACAATATGTGAATAACCTCCGAATAGGTCGAAACCACTTGTTCACAAAAAAATGTGAATATTCAGCATGCTCACACCCTTTAAACGACTGCTTTTCAGCGCCTAAGTTCTAAATAAACTTTATTACCAAATACGCGTTTGATTTTTCATGGAGAAGAATAAGTCTCAACTCAGTGATTATGTAGAGAAGTTTTGTAATTTGCAGATGGCTTCCCCTGAGGCAAAAAGCCAAACATGCGCATGATAAGCAACATTTGGCCACTTCCCGTCCAAGTCACGCGTCGTAACTCCAGCCCTTGTCCTATTAAACCTGCACTTCCAACCAACCCCGCCTCATAATTGGCGGATTCTACCTATACCGATAGCGGTGGTTCCGAATGGCACAAGACGAGAGACCTAGGCTCGAATTCACGGAAAAATTGAAACGACTTTCGTTATTCTACGCAAATAAGGCTCTCGGAAGTACGGACGAGTAGCTTTCCATCAAAAGGAACGGGGGTCGCTAGAATTTGCTGCCCCGTATCATTTTCACCAAGGAGCTCAAATTTTTCGCCCACTCGCGCAGAAAACACAACACCATCCTCGCGACTGGCGTAAAAAATGCCACCAGCAATCACGGGAGAGGCGTAGTAAGGAATGAGAGACTTTGGCAGCTGAGCAGTCCAAAACGGTTTACCTGTCTTAGGATCGAAACACACCACTTCACCTTTGTGACGCAGCAAATAGATCCTCCCTTCGTATTCGATTGGACTAGTAACGAATACCCCAAAATTGTCGCTTTCCCAAACTCGGTGGGTCTTCGTAACTTCGCCTTTCCCACCAAGGCGAACCGCATGAACTTCAGCCTGCTTCCGATCATCTCGACCCACTGGTATAACCGCAAGATCACCCACAACGACGGGCGTTGCAATTGGCGGCCAGAGCTTCTTTCCTTTCGGATTGAAGCCACCGCAGGACCACAACAAAGAACCGTTGTCAGCGGCATAGGCAGTCAAGTGGTCTGAACACCATACAAGCAAAGCATCGCGATCGCCGTGACGAATAGGAATCGGGGTGGTGTAACCATTATCATTCTCAGCTGGGACCTCGTAGTTACGTTCCTGCTTCCAGCGAATCTTGCCGGTGGCCTTATCGAATCCAGCAACCCACGAATCCCCCGCATGAAGGCGAGGAAGAATGACCAAATCGCCGATGAGAACCGGAGAACTCCCCTGATCCCAATACAGTTCTTGCCGACCGAACTCTTTGGCAAGCTCACGTTTCCAGCGGATCGTTCCATCCATTTCGAGGGCTGCAAACGTGCCGCTTTTGAAGTAAACAAACACCCCCTTACCATCAGTGACTGGTGAAGCGTTACTACTAGTGCCGAGTTTCATATGCCTCGCTTTAGTTTCAGCGCCAAACTCAGTCTTCCAAATCTGTTTCCCGTCGAGATCAAACGCTAGCGCCGTATCGACGCCTTCAGCAGGTGCCGTGAGAAAGATGCGGTCTTGCCACACTATCGGCGAAGAAGCTCCCTTTCCCGAAAGCTCAATCTTCCAAGCCACCTTATCAACACCCCATTGAATAGGGTAATTTTCCCCAGCCCGACTTCCATTGTAAGAAGGCCCACGCCAAGAAGGCCAATTTTCCGCAACAAGAAGAAACGAAGTGGAAAAAAGCAACGCGGCAACAACAACGCCCATAGAAATTCTGGATACCAACATGCCTTTAATTAACATAATCAAAAGCAATGTCATTCTGCTTTGTTCCTAAGGAGAAGAGAAATCCAATTACTTGTGGCATTGGCAGGTTTCCTATCCCCCTGCTGTGAGCGAAGTCGCACAACTATTTGTCGGTCATAAAATCATGACTATACGAACGGATGAGGGACTTAAATTCCTTCACAAATTCCAAACTCGCATCTCCCTTGGGCACACGCAGA
>JAKMGP010000255.1 GCA_022424905.1 Akkermansiaceae bacterium | reverse complement strand
CTCCCTTCAGGGGGCAAGCTTAGCCGCATACGATGCCGCTATCGCGGGTTCTGGCTTTACCGCACGAAGCACAACAGCCGCCACCTTTGACGGATCAAATATCGAAGCCTTTGATTTCGGAGCAATTTCTGGTGACGCGACTTTTGAATTTATTTTGAGTGGCGATCCAGTCGCCGGAGGGAATAACGGTTACATCGGAAGAGCGGATGCTAACTCGGTCAATAGCCTTCGCTATGAGCAATGGGCTGATACTGGCCAGCTGGGCTTTACTAGGGGAGGTGTGGCTGACAATACCTTTTCAGCTCCCGGTGCAGCTTCTCCCACTGATGACACCCACGTCACCTACCGCTGGACTGATGCAACTGGGACGATGGATCTGTTCATCAATGGTACTGCCACGGATTCCATTGCCGGAGCTACCTTTGAGATGCCCACTGGTCCAGGACATTTAGGGAATGTTTCCGATGGTGGAAATGAAGGAATGATCGGCACGATTTCTCGTGTTACGACTTTCAACAGTGCTCTCTCCGATTCCGATATTTTGTCTCACTCAAATGCTTGGAGTATTCCCGAGCCTTCGAGTTTACTACTCTCCGGGCTCGCCGTTCTGGCGCTTCTTGGTCGCAGACGATAGAAGGCCCACGGGGTAAATTTTTTGATAGCCAGCTGCGCCTGACCGGCCAGCTGGCTTTTTCGTGATCTTGAGCTTCTGTCTCGCCTCTTAAACTTGATCCGTTTCCTCTTCACCTCTCAGAAGGAGTGGCGACTTACAGGCTCCGAAGCGACTTGGCGTTTTAGTCTCACCATGTGAAGCTCCACAAAGAGATTAAGATCCCATCATGAAACTACTTACTTTCCTCGCTTGCGCCTCGCTAGTTCAGGCCAAACAGCCCAATATCCTCTTCCTCTTTTCGGACGATCATGCCTTGCGTTCGATCTCGGCCTATGGCGGCGATCTAGCGAAAATCGCCCCCACTCCAAACATCGATCGCCTTGCTGCTACCGGAGCAATTTTTGAGAACTCATTTTGCGGAAATTCCATCTGCGGCCCCTCCCGAGCCACCATCATGACTGGAAAACACAGCCACAAAAATGGCTTCCTTCGCAACACCGGAAAGGGCCTGGATCAATCACAGTGGACTCTCTCAAAAGCCCTCCGAGGATGCGGCTATAGCACTGCCGTCATTGGTAAGTGGCACCTCGTTTCAGACCCCATTGGTTTTGACTACTGGGAAATCCTTCCTGGTCAGGGCAACTACTACAATCCCGTCTTCAAACAAATGGACGGAAGCATCAAAAAGTTCAACGGCTACTGCACCGACATCACCACTGACAAAGCGATCAAGTGGCTCGACAAGCGAGATAAGGAAAAACCCTTCTTCCTCATGTGCCAGCACAAAGCCCCCCACCGGACCTTCGCGCCCGCACTTCGTCATCTCAAAGCCTTCGATGGAGTCTCCATCCCCGAGCCCCCCACTCTTTTCGATGACTATCAAAAACGAAGCGGAACGCTTGCCAAAAACGAAATGGAAATCGACCGCCACTTCGACTGGGCTTACGACGCCAAGGTCCGCAAAGATGAGCGTAACGGAATCAAGCTGCCGGGACCCGATCGCTACCCCACTGTGGAATACCGGCGCATGACCAAGCCCCAGAAAACAAGATGGGACGCCCACTTCGGCCCTGAGAACAGAGCCTTCATCGAGAAGGTGCCTACTATGACCCGCAAGGACATCGTGCGCTGGAAATACCAGCGCTACATGAAGAACTATCTCGCCACTGTGAAAGCGGTAGATGAAAGCGTGGGCCGTATGCTAGACTACCTCGAAAAAAATAGCCTTACTGAAAACACGATCGTCGTTTACGCCTCCGACCAAGGTTTTTATCTTGGCGAGCATGGTTGGTATGACAAGCGCTGGATGTTCGAAGAATCATTCAAAATGCCCTTTGCCATCCGCTGGCCCGGCGTCACCAAGCCCGGCTCACGCCCCAAAGAAATGATTCAAAACATCGACTACGCACCCACCTTCCTTGAAGCAGCCGGGGTCGCAATCCCGCCTGAGATTCAAGGAAACTCTATCCTTCCCACACTCCAAGGAAATGCCAAGGGATGGCGAAAATCGCTCTACTATTCCTACTACGAAAAAGGTGAGCACAACGTTCCTCAACACTTCGGAGTTCGCACCGAAACTCACAAACTTTTCTACCTTCCCGAAACCAACGAATGGCAGCTCTTTGATCTTATCAAAGATCCGCAGGAACTCAAAAGCGTCCACGACAACCCGTCATACTCCAAAGTCAGAAAACAGCTTACCAAAGAATTTCACCGCCTCCGTGAACATTACGAAGCTCCACCGATGAAGATGGCAAAAGGGAGTTAAATGTCCAAACTTTAACGGCTCTATCAGCCCCTCTGTTCCTAATGAGAGGAACCTTACTCAACCGTCGAAAATTTCCGAGAAACTACCTCGATTGCCAAAGTTTCAAGTTGCTCGTCTTCGAGGCGCTCAATCGCTTGAATCGAGAACCCTTGCGCCACCAAACCACGGGCGTCCTTTGCGGAGATGCCCCGAGCCATAAGATAGAAGATCTCCTCGTCACTGACACGTGACGAAGTGCTTCCGTGCGAGCATTTCACATCGTCGGCATTGATCTCAAGACCAGGCATCGAGTGAGCTTCACACTCATCCGTCATCATAAGATTGCGGCAAGTCTGATAAGCATCGGTGCCATGTGCTCCCTCGTCGACAAAGATGAGACCAGAAAAGATCGTAGTCGCTTTCCCAAAGAGCGTATTTTTAAAGAGAAGATCCGAAAAGGTGTTACGAGCTCCGTGATGCTGGAAGGTCCGCTGATCATATTCCTGGCCGGTATCAGGCAAAGCGACTGAGAGAATCTCTGATTTGGCATCCGAGCCACCGACCGTCGAGTAGGTTTCTTCACGAACCCACTTGGCACCGGTATGCACGACCGCAAGTTTGGCGAGAGAGGATGCCTGTAAGGTAGAATCAGAAAATCGAATCAACTTACTGTCGCGGTTAAGTTCTTGGGTCACTAAGCACGTCACCTTAGAACCTTCGGCAGTGCGGACATCCGTAGCGGAGACTACAACAGCCGCAGAATCATCAACAGAAATAAACCGGTTCACGATCCTGATCTTCGCGCCAGCTTCGGCTTCGATGACAATACCGGAAAAAGATAATCCTTCTCCTGATACAAAGTAGATAACTTCAAGCGCGAGATCGCTACCGCTCCGAACATGCAACGTGTGTTTGGACTTAGCAGCATGCAATGCAGCGTGTTTCGAAGAACCAAGGCGCGAAGTTGGGCCAAAGGATCCCTCAACCAATTCGGCTGCATCAGAAGAACCTGAAACAAGTTCACCATTAGCAAAAACAAGCCGATCAAAACCCGTGAGGGGCTCGGGAAGATCTCCTGTCGTTCCAGTCCCGACGGTCTCTAGCCCAGAAAGATTAGCCTCTTTCCAAGATCCGAAGCGCCAGTTTTCATCGGTGCGCGCTGGCCAATCGAGCTCTTCAAATTTCTCGAGAGCAGGTGAAGCAAAAGTAACAGACATTTAAGGGTGTGTATAAGTGGATTGGTCTCGATTTCGGAACCAAGTTTGAGTTAGCCGACAGATCCTTCCATCTCTAAATCAATCAAGCGTTTCAATTCGACCGAATACTCCATTGGAAACTCTTCAACGAGGTCATTGATGAATCCATTAACAGCAAGCGACATAGCTTGGGTCTCGGAAAGTCCACGCTGCTGCATATAAAAGAGCATCTCTTCAGAAACTTGACTCACACTCGCTTCATGTTGAGTGACATGCTGATTTCCCTTTACCGAGATAGCCGGATAGGTATCGGTCCGACTATTGGTGTTGATAAGCAAGGCGTCGCACTCGGTATTGTTCTTGCACCCTTTAAGGTGCTTAGGGATGTGAACCTGGCCACGATAAGTCGAACGACCTTCTCCAACTGATATCGATTTAGAAATGACGTTAGAGGTCGTGTTGTTCGCGGCGTGAATCATCTTGGCACCAGTATCTTGATGCTGCCCGTCGTTGGCGAGTGCGATCGAAATTACCTCTCCTCGAGCGCGCTCGCCTTTCATGACAACACCCGGATATTTCATGGTGAGACGTGATCCAATATTACAATCGATCCATCGAATCTCAGCATCTTCGTGAGCCAGGCCACGCTTGGTGACAAGATTGAACACATTAGATGACCAATTTTGAACCGTGATATATTGAATCTTGGCGCCCTTCATTGCAACCAGCTCAACGACCGCCGAATGCAAAGTCGCAGTCTCAAATTTCGGTGCGGTGCACCCCTCCATATACATCACTTCCGCACCTTCATCGGCAATAATAAGGGTCCGCTCAAATTGGCCGAAGTTCTCAGAATTGATACGAAAGTATGCCTGCAAGGGATGTTTCACTTTAACCCCCGGAGGAATGTAGATGAAAGAGCCCCCCGACATTACTGCGGAGTTCAAAGCTGAAAATTTATTGTCTCCAGTCGGAATCACTTTGCCAAACCAAGGTCGAAATATTTCCTCATGCTCTTTCAAGCCTTCCGAGCAAGTCACAAATATCACACCTTCATCCGCAAGCGCTTCTTTCACATTCGAATAAGCTGCTTCGGAATCGTATTGTGCTTCCACACCAGCGAGAAAAGCACGCTCCTGCTCGGGCACGCCAAGACGATCAAAAGTCTCGAGTACTTCGGGAGGAACTTCGTCCCAAGAACGTTTTGGCTTGGCGCCATCCGAGAGATAGTAACGGATCGCATCAAAATCGATATTATCGAGGTCCCTTGTGGCCCAGTTTGTCGGCATCGGCTTAGACTCAAAAGTCTTCAGTGCCTTGTGCCGGAATTCGTTCACCCAGTCAGGCTCGTCCTTAACCTTCGAGATGTAATCGACAGTCTCCTTCGTCAATCCATACCCGGCATCGAATTTATGGCTCTCCGGAAAAGAAAAGTTACCGACATCGTCCTTTTCAAAAGCGACTTGTTTGACGGTGGCAGTCTCAGAATTCATTGTTAAAAGTGTTAAGCAGTTTTAAGGAAGTCGTATCCGCTTTCCTCGAGTTCTAAGGCGAGTTCGGCGCCTCCGGATTTCACGATTTGCCCGTCAGCCATGACGTGAACATGGTCGGGCTTGATATAGTCTAGCAACCGCTGATAGTGAGTAATCACTAAAAATCCGCGGCTGTCCGATCGCATTGAGTTCACTCCTTTTGCGACCACCTTGAGAGCATCGATATCTAGGCCCGAGTCAGTTTCATCAAGCAGGCAGTAACGAGGATCCAGCATGATCATCTGCAGGATTTCGTTCCGCTTCTTCTCTCCACCTGAAAAACCCTCATTAACGGACCGGCTGGTGAATTTACGATTCATCTCCAACTCGTCCATTTTAGCATACATGTCCTTATAAAAAGCCACGGCATCGATTTCTTCGCCTTCTGGAAGGCGGGCTTGGAGAGCGGCACGCAGAAAGTTGGCGTTGGAGACACCAGGAACCTCAGCGGGATATTGAAAAGCAAGAAAAATGCCGGCACGGGAGCGTTCATCCACCTCGAGCTCGGCAATATCTACACCGTCGAGAAGGACACGACCTTCTGTGACTTCGTAGTCGTCGTGACCAGCAATGATTTTCGAGAGCGTTGATTTCCCGGATCCGTTGGGACCCATAATGGCGTGCACTTCTCCGGCAGGAATCTCAAGGTTTAGACCCTTTAAGATTTCGTTTCCGTCAACAGACGCGTGGAGATTTTCGATGGTTAGGCTCATGGTGTTGGGTGACTTTTACTTATTACCGAAATTTCCCTTAAGGCTGATATCAAGATGACTAATTTCAGTTCCCTTCGGGAGATCAAGAATGTCCTCTAGTTTGATTCCCTCTTTAAAAACGACGTCGTGAATCTTGCCAGATGCTTCATCCTGAAAGTGGCAATGATCATTGAGATTGGGACAATAGCGTGATGACTCGCGATCAAGGTTCACTTGACGAACGATCGTGTGATTTACCAACGCCTCAAGGCAGTTGTAGACGGTCGCAAGCGAGATTGTCGGCATTCGATCTTGAGCACGAAGAAAGACATCGTTCGCGGTGGGATGATCACGATCCCTTAGGATAACCGCCAGCACCTCACGGCGTTGTTTGGTCATCCGCAAACCCTTGATGTCCGAAGGGAAATCCTCCGGCTTCAAATCTTTGTTGTTGGTGAGCGAAATCATCGACGGCGGGAAGCTATTCACAAATCGTATCAGAGCAAGCTGAAATTTGGAATTATTCTAATTCGAAATAATTAAGCAGATCTGATACACGAATCCTGGCATGAGATTGTTGATTTACGCGCTAGTTTTCCTTACAGACGCGGCAACTGCAGGCGAAGTAGCTAAGATTATTGCGGAGGCCCGTATTGCGGCCAATATCCCGGCGGTGGGCGCAACCGGCTTTGATTCTGAAAAAATCACCACCTTTGAGATTTCTGGCACAACTCGTATCGACGGCACGATTGCGGTTAAAACCCAATCTGTTTGGCACATTGGCTCCGATGCAAAAGCAATGACCGCCACCTTGATGGCGATTCTTGTGGAAAAAAAACTCCTAAAGTGGGAGACGACCATGGCAGAGGTTTTTCCCAAACTGGCAAATGACTTTCACCCCAACGCCCGGAAGACAAACATCATTCAACTTCTTTCGCACACAGCTGGCTTACCTGCCAATCCGAAAGGCATTCAAAAGAAGCTCTCCCGACTCGAAGTTACGATCCGAGGCCTAGCTCAAAAACCAACCGGAGGATTCTTATATTCGAACTTTGGCTATATCATCGCCGGAGCAGTCATTGAGAAACTTCTCGATACCACATGGGAAAAATCGATTCAGGAATATCTCTTTAAGCCGCTTGGCATCAAAAGCGTGGGCTTCGGACCACCGAAAGGCGCAACCGCCATTCATGGTCATTGGAAAGGCAAACCGATGAACCACGACAACCCGCCCATGTATGGTCCCGCTGGTGGCCTTCATCTCTCCCTCTCCGACTGGGTTCTTTTTTGTCAGGATCAAATCAAGGGGCACCACGGAAATGGCAAACTCCTGACTCAAAATAGTTACCAAAAACTCCACACTCCAATCCGATCCAACTACGGTCTAGGCTGGGGGGTGAAACTTGAAAACGGCCAAGTTGTCCGACTTCAACACGACGGCTCAAACACGATGTGGTATGCGCGAGCACAGCTCAACCTCATCGAGAAGCAAGGATACCTCATCACCATGAATACCGCTGGAAAAAAAGCGGTCGAATGGCTCCCAAAGATCGCAGAAACCCTCGTCCCAAACCCCGAATAATAACCGTGGCACATCCAAAAATCTTCGCTTAACTTTCGGTATGAAGATTATTGCCACTATCTTAGCTCTCTCTCTCTCTGCTCTTTCTGCGCAAGATTCCTTTAAAGTTGGTAATTTCACCTTCAAGCCGGCGAAATCTTGGGTCATTGGCAAAACCTCAAGTCACATGGTCAAAGCCGCTCTCAACCACAGCAAAAAGGACGGACCCCTCCTCAAATTCTACCACTTTGGCGAGGGCCAAGGAGGTGGGGTTGAGGCCAACATTCAACGTTGGAAACGCCAGTTCGAAAACGGTGAAGCAAAAGTCTTGCCGGAAAACAAAACCTTCGGCGACCAGAAGCTCACCGTCGTTACAATGACTGGCACCTATATGGTCGGTCCAATGATGGCCCGTAACAAAACCGCCACACCCGAATATATGCTCTTAGGAGCAATCATCCCTCACCCTTCCGGCGATGTTTTTCTTAAAATGCTCGGCAAAGAGGCTGACCTAAAGAAGACCAAAGCTGACTTTGAAAAACTCATCGCGAGCGCCTTCGAAAAAGCCGCGAAGTAGCAATCACTCTTCGACGATTACCTTGAGCCGGTAGAATTTTTTACCTGCTAGAGGAGCGGTCAGAACAATCATCGTATCAGTTCGTTCAACTACTCCACCCGACACGGGTTGCCAACTACCCTCAAGGCTCGTCGACTCTTCAAAACCAACCGTAGTTTCGGTCGCGAATCCATTAAGAGGAATTTCGTAACGAAGTATTTGAGGATCGTTAGAATCCAATCCAATTGCACCCGGCATGGAATCAGAAGCCAAAGGATTCAGATCTAGCACGAACTCCATTGTGTTATCGATCCCGTCGAGGTCAGGGTCGGCTGCCGGACCAGTGATCGCAGGATTAGCCAATTCCTCTGCCGAAAAATAGTCCGACATGAAAACCTTGAATGGGCTTTCAACCGGATCTTCAACAATAAGGGTCAAATCAAAAGGAGCCGTCTGGCTACTTCTTTGGTTATCTCCTCTGTAACCAGTGATCGTGAGAGTGAACGTGCCCGCCTCTTCTGGGATTCCTCCAATTGTTCCGATCCCGCTTTGCGGTCCAATAGCAACGATTCCGGAGGGCAATTGCTCGGTGCCGCTATCGTTTACTATACCAAACGACAATATGTTATATCGGGTTGACTTGAACTCCCACTGAAACGCCTCTCCCAGCTCAACCTCGACGACATCTGTCGGTTCAATTGTATTGGTTTGTTGAAGCATGATCGACTGGCCGGATAAAGCGTGTGTCCCAACGAAAGTCACTGCCAAAGGGGCGGCGAAGTGACTCCCTCCAGTTGCCCCAAATATCGGAGTGAGATTCTTAATTAATGGAAGGCGTTGGACCACCATGGCCAGTCCACTCGCTGTGACGTTAACCGCGCGTTCGTATGCAATTCGATAATTCATCCTTCTTAAAATCTAGTTGCAGCCACAACCCCCTCCGCCAATTCCATTTCCTCCCTGAGAAGCCTCACGGGAAAAATACATGTGATCGGCCATCGCTTCACCAAGAGGATCGCGCTCCGGCGACATCACCTTTGTGGCTAGGTTACTTCGCTCCTCTGGCGTTGACACCACGGTGCAGGAGGGCAAGAAAAATGCAAGCGCTGCAAATATTTTAAGAGCCAAGGACATATCGATGAATATTGGAGCTGTGAATATTATTATTGGTCGTTTGAAGGACGGCATCGACACCAAAGCTGCGCTCGATATCTTCTATTCCTTCTTTTTCGCCGACTATACAAGCATTCGTCGATAAAATGCCTGCTGTCAAACAGTCATCTGCCAAGCAAGAGGCAGTCAGGAGATCATTCTCGGTTGGCCAACCACTTCTCGGATCGATGATGTGGCCAAACTTCTTTCCCTTGATCATTCTATACCTCCGTCCATTCCCTGAGGTCGCCAAACCTTTTCCGCTCACTGCCAAGCGAAACGCCACCACTTCTTGCTCTTTTGCGTCCTCAATCCCAACCACCCAAACCGGTCCGTTTGGCGGCTGACCAAGCGCTGCTACATCGCGCCCCAGATCGACCAAGCAATCCATAATCCCCAAACGTTTCGCAAAACCGATAAGATGATCCACCGCATATTCCTTTCCAAATCCTCCAATCTCTAGTGCCATTCCTTTTTCAGGCAGGAAGACCCTTCCGTTCCCCCACTCAACTGTAGGCCAGGAAATCAAATTTTTTGCTTCCTCAATTTCCCGACTTGAAGGTATTCGATTCTCTCTTCCAGCTTGGTCCCACAAATTCGTAAGCGGCAATGACGTAGGATCATTTAAACCCTTTGAAATTTGAAAGGTATGCTCGCAGAGCTTTAAAATTTCCTCGTCAGTTTTCGAAACCTCGACCCCGGAACGTCCAGCTTCTGCATTGATCCGGCACAGCAGACTAGTTGGCTTAAACCGTGACCACCGCTCCTCAAAATCCCGAAGCCATCCCAATGCCGATTTGCGAAACTCTTTCGCAATCTCAACCGATGGTGCCCGAAATTGGACCTCGCACACCGTTCCCAGCGCCTTGAACTTAAGCTTAAAAAGCCCGCCGGTCATATTTGTATTCATCTTTTGATCAGAAACGGAACTGTGCTCCAAGCGAGAGAACATTTGCGGAGGGAAAAAAGGATGCAGGAGTTTGCGAATTTAAGCCATCCATCTCATACCGCTCCCACTGCAGATCAAGCGTCATATCATAAATCGGCTCCCAAGCGACCCTCACCCCGTATGTGAGCGCCTCCAACTTGGAGAGGCGATAATCCGATGAGTAATTCGGACCGCTCCCGTCGATCCGATCAGTCCCATCGATTCCCGTTCCTGTAAGAGAAGTGTAATAAAAGTCCGCCTCACTTTGCCGGTAATACCGCACATATGGGGTTAGACTTAACTGTTGATTAATTTCCTGAATCCACTTCAGCTCAAAGGTATGTCCCTCCACGCTATTCGTATTTGCGAAAAAACGGTAAGAACATTTCAGCGCGGCATTGGCCTGTTGGAAGTAATGCCGGACACTGGCCTTTGTCACGAAACGATCTAGTTCGTCGGGCCGGTTCTCCGCATAATCAAATGTGTCAGTCACCTCACGAGGCCCAAAGATCCCATCAATCACGACTGTCCGAATCTGGGAAATCCGGCGATAGGGATCTCCAAGATATCCTGTGTTGCGACCA
>JAKMGP010000248.1 GCA_022424905.1 Akkermansiaceae bacterium | reverse complement strand
GGAATACACCCGAGTAATCCTGAGCTCGTGTAACGAGAAACATAATCCCAGATTACTTGGGTAGCGAAAGACGGCCAAGCATGTTCTCCGTTTTGAACACGGTAATGTGCAACATCATAGCAAGCGTCTCCTCTATTCCATAAAAATCGAGTTACCCCCGGAGCAAACTGGCTAGTCACAGGAGTCCCCTCACTTCCATTTTTTAAAACCCAGTGTTCACTGAGTTGGTTCATCGAAATGGAGTATTGGTTCCCATTATAAGGATTATAAAAATCATTTGTCCCATGAATTGAAAGTATTCCTACGCGATGATTACTGGTGCATTCCTCAAGGGTCCATTGCCACATACTGGCTGCCACGGAGGATACTGCGGCAAAACGATCGCCAAGGTAACACGCCAGATCCCATACAAAGTTCCCCCCTAGTGAAAAGCCACATGCATAAATCCTACTCGAATTTACGGCGTAATCCATTTCAAGAGAATCGATCATTGCTCCTGTAAAACCTATATCGTCAGTGCCATTGTCATACGGCCCTATGGTATTCCAATTAGATGAACCTTGCGGGTCCTTTTCATCTCGAATAACTGCACCTTGGGGATAAACGACGATAAATCGTTGATCATCTGCAAGAGGACGAAAATCAGCCGTAAAGCGCATCATCCCTTCTGCTGAACCACCCCCTGAATGAAAGCAGAAAAGCACAGGAAGCGATTCTGTATGAGTAAAATTCTTGGGTAAATAGACAATGAATTGCCGATCGAGACCACCTAAATTAACTGATTTGTTTAGAGTTTCTTGTGCCTGAACAATTCCCACCCAAGATACCAGCAACAACAAACAAAAGAAGCTTCGAATGATTTTGATTACCCTCATCTTTTCCAAAGTTTAAGCCTCGTGAAATTACTTAAAAGTTAAAACGAAGATCTTTGAAATGAATGTGAATCTTGTTTCTATCATCGCTCTACAGCTTTCTGAATCATGAGACAAAGAATTACGCTCTTTTATTAATCACCCACTCTCCAGATTGGCCCGTAACTCCACCGCAACCAAAACAATTTCCTAGCGCCTTAAAAAACAAGTAGAAATAAAACACGAAAATGAAATTACTTACAGAAGAACAACTAAGCGATTATGAAAGAGACGGCTACATCGTGGTTCGTAATCTCTTTTCCGGACAAGAAATTGACCTCCTTGGACAAGCTGCACGTAACGATAACGAAATGGATAAATCATCTAGTGAAAGAGATGACGGGGAAGGCAACGCAGTTCGCCTAGCTTTATGGAATCATCCAGGTGATGGAATCTACGGAATGTTTGCCCGTTGCCGTAAGATGGTTGATCGCGTTGAAGAAATACTTAGAGACGAGGTCTATCATTACCATTCAAAAATGATCCTAAAAGATGCAAAGGTGGGTGGAGCTTGGGCTTGGCATCAGGACTATGGATACTGGTATCAGAATGGCGTACTCTTCCCAAATCTATGCAGTGTTATGATAGCGGTGGATAAGGCGACAATCGAGAACGGATGCATGCAGGTGATTAGAGGGTCTCATAAGTTGGGCAGGGTTAACCATGTTCTTTCAGGAGAACAGGCGGGCGCTGATATGGAACGGGTCGAAGAAGCAAAGAAGAGAATGGATCTCGTTCATGTCACGATGGAACCGGGCGATGCCTTATTTTTTCATTCCAACACATTACATGCTTCCGATGCCAATGAGTCTGATCATCCACGCTGGGCTATGATTTGCTGTTATAATGCGGCCTCTAATGATCCTTACAAGGATTCTCATCACCCCAGATACACCAAATTAGAAAAAGTCGAAGATGATCGTATCCTTGCGATCGGACATGACCATGCCAGTCGTATGCAGACCGAGTTTGCTGACCTTAATCGGGACGATACGAGTGCTAAAAGCCTGACAAAAAATCAATCCTCATGAAACCGGGAACAGTCAGTGCTACATTTTAAAAGGCCTAAACAAGGAAACCTTAACGCCAGAAATCGGCTTAGGAGAGATGCAAAGAACAAGAAAACGTAAGGCGAGTTATCAAGCCGTGTCTAGTTATCTCGGGAATAGCGTGGGTGTTTTTCTTTTGCTTGCTAACCAACAAACCTCAGAGCTCCATGATAGTTAAAAGACGGCTTGAGCGTATTTAAGGGTCCTTATTTCTTTCGTTCTAATTGATTCAAGAAATCCCTTTTCTTTCTAATCAACTTCGGTCTAATTGCGACTTCCCCAATTAAGGGCACCCCCCTAGAATTCCCCTTTCAAGATTTTCAATTTCCTAGGCCCAAATAGTGCGTGACGTAATTGGCTTGTCCAATTCATACGGTTATTCTCGAAGCGGAAGGTATACAGAATACTTGCCGGGGTCTCAGTGAGATAGATCTTTGCCTGATACTCATTCGGTTCAACCCAAGCACCACTGGCGCCAATTCGGCTTCTCATATTCTGTGTGTAGGGCAGGTGATCATTCAATTTGGAAGTGGTATAATTATCACTTCCTAGGTAAAGGATTTCCATTCCATGTTCCATTTCTATCGTGATCCGATGGTTCTTTCCGTGGAAATCAAAAGAAACTGAATTAACACCAGCTTCATTATCAAAAACTTTAAATTTTCTTTGAGCGAGTTGTTCCGATACTGGAGATTGAGATTCACCCTCAACTAATGGGAGGCTTAAGTCATTCAATTTAGCCGCCAGAGATTGAAAGGTCGTTGTATCGGGCTCAATAGGTTTTGGTGACATGGACGGCAGGAGAGTTTCCCATACAGCTTCCATTACCCCTCCCATGTCATTCGTTCCCGAGGTAATCGCAACCACCGCATCATGCTCAGGAATAACGATACAGAACTGTCCAAATGCACCATCCCCGCGATAACAATTGTTTCGACAACGCCAAAATTGAAACCCATATCCCTGATCCCAATCATTATCGGGATTACTGCCATTAGAAGTTTGTTTCGAGCTTGCCTCCTGCACCCAGGCTTCTGAAAGAATGCGTTTCCCCTGCCACATCCCCTTCTGAAGGTAGAGCTGACCTAGCTTCGCAATATCCTCAGTGGTGATCCTGAGCCCCCAACCGCCCGTATTGATTCCGTCTGGTGAGCGATCCCAATCAGGCTTCTTAATCCCTAATGGTTGAAAGAGACGCTTGTCTAGATAGTCCACAACCATTTCACCTGTGACCGATTGCATAATCGCCGAAAGCATATAAGTCGCGGCGGAGTTGTATTGAAAATGAGTTCCAGGTTTGAATTCTATTTCCGAATGAAGAAAAGTCCTCACCCAGTGAGACTCTGCATTAAAAAGAAGTGGTTCCTTGCGGTGGCCAGTCGTCATCGTAATTAAATCCCGAATACGCATGGCCTTGAGCTGCCAACTTGGGTTCGCTGGCGTTTCATCTGGAAAAAATGAAATCACCGGATCATCAAGTGACAACTGACCCTCCTCAATCGCTAATCCAACAGCAGTCGAGGTGAAGCTCTTGCTCAACGAATGCATGAGATGCGGTGTCCTTTCATCAAATGGCGCCCACCACCCTTGTGCGATCCGTTTGCCGTGACGAAGAATCAT
>JAKMGP010000238.1 GCA_022424905.1 Akkermansiaceae bacterium | reverse complement strand
TCATAGGAAATTAGATCATTCGGACCTCAACAAACACTTAGCAACCCTAATGGTCTAACCGATCCCAGACACGACAAAGTGATCCATTACTCGGTCATTATAAAAGCAGCAGAACATTATTTCAGTTTATCCCAGTCAACTTTAGTTTTTTCACCTTTTTGAAACTCCATTAACACTTTCCAGCGACCACCTTCTTTAACGAGGAGAGCTTCGAGCTCGATATAAGTAACGATTTCCTCATTACCTTTCAACTGGCTGGCGTATCGAAACATTCCCGTCTCGTGAGCCGTCGTATCATCGCCCCACCGTTGTTTAAAACGAAAGTCGACGCTCGCTCTCATCTTACCCGCTTTCGTATCATCGAATTCCGTTTTCCACTTCTTCAAAGCCGAGGCCAAGGGATAGCTTCTTTCCCTCTTCCCAGACACCAAAACCCCCGCGGGATGGCAAGTCGCCACATACCCCAAAAAATCACCCTCACCCACCGTTCTCGAAACTTCAGTCCAATAGAGATCAAGCTCTTGTAGTCGCACTTCCTCTTGATCGAGTTCTTTGACCTTAAGATTTCGCCAGACAACCATCCCGCTTTTTGCCTTGTGCACTTGAAGGGCAAAATAGCCCGCCCCATATGTCCCGTCCCCTTTCCAATGAGCGGCCGGAATTCCATTAACCCAGGTCTTTACGACCCGACCCTTGGCCATAACTGTCACTCGATTCCAGCCCTTTTTATTCAGCGCCTTCCGTGCTTCTGCATGTTCCTTCAACCAAAGGGGATACCAATATCCGCCACAACTCTGTCCATAAATCCCGCCCGACCAACCCCGAGTGTTTTTAACCCCTTCCATTTCAACTTGCGGTCCGTAAACAGCCCTTTTCTTTTCGCTTTTCGCGCGGAACATCACCCCGGAATTCAAATCATCCTCCCACCTCATCTCGCATGTGAAAACGAAGTCACGGTAATCAGTTCTCTTAGTAGATAGATAAGTGCTCGCCTCTCCAGGAACACAAATTCCCACAACCATGCCATTTTTGTATTCAAAGGTCGACATCCCTCCTTTGCGCTCCCAGTTGGAGAGATCCTTGCCATTCAGCAGTGAGACGAATCCCTCTTCAAGCTCAGGCTCCTTATCGGTATTCAACAACATCTCGCCAGGTTTCGGAGCATTGTCCTGTTTACTGTATTTAAGGACCCACGACTTCTGGGAAGGGTCTAACTCACCCGCGAAACACTGCCCAAAGACAGAGACCAAGACCAAAATAATAAATCCTCTCGACTGCACATTAAGAGCGCTATCAGAGATCGGACATGACTACCAGCGCTCAGCCACCACTCGTAGATACCTTATTTGTGAAGTATTGATATCACTGACAAGGCAAACCAAAAACTCCTCGATACCGTCTTCCACAATCACGCGCTCAACTTCTTCAATTTCCTCGGGACCAAGTTCTACCCAAGTAATCATATCAGAAGAGCCCTCAAATCGAAGGCGAGCATCAACTACCGACATTGCCATTCGACAACGAATCCCAAGATGCTTTTCTCCGTCGTCGCCATTAATCAACTCAGGACGAGGGTCTCCATCATGATCGTCTGAAGAATCCGCCGGATCTGTCCCAACGCAATATTCCCAAAAGCGACGTTGATCGTTTTCCAAACCAATCTCACGGGCCACCCAGTCATTCCAAAAATCAAAAGGCTCCTGAGGTTCAACCATAAGATCTAAATCACTCATGATTAGTTGCTCATTTGCTAAGTGACCTAGATTTGAATTCAAAACAATCAACCAGTTTCCACCCGAGATGGATCCAAGGTCATAACTATGCCCGATCCAAACTCCATCCCCCATGGTGTCCGATGGCGGAAAAAACCCGATATCCTCATTGGATCCCGCCCGAACAATTCGCGGCTGAAGAAAAAAAGAAGCCCCCCGTGGAATGACTCCTCCCCAGTCAACCGCCCAATCATCCCTGACAGCAAGATCTTCGGGAACGAAAATTCTCGCCCTAGCTTTCCATCGATCGGTTATTTCATCAATGCGGAGTATCAGCTCAGTATTATGAGCCGGCTTAGGATCTTCTGGCTCGATCTCCACACTCAGGTATCCGATGAAGGGATCCACCAACGAATTACCATAAAGATCCCTGATTAACTGAGGACGATTCAAGAGAATTCGGTAGCGACCCCGGTCTCCGTAATCCCAAGACCCGCCCGGGGGATTCATTCGGTAAGTTGCAATAGCCCCAACCGACATGTCAGCCGTGAAATTCAAACTCGTTCGTTCAAGCTCCACAACTTCGCCCTTCCGATTTATGACCGAAAGCACTTGAGTCTCAACCCCATCAAAGACCAATTCTCCGTCATCAAAAAACTCAACCGAAAACTCCAGTGGCTCATCACTCACACGAGTCACTGATGCACCTCGGACCGTTATTTTTGGGGGCGAAAAATCGCGTTGTGGACCAGCAACTGAAATACTGGCACCACTAATGACCTCTTTTAACGAGCTGAGTTGATAATGGTAATTACCTGGAAAAAACATCCCTAACGCAATTTGTTCTTCAACAATCATCGGAGTTAAAATCCGGACACTTGGATCAATCCATGCCGTCATTTCTGATTCCACTCGGTTTTCTTTTCGGCTCACATCACCCCAGTCAACATGATCTACATATTGATCGAAAGTCATCTGGATGTTCGCTGCAAAAGTGGGATACAAACCTCGTGTCGGAAGCTGAACGATATCAATCATAACTCTCGATGGCAGTCCGTTTACTAGGTCCATATTACCACCACCATTAACAAAAAATTCATCCTTCCCGAGAATTTCTCCGCCAGATTTTAGCGTAGCTTTATAATTACCTCGTTCGAATATTCCCAATTCGACACTCTGCGAATATGTCGTCATTACCTGAGGCGTAATTCCATCAAGTCGATATCCCTCAACTTCCACACAAAATCTCCCATTTGGATCTTGTTTCAACTTACCCCAACTAATTTCTACAGGGAAAGGAAACGTCACCACCAATCGTGCAACAGCTAGCTGGAATACATCACCTCCAGGAACACCAGGAGTGGCGAACATTTCTACTGAAATCTCACCCGCCAAGGGCAAAACCAACTCCGGCTCATCAGAAAACCCAGCTGAAATCGAGAAGGCTAAGATTATTAGCATTAGCTTTTTCACTTCCCCAATCATTTACTTTTTGAAGGTAATCTAACGAATCGGACCCTGTCAAACGATGTTGCAATTGTTCTTAGGGACAGGATTACCTAGCCTCTTTCCGTCTCACAGACCCCTGGAGAGTCACATGGAAGTACCACTCCCCGGCGAATTCACGAATCGAGAGAATCTCTAATTTCGCAAGAAGGTAGATTTCAGTTTCATAATTCAGAAAGTCCCTCACCGGCACCCACGAATCGCGGGCCGCGAAATGCTGCCTAAGAGTCTCTAATTGCCCTGCGACCTCTTTCGTTGGGCGGATCAACGCCTTCTTTTCATCAGAAATTCGATCAATCCAGCCTGGCCCCGCAAGAATCAAGCCGCGGACCCCATGCCCAATTCTTCCGTATTCTTGGTTACTCAGTCGAGCCAAGCGAACCCCTGGTTTCAGGTCCGATTTCTGAGCGATTCGTTCCCAGTCCTGCGATCCATGTTTTTTCAAATGGTAATGGCCCAGAACAAAAACCCCAATACCTACCAAGATACAAAAACTCGAAATAGAAAGCGTCAAAGATTGATGACCCACGCAAAGGCTGGCCAAAACCCAAGAAAATAAAAAGACAACTAAGAAAACCGCTAAAACACCAAGAGACCATAAAACGATGCGACCACGACAACACAAGTTGTGGCGCAAAATCAATTTGGGCGTAATGACCACTAGGAAATCCGACATAAATCCAATAAGTAACGATCTAACATCGCAAAACCTTAGTCTCGCCACGGAGAAAGAATCTTTAGTAACGCATAGCGAAGCTTAACCTTTGGTTCGACTGGTGTGAAAACTTTTAAAGTTTTACCAGTTTGCGAAAAATCAACCATCGTTGAACGCCCCCAAAGCTCGCCATCGATCTCCACAGGAACATCTTCCTTACTGGTCACCTTAAGACCCGCTGCCTGGACATATTCAACCGAGTCCCCATGCGAATGAAGATCAATTCCACCCTTTACCAATCCCTTTAATGAATCTTTTACAAACTGATAACCAGCTTCCTTAAAAACTACCACGTCTAGCAAATTATCTGTATTTGAAGCATTTTTAAAGAGCGGGAACTGGCCGCCGTAGAGAGAACCATTTCCAACCAGCATCGCAACCCCCTGGAGCACACGTCCATCGGAACAGGTAACCGTCAACTGGGGAGGCTTAGCGCGCAAGACCTTTGAGGCCGCCAAAAGATAGGCAAATGGCCCAAGCCGCTTTTTACTCTCCCAGGTTGTTTCCTCAATCACCTGAGCATCAAAACCAACTCCAGCCATTTGCACAAAAGGCGCCCCATTCATTGCAAAAAGATCAACCTCCTCGCTGTGTCCACTATCGATCACCTCCATGGCATTTTCGAGCTTATCGTAAGGAATTCCCATTTCACGAGCGAAGACGTTCATTGTTCCTGTTGGAAAAACCCCGAGAGTAGTTTGCGATCCGGCCAAACCTTCAATAACTGCGTTCAGCGTGCCATCTCCACCTGCCGCAATCACGAGTTCTTCACCCTCTCGGACAAACTCACGAGCCAAATCAATAGCCTCTTCCCGGCTTCTCGTCGCATAAATCGTGAATCGGGTTGCATTTGCCATAATGAACTTCAAAGCTCGACGCCCCTTCTCGCCCTTAGCTTTTGGATTCAAAATTAACGGATATCTTGCAGGCGACTCACTCATCATTCCGACGTAGGAATAGGGAAGCCCATCTTGTAAAGTTGGTCGAGAACCAAAGAAACCGGAAGCCCAATGATATTTTGATAATCACCCTCAAACTTCTCGATAATGAGCTCGCGGTGCTCCTGCGCCGCATACCCACCTGCTTTATCTAGAACGTAGACCTTTGACAGGTAGTCTTCGATATCAAGTTCATTAAGCTCTCTGAATTTCACAAAAGAAGTACTCACGAATTCGGC
>JAKMGP010000196.1 GCA_022424905.1 Akkermansiaceae bacterium | reverse complement strand
TGAGCAAGAAGAGAGAATCCCCAAAGTGCAAAGAGCCACTAAAAGCCTTCGAAAGATCACGGGGATTTTTCGGGTCGATTGAAGAAGCGAAAGAGACATTCTTCTAGGATACGTCTAGGTCGTCTCTCTGGCTTTCATAAACCTTAGCTCTTTTTTTACCTTAAGGTATCGATTCGGATCATGAGTAATTAGTTTTAAAACAAAAACATAACCCTATCTAAGTAGCGTCGATATTAGCAGCAAAAAGTCTCCCACCGTATTATATAGGACACGCGCAAGTCCTTCCCCCGGTCGGGTGGGGAGCTTTAGATGGCGGGGAGGTCGCGGAAACCCGGGTTTGGCGAAACCCATGGGGGTGAAAGGGGGTTAATTATTGCTATCGTTTGTTTGTTTGGTTATCGTCTTTTAATGAAACCTGCTGACATTTATCTAATTATTATTGTTGGTTTTTTTTTATTTATCTGGGGTGTTGGAGAATTTCTTTGGCGTAAAAGTAAAGATGCAGGTTGGATAAATAAGGCTAAGGGAAATATGTCAGTCAAAAAATATCGTGAGAGTATAGCGGGACAGAAATTTGGGGAATTAAGTGAGGTTGAGAAGGAGGAATTAATAGCAGCTCTCACAAATGAACAATGGAGAATTGTCAGCAGAGCGGTCCCTTGGTTTTTTATTATCATGTTTCTGATCACGGGGCTTGAATAAGATCAGCGATACTCGTTCCCATTAAAATACTTAAACTGATTAGCAAGGTGCTTATATATCTTCGAGGCTCCACACTCTCGTGCTGTTTCTATTAAAACTCCTAGCCAATGTTCCCGTTATACTGACTGCTAGGAATTTGCTTCTGGCGGAAAGGCCGTGAAGAGCGGAATTGGGTGGAGTTCATGGGGGAGAAAGGGGGTTCCAATCTACGAGGAGGGGCGCACCTCACCCGCCCGTTGAGCATCTCGAAAGAGATGCCAATTGATCAGCGCGATCCATTTCGGCAGCCCGGAATTCAAGAGGAATGAACCAAAAATAAATAAAATGAATCATCTTGTCTCCAAGACCCTACCGTCCACGTCCACGATTACGAGATCCCTCTTCGATCATCTTCTGCTGGGACTCTGGCGTCAGGCCACTGCTTGGCAGCCAGGCTTTGGCCTCATCAAGATTTGATCGAACCCACGAACGGGCGACTGACTCCAGAGTCTGAGTTCGCAAAGATTCATCTCCAATAGAACCGGCCCATTGCGCCGCAACGGCAGGGTCCTCCCGGTCATAGGATTGTGCGAATGAACTCACTGCCGCATCCCGAGTCGGTGATTCATCCATTGTGTTTAGATACGTCCCGGCCGCTGTGGGATCGTCTCTAGTCCAGCGTCCCATCGCATCCCGCATCGCACTCGTTTGAGTTGCTTCGGGTAACTCTTCAGCCCACGAAACTGCCGCAGCGGGATCTTTGCGAGACAGTTCTTCTGAAATTTCTCTCACTGCTCTCTCAGCGTAGTTCTTATCAGCGTGGGATTTGACCCATTCAGCAGCCTCTTGGGGATCTCCCTGAGCAAAGCTTTCAGCTACCCGATCAAATGCCGACGCCTTGATTGAACCCTCGGGAAGAGACTCAGCCCAAGCGGTTGCCTCTGACATCCCGCGTCGAATCTGAGCCCGGGCAATGGCCTCCATCTGTCGGTCAACAGCAAACCCTCTCCAGCGATCGTTGTTCCCTTCATCACCAGCATCCCGTGCGGCATCCAACTCAAGAACGTATTCCGTCGCAGCGTCCGGATCAACTAAAGCCAAGCCACTAACAACCCCTTGAGTAAGCATTCCCTTTTCAAATCCGCCTTCTAGTCCATCCAGATAAGCTTTGGCGGTGACTGGATCCGTGCTAGCCCAGCCTTTCATCGCAGAAATTGAAGCGAATCCCCGGCTTCGTCCGTCTCCCCCCATCTCGCCAACAGCCCCCAGAGCAGCTTCGCCGTCAAGCTTCCCCCATGCTTCGAGTAACAAGCCCATTTGCTGACCTGTGTCTCCTCCATTTTTTTGTTTCTCGAGTAATGCGTCAAAAACCTCACGAGCATTCTCCGGTTTCAACTCAAGAAGCAAGTCAGCGAACATCTTGTTTGCCAACAGTGCATCGGTCTCCCGCTGATATCGAGCCAGAGTCACTCCCTGACCAGTGATCCCTCCACCTGCGGTTGTGGACGAAGTTGAAGCCCCAACCTCTGGACCACCTCTTGTCCTCGCTCCGCTACCGCGAGTTGAAATTCCCGAATTCGATCCGCTTCCCATTTCAGCCGATTGACTTTCCTCGCTGGTATTTCCCGAGCTTCCAAAAAGGAAGGCTGCAATCGCAACAACCAGCCAGACAATGTTCAAAGTAATAATTTTTTTCATAATGACTAATGATTCTTATTTTAAAGGTATCCGGAATTCTTGGACTCAAAAAATGGTTACCCCTCTCTCAAATATGCGGCAGAGAGAAAAAACTCCGCAGATATTCCCGAAATAAAATCCGGATACCCTACCGTTTAACTCAACCGCTGCTTTAACCAAACCCGGCCAAACTGCCAAAGTCCCTCTGCCGTTCGCTTTTTTAAGCCCATGGCATCAGCTGTTTCCTGCATGGTCATTCCTACAAAGTAGCGCAGTTTGACCAACTCGGCAGTCTCTGGATCCTCTTCCTCCAGCTCACTCATCACCTCATGGACGGCCAATAGCTCAGGGACCGGTGCCACAAACTCAACCAAGTCTTCGGACATTTCTCTCATTGCATCGCCTCCACCTCTCTTAAGAGCATTCTTTTGCCGGGCGTGGTCCACAAGAATTCGCCTCATTGCTTCGGCCGCCGCTCCAAAAAAATGTCGCCGGTTTTCCCACCGGCTTTGCGCTGCCCCTCCCAAACCCAACCAGGCTTCATGAACCAGCGCGGTCGCCTGAAGGGTGTGTCCCTGCCTCTCTCCCGCCATCTTGCTCCGGGCAAGAAGCCTTAGTTCATCATAGACAACGTTCAGTAATTCCTGGCTTGTTGCTTCCCCCTTCTCCATGCGGGAGAGAATTACAGTGACATCGTCCATGAACACCAAGATTGGCAGACTCACGAGTATTTGAAAAGTTTTGTCTTCTTCTCAAAAAAATGGCAGTTTTTCTGCGGAGTGCATCACAGGATCACGCATGAAGGAAAGATAGGCTGTTCAACCAAGAACTCCCATCAGCCAACAACCAGGAGGGAAAAATTTTGGAGACGTTACCATCAACAGGAAAGGAATCGAGACTCCGCGAGACCTTCACTCAGGCACTTACATGCCCGACCCCACATGATCAGGAAGTCTTCCTTAAAAAGGTCGGCCAAGAGAATCCCGAACTCAGAAGAAAAGTGGAGACCATGCTGGTGGACCATGGTCACCTCGCTGATTTCCTTCTAACCCCTGCCCTCGGAAATAGCTCCCGCCCTCCGAACGCACCGGAGAATCTAGCCGGAACCTCTATCGGCCCGTATCAACTAATCCAGGTGATTGGTGAGGGGGGATCAGGAATCGTCTACCTAGCCACACAGAGCAAACCGTTAAAACGTCAGGTCGCTTTAAAAATCTTAAAAGCAGGAACAAACTCTTCCGAGGTTCTGGCTCGATTCGAGGCCGAGCGCCATACCCTCGCTCTCATGGATCACCCCGGAATTGCAAAGGTTTTGGACGCCGGAACCACCGAAAATGAGAGTCCCTTTTTTGTGATGGAATACGTAGACGGCCATCCGGTGACACAGTATTGCGCCCAGGACAATCTACCTATCCGATCCCGACTGGAAATCTTCATCAAAATCTGCCGGGCCATCGAACACGCCCACCAAAAAGGAATTATCCATCGCGACCTCAAGCCTTCCAACATTCTCGTCCGCAGAGAGGACGGCGAACCGGTCCCAAAAGTTATTGATTTTGGGGTCGCCAAGGCGATGGCTCCAATTGAGGGGGCTCCTCTTAAGTTAACTCTAAATAGCCCCATCATTGGAACCCCCGCTTACATGAGCCCCGAGCAAGCCGCAGAGGGTAGGCGGGATATCGACACACGTTCCGATATTTTTGCGCTCGGAGTCATTCTATTTGAACTCCTAACCGGAAAAACACCGGTAGAAGCGCTCCTCAAGGAAGGCGAGGGAACCAAAGAGGCCCTTGGACTTCTTAAACAAGGTCATTTTCTGCGACCTTCTTCCTATCTTGAGGAAATTCCCTCCAAAGCAGCCAGAGAAGTTGCGAAAGAAAGATCCTGTTCTCCAAAGCGACTCCTGACAGAAATCCGCGGTGATCTGGACTGGGTGGTGATGACGTGCCTGGATAGTGATCGCAACCGACGATATGGCAATAGCACGGACCTCTCCCGCGATCTTGAATTACATCTCGAAGGCTCTCCGATCAGAGCACGCCCCCCAAGTTGGCACTATCGGTTGGGACGGTTTGTTAGAAAGAACAGCGTAGCTGTATGTTTATCAGGCATCCTGGTCGCAGCTCTGTTATCGACGACTGTGGTAAGCTACTACTCCGGAGTACAAGCAAGGAAGGCAAAGGAAACTGAGAAGGCATTACGTCTCAGAGCAGAGCAGGACCGGAGTCTTGCCGTCTCGATGTCAAAGGAAGCACGCATTCATCAATACGTCGCCCACATAAATCTGGCTCAACAGGCAATCATTGACGGACACCTTACAAAAGCCCGTCAGCTCCTTGGTAAGTGGGCTCCAGACCAATCTCCAAACGGAGATATGAGAGGGTTTGAGTGGTGGTATCTCGTGGAAAAGTGTGCTGAAGACGAGCATATCAGCCTTCCTCCCTTTGACACGCCAGTGGATTCCCTCTCATTCACCCCAGACGGCAATCTGCTTGCCGTTGGCACCAGGGATCAGGTCAGTCTTTGGTCTCGCAAAGAGAAGCGAGTCCAATCGACCTTTCCATACGATGGCCGATCGGTGAGTTTCTCAGGGGACGGTGAACAACTGCTAATCACGGGCCGCCAGGGAATCGTCGTCATCGACCTCGCTTCAGAAGCCCTAATATGGGAACTCGAAGGAAACCGGCAGAGAGCCGCCCTCGCGTCGAACATTCCACTTTTGGCGACGAGCGATGGCAATGGAACCTATCTATGGAATACAGACACTTGGGAGAGAGAAGAATCATTCCCGCTGGCCGCTGACTCTCTGCTTTTCTCGCCAAAGACAAATATCCTTGCAGCACAGAATCGCGATGGAATCACACTTCTAAAACTAGGAAAAGAGTCTCTCCCTATAGAACTCGAAGAATCTTCCCGCAGCTCTCCATTCAGACAAGTATTCCGCTTTTCGCCCGATGGCAACTTTCTGATCCTCGCGAAGAACGAGGACTCACTTCAAGACGGATTTGCACTCGCTGTTTACGACGTCAATACCGGTCTAAAGACGAGATGGCTTTCCCGCGATATTCAGACAGAGAGACACAGTGGGGTTATCTCCGGAATGGGATTTGACGAACGTGGAAACCAACTCGTTACCAGCAGTTGGGATCACTCGGTTCACATCTGGAATTTCCAACAAGGAACACTAAACCGGCGACTATTAGGCCATCGCAGCGAAGTCTGGTCTGTGGCACTCTCTCCGGATGGAAACCATGTTGCGAGTGGGAGCAAGGACGGTGAAGTGAGAATCTGGCCAACCAGCAAACAGCCAAAAACATCAACGATCGATGGACCATGGGAGCCCATTGGGTTTTCCAAAGATGGATCTCAATTTACTGCTTACCACTCAGAGGGAAAGCTCACGACCTTCTTACTGGCAACCGGGAACACCGTTGATTCAACCACGGTAGATGATCTCCCCCCACGCAGCCGAAGAGGAATTCCTGTCGATCAACAAGGGTCGCGGCGCGTCGAGATACGCGGAGAAGGGATCATCCATGTGAAGGATCTCACCAACAATTCTGCAGAAAACCTTTCCTTGGGACTACCAACAATCGACACGATTCAACTCTCTCAAAACGGCAAATGGCTGGCTACAATCAGCATGAGAGAAGGCCTAAGGTGCTGGGATTTAGACTCACCTTCAACTCCAACTATTCGCAATGAAGCAACCAATGCAGTTTTTTCCAGAGATAGTGGAACACTGGTAACAGCCGATAGAAGCGGGCTAATTTCCACCTACCAAACCTCAACCGGAAGCGAGACAAGCCATTTCCAATTGAAAGGGGTTTCCTTTGGAAGTCGCATCGCCTTGTCCCCCGACGGAACTCTGCTGGCAATCACCCGAGGATATCAAGATTACGAAAACACAATTTCTCTGTTCGACTCGAGAACGGGAAAAGAACTTGGCCTACTCAAAGGGCACAAACAGGGCATCTGGCATCTCGCATTTTCCCCTGACGGACGGACGCTCGCGAGCAGTGGAAGCGGAGGTGTCATCCGCCTTTGGAACATCACCACTGAGACCGAGCTTCTTACCATCGACCAGCGGGGGGCTGTCATTAGCACCCTGACATTCAGCCCGGACGGACGGACTCTGATTGCAGGGTCGCCTGGATTCTCGAATAATCCTGGACTCCGAATCTTCAGCGGATTGTCGAAAGAAACTCAGTAATAACCCAACCGCTACTTCAGGGTGTGCAACAATTTGATTTGCCGAATCCCACTTTACTTGGGCTACCAACACGTCAGCAGTCCGATAGGGTCAGGCAGTCAGAAAGTAATTCTGACTGAGCAAATCCAAACCTGCCAAAAAATTGTCTGCGGACTTTCCCCCTCAAGCGCGCATGGATGACTAAAGGAAGGAAAAAAAAGAACCAATTGGAAACCCTTCTTTGTAGAATCTATGAAAAACAAACTACTCCGCGTGTGCCTGTTGATCGGAATCTCTCAGGGCGCAATGGCCCAGAATAAGGACGAAGCCAAAGCAATCTCTATGGTAAAACAGGAAATCATCGAACTGTCCGAAAAAAAATGGCGATGGATGTCCGAGAAGAAGGTGGAACCATTGGAGAAACTTTTCCATGAAGAGGCAATGTTCGTTCACATGGGTGGGAACATGACGAAGTCACAGGAACTCAGCACCATCAAGAGTGGCCGAATTCACTACAAGCAGGCAACCATTGAAAAAACATCCGTTCGCTTCATCGGCAATACTTCCATTCTCCTGAGTAAGATTCGGCTGCAGGCCGTGGTCGGGGGCAGAGAGGTCACGAACCCATTCACGGTGACCGAGGTCTTCGTCAAGATCGACGGAAATTGGAAACTAGCCTCTTTGTCATTCTCTAAACTTTTACGCTGAAACCAATGATCTTATCACACTCTACTCGAACAGGTTTTCATTCGTCGCTTCTCTGTTCATTTCTTTGCATTGCTGGAAGTATTCAGGGCGCAGAGAAGCCACTAGCCCCCTCATCCCTGGAAGCCAACGAAGTTTTCGAAGCCAAGAAGATCTGGGATATTCACTTGAAGTTTACCGCCGAGGATTGGAAATCCATGGAGCCAGTCAATGGCCCACGCCCAGAACGAGGGAGGAACCGAAGCTTCCTTCAGGGCCCTGACGGAGGCCGCAATGGCATTGCCGCCGCATTTGGCATCACCTTCAACTACGTCTGGGCTGATCTTGAGTTTGGAACTGAGTCCTTTCGCGGAATTGGAATTCGACATAAGGGAAATGGCACATTCCTCAGCTCGCGGAGCAGCTTGAAGCGCTCGCTCAAAATTGACATGAACCAGTTCGTCAAACGGCAAAAATTGGCCGGAATGACGCAATTAAACCTCCACAATTCAGTTCGCGATCCTAGCGGAATGAATGAGTCCATCGCCTATGGGCTTTTCCGGAAAGCAGGCGTTCCGGCTCCCCGCACGTCATACGCAAAAGTTTACGTCACTGCTCCGGGGCTTCATGAACGAAAATATTTCGGTCTCTATAATCTCGTTGAAGATGTGGGCAGCCTCTTTACTGAGAAACATTTCAACGTTTCAAAAGGCGCTCTCCTGAAGCCGGTGACACCCAATTTATTTGCAGACTTGGGTAGTGAGTGGGGCGACTACAATCAAACCTACGACCCAAAGAGCAAGCTTTCGAAGAGACAAAAGAAACGGATCATCGAGATCTGTAAATTCGTTTCAAACTCAAGCAGACAAGAGTTTGCGAACGAGATCGAAAAATACTTTGATCTGGAGAATCTTGCCAAATACCTCGCAATGACTGTGTGGTTGAGCGACCTCGATGGCATTTTAGGACCGGGACAAAATTACTACCTATACCTTCATCCTGAGACCCAGAAGTTCTCGTTTATCGCCTGGGACCAGGACCAAACCTTTGGGCAGTTTCCACGAGGCACTCAAGAGCAACGGGAAGGTCTCAGCATCAACCGTCCGTGGAATGGGCGAGGAGCGTTCCTCGAAAAACTTTTTGTGTCCGATAAATTCAAATCGAAATATCTCGCTGCTCTTGGATCGATCAATAATTCCATCATTCGAATTCCTGAAATTGAAAAACAAGTGCAGGAACTTGCAGGAGTGCTAAGAGAGTCCGTGAAGAACGAATCGGAGGAGCGACTTAAATCTTTCGATAAAGCCGCATCAGGAAAAATCTTTCCTCTCGAAATGGGGCCCGGTTTTCGAGAGCCCGTTCAAACCACTCCACTCAAATCCTTCATGGGTGCTCGTTGGAAATCGGTAGACGATCAACTTAAGGGACGAAGCGAAGGAGCAACGATTAGGGGGCGTTAAGCGAGCTAATCCAGCATATGGCTCTACTCACGTTTATGAGCGTGCCCTTCGAGTGGCAATCCATGCAGCGGAGCCTAGAATACTTCGTAAAACAAACATGCCAGTTGGTTTTCTTCCTATCTAATTGTCATGAAGAGATGGATCTATTCTATTTTCAGGCTGCCTGAGCCTACGATCTTGGTCACATAGACACTGGTGAGGGTCATTTTTTCGCGTTGATAGCCAATTTCGATGGCGTCGCCGACTTTGATTTTTTTTGCTACGTCGAGTGTGCCTGCCCACCACTTTTCTGACATTGCTTTTATTTCGGGTGTTAAATTTTTGGGATCAGGCCCGGGAACACCCTTTAGGTCACTGCGGACAAAGTAGGGCACAATTTCGAAGATGCAGTCTGTGACTTTGGCGTGTAGCATTTGAGTAGGCTGGCCAAAGCAGGTCGAATCACCGTGGGCCGCGTCAGTCATGACCCGCTTGCGGAGCATACCGCTTCCAACGATCGTGATTCTGTTTTCCTCAATTTTGATTGAGGAGATTTTTTTGAGGTCGACCACTGAGGTGTTTCCTCCAGCGCAAGTCAATTGCATCAAAGAGGTGATCAGAGCGAGAGTCAGAATGGTTGTTTTCATGGCAATAGTAATATTACAAAGTGAGGAGAGAAGGGTAATCTAAATGTTTTGAAGGCTTAGCGGAGACCGAGCTTTTCCATGAGGTAGTCGCTGGTGAGGTGCTTGGCCGGGTCGAAAGGATCGCAGTTGCCTTTTTCTTCGTTGAAATCAATCGGCCCCATTTTTTTCGCAACTTTGAGGGCTTCCTTGTTGAGCAGTTTGTTTCGTTTTCCTATTCCGAGCAGAGCGCCTCCCATGGCCATGCGTTCCCAAGTGTCTTCAGATTTGAAGCGACTACGGATTCGCTCGATGACCGATAGGAGAAAATTGTCCGTCAGCTCCTTTATACGGGGATTCTTCGAGAGTTCGTAGATAAGACTGTATGCGCAGCGACGCCGAATCGGATCCTTGCTTCCCATCCAGTCGCAAGCCAGTTCGAAGGCGATGGGCGCTTTGGCGAGGGTTGCACCGCAAGTACTGAAGATGTGTGCCAAGTGTCCGGCCGCGATATCTTCCACTTGTTCCTCCGCCTGTTCCTTGGTGAGCTTTTTGGGTTCGCCGATCAGGAGGCTGATGATTTTGACATCATAGTTGTCGGATTTCCAAAGCTTGAGTGCGAGTTCGTGGTCTCGACCGATTTGTTTGGCCAGTTTTCGAAGCTGTGTGAGGCCGATCCCGAAGCTTTTCAGTCCGCCAGTGTTAGCATCGTCCTTGTTCCAATTCACGATGCCTCGCTTGTTGGTGTTTTCCTTCAACAAAGAGAGTACCTCAGTCTTAGTCATGCCAGACAGGATAGATTCGTGAACTGCATAGAATCGCTGAAGTGAAAAATGGAAATAGTCTTCTTTTAATCAATAACATTTCAGAGGGGGCGTTTTATGTTGAGAAGCTTTACATCTTTAGAAATGAAGAGGAAACCCTTTTAAAGATGAACAAGTCGCACCCATATTAGGAAAACATACTCTCACCGTATCATATAGGACACGGCAAGTTCTTCCCCCGGTGGGGTGGGTGGGCTTTAAAT
>JAKMGP010000183.1 GCA_022424905.1 Akkermansiaceae bacterium | reverse complement strand
CTGCTTGTGAATATTTGGGCCAGCTGGTGTCAACCGTGCTGGGCCGAATTGGCTGAATGGACCGATGGGAGAGACGCGATCAAAGCTTCGGGTCTTCGGGTGATTGGATTGAATGTGGATGAGGCTGATACCGGTTCTGGAGAAAAAGAAATCCAATCTCGCTTGGCTAAAATGGGCTTTCCATTCGAAATAGGAAAGGGGGATCGGGTTCTGCTCAATACTCTTGATGCTTTCCAACGTGGGATCCTTGATCGTTGGCGTCCGCTCCCAGTTCCAACAAGTGTTTTGGTCGATCAGTCTGGAAGAGTGGCAGTGATTTACCGTGGACCTCTGTCGGTTGAGCAATTGTTGGCGGATGTCAAATTATTGAAGGCTCCACTTGACGTATTGCGGGAGGCTGCTGTGCCGTTCAAAGGGCAGTGGCTTGATGGGGCGCCCGGGCTGAGCCCCACTTCAGTGTCATCGCGTTTGATTGATATCTCCATGGTCGGGCCCGCGGCACGATATCTGATTCGCTATGCCGACCAGTTTGCGGGTGCCGAGATTTCGGATGCGGAGCGGTTAAGAGTTGGAGATGCCTATTTTACGGCGGCTGTTTTGTTGAATGAAAACAAGGCGTTTTCCCGGGCTGCTGAGATTCTTCAAAAAGGAGTGGCGGCCAGCCCTGAGGACTTGCGCATTCGATCTCTGCTAGCTCAAGTATCTGGGCGCTTGGGACAATGGGGCGAGGCCGAGGAGCATTATGGGGCATTGGTAAAGGCCTTACCAGAGGACCCAGGAATGCAACGTAAACTGGCTTTGGCCTATCTCGCGCAAAAGAAATACCCCTCCGCCCTCGCGTTATTGGAGCGCGTCATCAAGGCTCAGCCTGAAAACGCGCTCGCCTATGTCGATATTGCTTCTGTTTGGCTCGGATTAGAGGAGGAAAGCAAGGCCGTGGATTCTTACCGATCTGCTCTTAGGTTGGTTCCCGAATTGCCCAAGGCTTTAAATAATCTGGCGTGGATACTAGCAACGCACCCTGATCCCAAAATCAGGAATGGGATCGAAGCCGTTAAATTTGCCGAGCGTCTTTGTGCACTCAGTAAGCATCAATCCCCGGTTGGGTTAGACACTTTGGCGACGGCTTATGCTGAAGCGGGGCGCTTTTCGGATGCCGTCTCAACGGCTCAAAAGGCGATCGGGCTCGTTGGTCCATCGGCGAATCAGGCAAAAATTCTTGGGATGAAAAGTCGTCTCAACCTCTACACACAAGGGAAACCCTATCGGGATTAGTAGGAGGACGGTCAAGAGACAGAGATGAGTTGAAGAGCTTGAAGATCCAAATCTCAATAAAATTGGGCAGAAAACGAAATCTTACCCAAATAGGGGTAGGGTTCGATTATATTTAGTTTTGACGAAAGTGGCTATCTTGGGGCAATCTCCCGACCAGACGACTTCGACCTTATCTGACCGGGGCGATTTTGGTCAAAAAATTATAAGATTATGAAAAATAAAATTATGAAAAATAGACGCTCAGGTTTGGCTGTCGCTGCGCTAGCAATTTGCGGGCTTGCTGTTCCAGCGAACGCTGCAATCGTCGACGGACTTGTCGAGTATTGGGAGCTTGACGGCGATTACAATGCTGGGGTTGACGCATCCCATGCAGGAACGCTGGTCACAACAGGTAATGGAAGTGGAACTTTCGTAACCGGTAAGTTTGGATCAGCGATTGATCTTGCAAACAGCGCGAATAACCAAGCCTACATCACGGTTGGTGGAGATGAGAACGATATGGATTTCGCCGAGGGTAACATGAGCTTTTCAGCTTGGTATACCACCGAGTCTCTCTACACAAACTGGCAGACCTTGGCTGGTAAAGGTGAGGGGAATGGCTGGAGAATTGCTCGCGCTGGTGGTTCTGGAAATGGCATGACCTTCTCAGGGAGAAAGCCACACAACTTTGCGGCTCAGACGGACGACCAATCTGGTGGTTGGCACCACCTCGTGACAACCGTCGAAGGTGGCGTCCGGACAGACATGTATGTCGACGGCGAGTTAGTCGGTTCTGATACCAGTGGCTATGTTCTTCAAAACCGTAACAACGCGATGCAAATCGGAGGAAACCCCGATGCCGGTAACAGAGGTTGGAACGGTAATATCGATGATGTTGCTGTTTGGGATCGAGTTCTTACGGCAGACGAGGTTTCATCAATCTACAATGGTGGAGATGGAGCGAGCATTGGAAGCCTCACAAGCGGAGTTCCTGAGCCAAGCTCAATTGCCTTATTGGGACTCAGTGGGCTCGTCTTAGCTTTCCGGAAGCGTCGCTAACAGCTGTTTCAAACTATTTTCAACCGCAGCCTGGTGCTTTGCCAGGCGGCGGTTTTTTTGTGGCTGAAGGGATCAAAAGGAAATGCCGATTTTCGCACAAAGGAACTCACGATGTGGATACTCGTCCTGTTCAAATAGAGGCCTTGAATTAGAAGCCGACTTTGAGGATTCAGACTAATGCGCGAAGAACTGACAAATTTGGTCAGGCTGCGTCGTAATCAAAATTTACCGTGAATTCATTATCTAGTAACAATATTTCTCGTCGAAAAGCCCTAGGGGGGCTCGCATCGCTTGCGACTATCTCGATTGTTCCCAGCCGTGTGCTAGGTCTCAATGGTCAGACCGCACCTTCTAACCAATTGACTCGCGCCATTCTTGGGTGTGGAGGAATCAGTAATTCCCATTTGGGGATGCCGGGTAAAATTCTCGCGCTGTGCGATGTCGACTCAAATCGCCTAAAAGGCCAAATGGCGAAGGTGCAAGGCAGGGGCAACAAGGATGTGAAAGGTTATCATGATTTTCGTGATGTGATCGCCCGTGATGACGTCGATATCATCCACACTTGCACACCTCCGCATTGGCATGCTCATATGGCGATCGCGGCTGCCCAGGCCGGCAAGGCGATTTGGGGAGAGAAGCCCATGTCTCGGACAATTGGTGAGGGAATGGCGATGAAAAAAGAGATTGAGAAAGCTGGTGTCGCTTTCCGAATCAATACCTGGTTCCGGTTTAAATCGAATTTCTATGGTTCTGGCGTGACTGCTCGTCAGGTAAAGAAGGCTGTCGATGGTGGTCTGCTTGGCAAAGGTCCATATAAGGTGACTTTATCTGGTGTGACTGGTTTCAATTGGAAGTTCAATTGGTCTGGTAAGACGAATCTGCCGATCCAGAAGGTTCCAGATCACTTCGACTACGACTTTTGGCTTGGGCCCGCTCCTTACCGTCCTTATAACGCGCACCGCACCCATGGAACATTCCGGGGATACTGGGATTATGATGGCGGTGGACTTGGAGATATGGGGCAGCACTATCTTGATCCAGTTCAGTACATTTTAGGGAAAGATAACGAGCTCCCGGTTTCCGTGGAAATTGACGCTGATCCTCAGGACATTGACGCTGTTGGCAGCTGGCGTCGAATCACATACAAATATGCCGATGGGACAACGATTGTCTTGGATGGGGAAAATAAGGACAAGAGTGCCGCCTTTATCGAGGGGTCAGAAGGTAAGATCTTCAGGGGTTTCAAATCGGATGTGAAGGGTTTTGCTGAGAAGGTAAAAGCACTTCCAGAGCCTGCTCCACAAGTAACTGACTTTCATCAAGCGATCCGGGAGAAGAAGAAGTTCGCGCTTAACGAGCAGAATGGATTCAACTCCTGCACTCTTATTAATCTTGGTAAGATTGCCCATCGCTTAAATACCAACCTTAAGTTTGATCCAAAGAAGATGCAGTTCGTCGATAACGCGCTAGCAAATTCTTTGATCGACCAACCTTGTCGTGATAAGTGGAAGCTTCCTGTTTAGTAAGCTGATTTTTTTGAACGGCTACCTCTTGTGAGGTGGCCGTTTTTTTCACTCTTTTTCTCTTTAGATTATGAAATCTCTTTTGCTGTTTCTTTTTTTCTTTTTTCCGGTGATTGCTTTCGGTGACCAAGCTAAACCCAATGTTGTTTATATTCTTGCTGATGATTTGGGATATGGAGATCTCAAAAGTATGAATACGGAAGGGAAAATCGCGACACCTGGATCAGATCAGATGGCAAAGGAAGGAATGGTTTTTACTGATGCCCATTCTAATTCTGCTGTTTGCACACCGACTCGTTATGGGGTTCTAACTGGGCGCTATGCGTTTCGCTCACGGATGAAAAAGGGGGTTCTAAATGGTTACTCCAGCTATCTGATTGAAGATGGCCGTATGACCGTTCCGTCATTTTTAAACAATCAGGGGTATCATACTGCTTTCATTGGGAAGTGGCATCTTGGCTGGGATTGGGCGAAGAATGGTGAGAAGATTGATTATTCCAAGCCGGTTCAGAACGGGCCGAAAGAAAAGGGATTTGAGTATTCCTATGGTCATTGTGGTTCTCTCGATATGGCTCCCTACGTTTGGGTAGAAAATGGAATGCCCACCGCGGTGCCTCTCAAAGAAACCGGGCGGACTAAGAAAGAGTCGAAAAATGGTTGGTGGCGTAAGGGGCCAACTTCTCCTGACTTTGACCACGAAGATGTTTTGCCGAATCTCACTCGCCGTGCGGTGAAGTATGTCAAGGAACAGGCGAAGAAGGAAAAGCCGTTCTTCCTCTATCTTGCCTTACCTTCGCCACACACCCCCGTGCTGCCGACTCCAGAGTTCAAGGGGAAAAGTGGATTGGATAGCGCCTATGCGGATTTTGTCACAATGACTGACGATACGGTAAAGCAGATACTCGATGCCTTGAAAGAAGGAGGAGTTGATCAAAACACGCTTTTCATTTTCACGAGTGATAACGGTTGCTCACCCGAAGCGGATTTTGCAGAACTGGAAGAACAGGGGCACGACCCCAGCTCAATTTATCGTGGTCATAAGGCTGATATTTTTGAGGGAGGACACCGGGTTCCCTTCATTGTGCGGTGGCCTGCTAGAGTTAAAGCGGGGACAAGTTGCGATGATCCGACCTGCTTGACTGACCTTCTGGCAACAATGGCTGAGGTCTTGGGTCAAAAACTTCCAGCTGATGCTGGAGAAGATTCGGTAAGTATGTTACCGAACTTGGTAGGGGAATCTAAGCAGCCAGTTCGCGAAGCGACTGTTCACCACTCTATCAACGGAACCTTTGCGATTCGTCAAGGTAAGTGGAAATTGATCGATGCTCCTCACTCCGGCGGCTGGAGTCGTCCGAAGCCTGCCCAAAAGACGCTTTATAAAGGTTTTCCCAAAATTCAGCTTTATGATTTGGAAAAGGACCCCGCTGAATCTCGAAACGTATCGGTCGAAAATCCGAAGACCGTCAAAAAGCTGAAAATGCTCCTAGAAAAGTATCGTGGGGGTGGTCGGAGTGTTCCGGTCGCTCGGTGAGAAAAAGCTTAGGCCTTTGCTTCTGCTGAGTCGTTAGGGGATTTTTTACTCTTTGCTGTTTGGGATCTTGACCTAAATAGGGATAGCCTGTGCACTCTAGGCTCACCCACAAACAATAGTGAAAAAAACCTTCCTTATTTTTTCTTTCGGCACCGGAATCCTCTCAGCTCAGACGAGCACTTTTATCACTGATGGTGATTGGCTTGATGCTTCCAATTGGGACACAGGCGTCGTCGTTCCTGATAACCAAAACGCTCTCATCAATGCCAATGCAATCGTTGATCGCAATACAGGGACCGCAAACGTCGATAATCCTTCTCGGATTGAGATTGGGTCGGGACCTGACGCCTCCGGAAGTGTTACCGTAACTGGTGGAACTTTGAGTGGCGCTCATGGTGGAGGGAATGGGATTTTTGTTGGGGTCAATGGAGGGAATGGGACACTTAGGGTGGAAGAGGGGGCAACTTACCGAACCCAAGGTGCAAATATGCAGTTTGCAGTTGGAGATTTCTCGGGTGGAACAGGCTTTGTTACAGTAGCTGGTGTGATGCAGATCTACAAATTCCTCAACGTCAACAATGGGACTTTTGAAATGATGCCAACCGGAAAGTGTAACCTTTTTAATTCTAATGACCCTAGCTCAATTGGTGCGGAGGGGACCCTTTCGTTTGTGATCGATGGTAGTGACGTGGGTTCTCTAGAGCGCTCTAATACGAATGGCCTCAACCTGACAATCGATCCGGCAGCGACTTTAAAAATAAACTTAGGTGGAGATTTTGAGCTCAATGATTCATGGGCCTTAATGCGCTACACCTCATTTTCCGGTCAATTTAAGGAGGGTGAGTCTTTTACTAATGAGCAAGGTTACACTTTCGCGGTTGATTATGGGTCGGGCAATAATGATGCGGTGACTCTCACGCTCACATCTGATTCAGAGCGTCCCAAGATTAGTAATCTGACTGCGACTCCTGCTGCCATTTCAGCGGGTGCCTCTAGCTCTCTTACATGGTCTGCTTCAAATTTTGACTCGCTCATTCTCGAGCCTGGTGAAGTTGATTTAACCGTCCTGACTGAAACGACAGTTTCTCCAACTGAATCAACCACTTATACACTGACCGCGGTAAAAGGAGCTGCTTCAGTTTCCAGTGAAGTGACTGTAGTGGTCGATGAACTACCAGAGATTAATTCGTTTACCGCGAGCGAACTGCTCATTGCTCCAACTGAGGCCACAACCTTGGCTTGGGACGTGTCTGGTGCTGACTCTGTGAGAATTACTCCTGAACTTGTCTCTTTCCCTGGCGGAACCCCAGCGGTAGGGAGCT
>JAKMGP010000169.1 GCA_022424905.1 Akkermansiaceae bacterium | reverse complement strand
GCAGGCGTGACATGACTCATTCCCTCGAGCGCCCAGAGGGCGGCACAGCGGCGAGAGATGGAGGCTTTGGAATCTACAATGATTTTTGAGAGATGTGGAAGGGCCGCCTTGTCCTTCCGGTCCGATAGTTCGTACCAAGCGAGGCGAGAGAGGAGGGAGTTTGATCCTCCGAGAAAGTTGATGACCTCCTCAGAGGGGAGCTTGGTGAGGTTTGGTGGGGTGAGATGCTTTTGGCTGTCGTGGCGAATTCGCCAGATGCGCCCGCGTGTTTTGTCCCGGTCTGGATGGCTGCGGGGGACTTCGTTGTGCGAAATGACCTTGTTATACCAGTCAACCACGTAGAGGCAGCCGTCGGGTCCAAAGTGGGCGGCGATCGGGCGGAACCACTTGTCTGAAGTCAAAAGAAAATCATCCTGCTTTTGGTAGGAATATTGTCCTTTATCGTTTGTTGTGACCGTCATGATTTGAAGTCGATTCGTGATCGGATTGACTACGATGAAAACTTCACCCTGATAGCCAAGTTGGAACGGGCTGTTTTCGTCATCGACGAGGGCGAGTCCGCTCAGTCCGGTCCCTCCCATTTTAAGTCCGTTGGTGGATGGATGAATTTGAGGTGCGTATGATCTGAGTTTGTCACGAGAACCGGTCGGGTAGTGCGTGCCAGGTTCAAACTCGGCAATGGGGATTCCTATATCATTGGCTTCCTGCAGGAAGACGCGACCGTCACGGGTTTGGGAGAGGCCCCAGATGTTATTGGGGCCGTGGGAGAGAATGTCAAAGTCGGAGCCATCGGGACGCATGCGAGCGAGTTTGCAGTGCCTAAAGGATACTGAGGTCTGCCCGTTGGCGAATGGGCTGTCGTCGGGGCGATGAACGTTGGAGTCGTTAAAGAGTCCTTGGGCGAGAGAAATCCAACCACCGGGCATACGCTCGAATTGGTGTGGAAAGAGGTGGGAATCCTGAATGCCGAAACCCATGAGGCGCGTCGTGAAGCCATCTGCTTTTCCATCTCGATCGTGATCAAAGTAATGGCGAATGGAATCACCATACTGAATGAGCGCACCATTTCCGTGAGGAAGAATTCCCAACGGGATAACCAGTCCATCAGCAAAGACGCTTGGAGTATGGGGGCCGTGTCCGTATGGATTGTCGAACACGAGAGCCTTGTCCCTTCCTCCCCGTCGGAAAAGTTCTTCGGCGGCAGCTTTGCTCTCATTGGCATCAACTGGATACTCGGTTGCGGTGGTGGTCCACATGCGCCCGGCGGCATCCCAGCATACAGTGATTGGCTTTACGACTCCTTGTTCTTCACTTGCGACGAGTTCTGCGGTGAATCCCGGGGCGAGTTGAAAAGAGGCTTTCTGTTCCTCGGGGCTGAGTGGTCCGGTCTTTGCCTTGGCGGGAGTATCCCAATGGAGTGCGCCGGGTGTGGGGGCGAGTTCCTTGATGGTTATGTTTTTAATCTGTACTTCAAAGATACCTCCACCGTGGGCCTGGAAGCCGATTAGGCCGTTCTGAGGAATTCCCGGAGTTCGTTCGGTGTAATCAAGGGCGGCAACACCATTAATCCATGATTTGATGTGCGGGCCCTCGCATACGATACGGTAGTGATTCCAATCCCAGTCCTTGGCGACTTTCTTCAGGGCCTCCGGGTTGACGGGTTCGGCGATGACTTTATTACGACGGGATTCGTCGTAAATTTTTCCCCACCAGCCAATTCCAGCATCGACCTGGTATCCCTTCATCTCGGAATTATTAGGAAGCCGGATGCTCCGAACTTGAATCCCGGAGTTCATGAAGCCGCTTCCCTTGGCGAGCTTGATGTCGAATTCCAGTTCGAAGTTCTCGTAGCTTTTCTTTGTCGAGAGAAAGGTGTTGTGAGGGACCTTTTTCTTCATTGACCCACCGATGATCATGCCGTCGCGGGTCGTCCACCATTGTTCCTCACCTTTGCGAACATCCCAACCAGTGAGGGTTTTTCCGTCGAAAAGGGAGCTTTCTTTTGCTGGGCAAAGGCAGGAAGCTAAAAAGAGAATGGTAAGAATTTTCATGATGAATCTAATGTAACTATTCCTCCTTCAAATACGCGCTGTCAGCCGAATTCCAGCCACAAGCGCATACAAAATTTCCACATGGAGTTACTTGAAGGAGCGGGGATACGGGATGAGGTTGTGGAAGTCTTGATCACTCATTACGTTGGTCATGGAACTTGGTATGATGAGCTTTCCTTGAATATAACCCGCTTCTTGGATGTCACTGGGCGGCGAGTCTGACTTGGTCGGTGTGGCTGGCCCTAGCTCCTTGATAAAAGTCTTGGGGCGCTCCGAGTTAATCGTCTTTGTTGAAGGCGAAGGAATGGATGCCGTACTCGATGGCTTAAGTCCCAGCGAGGTGGACTTGGTATTCTTCGGCTTCGGGGATCGAAATTAGACTTTGGCTGATGACCCAGCCGTGACGTCGAAGTCGAAGACGACGAGGCGCTCGAGTTTTGGTTGGACCAATTCCACCCGCTTCATGTGTTCGGGATGGGGAAGGTAGGCGTCCCGGGATTCGGAGCTATCGAAAGTCATGATGAATCCGTGGGTGTATCCGTCAGAGAGCCCCTCATCGGATTTGTAGGGACCATTTTCCATGGAAAGGAGTCCGGGAATGATTCCGACCATGGCTCGCATTTCTGCGAAGCATTCTTCGATTTGTTCTTCTGTGATGCCTTCTTTAAATTGAAATACGCCGAAGTGTCTGGTCATAGTGGATGATTGGGTTACTTGGTTACTGAGTTGTTTATGAGTTCGAGGAGTTTGTGGGCCGCGGCGTGTGCGAAAACCTCGTTGTTGATTTCTTCGTCGAAATCGACAACTTCACATTGCGCGTTGGCGTGGATGGCGTCGAAGAGTGCTTGGTCGGCTTCTACGTCGTGGAAGGGTTGGCCTACCGCAGAAATGATAGAGATTGCCTTGCGTGGATTAAGAATGGCGGTGGGAGCGGAGTTGGCGTTGGCTTTTTCGGCGAGGATTTTTCCAAGCTGAGCGCATTCCTCGGCGTTGGTTCTGAGAAGAGTGACCTGCGGATTGTGGATGTAGATGGTGCGGTCTTCGTGTTCTTCGGGAAGAGTCTCGCGCTCTCCGTAGTTCGCCATATCGAGGCAGCCAGGTGCGATGACGGCGGGAACTTTGGCCTTTGTCATGGCATCCATGCGTTCCGGGCCCGCCGATAAAGTGGCTTCGAGGAGCTCGTCGGCCCACTCGGTGGTCGTCAGGTCGAGGACGCCGGCAACCATTCCCGATTCAATAAGTGATTCCATTGTTTTTCCTCCGGTGCCGGTGGCGTGGAAAATGAGGACTTCGTATCCGGCGTCCTCAAGTACCTTAGCGGCGATGTTGATGCAATCGGTGGTGTTCCCAAACATGCTGGCAACGATGAGAGGTTTATCGTCACCTTGTGCCACTTGAGCTTCCACCATGCCGCAGATTGCTCCGGCGGCCCTTGTGAAGATGGTTTTAGAAATGCGATTGAGCCCGGCAACATCGACGATGGAAGGCATCATGGTGATATCCTTGGTTCCCACGTAATGAGCGGTATTTCCCGAGGCCAGAGTGGAGACCATAAGCTTTGGGAAGCCTACTGGAAGGGCGCGCATCGCAGCGGTTCCCAGAGCGGTGCCTCCTCCGCCTCCGAGAGAAACGACACCATCGATTTTCCCTTCGCTGGCCAGTGCAGAAATAAAGACTGGTGCTGCTTTGGACATGGCAACCACGCATTCGCCGCGATCCTGTTTGTCGATGAGAGCTTGCAGGTCGAGTCCGATTGATTCAGCGACCTCGAATCGGGTTACATCCGGAGTGATCTGTGGGTCAGCGCCAGTTCCCAAATCGATGAGAAGAGGAGTGTGTCCCTTTTCGCGGACGAGATTGGCGACAAACGCGTGTTCGTGGCCCTTTGAATCGAGTGTTCCTAAGACGGCAATAGTCATGATGTTAGTGAATGCGTTTTACCGGTATCGATTTGAACTGACGGGTGAGTTCGGCGAGTGGTTGCTCGACGGCCATGCGCTCCAGACTGGATGCGCCGACAAATCCCACCGCGTCGGTGTGTTCGCAAACATAGGCGGCATTCTCCGGGGTGAGAATTGGGCCGCCGTGGGAGAGGACCATGACATCCTTTCGAACAGAATGAGCGGCGTCGCAGATGCTTTGAGTCGCTTGAACGGCGTGATCCATGGAAACGGTGGCGTCGGTGACGCCGATCGATCCACCAATGGTGCAGCCGACATGGGCAATGATGACGTCGGCTCCCGCTTCGGCCATGCCTTTGGCTTCCTCGGGCGTGACAACGTATGGAATGGTGAAGAGATCCATTTTGTGGGCCAGAGCAATCATTTCGATTTCCTTTTGCACGCTCATGCCGGTCTCCTCGAGGGTCTGGCGGTATTGGCCATCGACGATGGTGTGGGTAGGAAAGTTGTTCACGCCGGAAAAGCCCATATCGATGACCTGACGCAGGAAGTGCCACATGCGGCGGCGAGGGTCGGTGGCGTGGACTCCGCAGATCACCGGGATTTCTTCGACCACGGGAAGAACTTCGAATTCTCCGATTTCCATCGCAATGGCATTGGCGTCTCCGTAGGACATCAGGCCAGCTGTTGATCCGGCTCCCGCCATTCGGAATCGCCCGGA
>JAKMGP010000140.1 GCA_022424905.1 Akkermansiaceae bacterium | reverse complement strand
TTTATCTCCGGTTTGATTCCCTTTGAAGAACCGGGCCACGTTCTCTGTCGTGAAAAACTGCTTCATGATGAGGCGGTGTATACCTTCTTTAAAATCTTCAAAGCGGGCGGGGATAACACCTGACCCGTAAAAGCCGGGAACCTTTTCAAATAGCATGTGAATGGCTAGCCAGTTTGTGAGGGCTCCTGAGAAGGCAAATAATCCGATATTAAGAAATGGATCGCTAAAAGGAGCGGGAAGAAAGTAGCCTGTGACCGCGAAGAGGATGGCGACGAGATTAGTGACTAGGCTTTTGTTAAAGAAAGGGAGCTGGCTTACCATCGGTTCAAGAGCATGATTTGTGGCTCTTTAATACGGGGGGATCTTGCATTTCTTCAATACCGCTTTTTGATTTCTTTGAGATTGGCTGTTACCGTTTGGGTGACCTTACAATAATCGAAACCTGAAATAGGTTTTTGTAGTGGGTTAAACTAGCGATAAAATCATCCGAAGCTTTCATCAGATGATACGAGTTGGTTTTCTGGAAATGAAGTGCTACCAAACCACTTGTCCTAAGAGCTTCGATGTTCCAAGGTTCTCGCCAGCCGATGCCCGATAAAGAAAGTCTCATAAAAATCAAAAGTCTTTCGGGTTCGCGGAGAGATCGTTTTCGGTTTGTACAGTTTTTGTTCGATCTTTATCAAAACGCCCCTTTGTGGGTCCCGCCCTTGATTCGCGATGAACTCAAGTCTCTTGATGCTAGAGCCAATCCCGGATTGGAGGATTGTGAACTCCAACTTTGGTTAGCCTTACGTAATGGCAGGTGTGTCGGGCGGATCGCAGGAGTGATTCATCGCCGGGATAACAAACTCCGTAACGTGGAGGCGGCGCGATTCTGTTTACTGGACTTCGAAGATGATCAGGCAGTGGTGAGGCTTCTTTTGGAAACTGTGGAAAACTGGGCAGTGGAAAAAGAAATGACCCTTCTTGAAGGGCCTTTTGGGCTGACTACTTTTGAGCGGTCGGCGGTGCTCGTTGATGGTTTTGATCGGCTTCCAACTGTTGTTTCCTCGTATAATTTCCCTTATTATGGACCGACCATTGAGTCGTGTGGCTTCGCTAAGGAAGTCGATTATGTTGAGCACCGTTTTGAGCTGCCTCCTGAGCTAAACTCGAAATACCAGCGGGTTGCTCAATATGCTTTGAAGAAAAAAAAGCTACGTTTGGTTGAAAAGAAATCAGTAAGTGAACTGCGCCCGTTAGGGCGTGAAATTTTCCAGCTGATTAATGCTGCCTATTCGGATCTTTACGAATTCACGCCAATGACAGATGGCGAAATCGATGCGCTAATAAAAAAGTTTTTCAACCTTATCGACCCGCGCTTTGTAAAATTGGTAGTCGATACGGAAGATAAGATCGTGGCCCTAGGGGTCGCTATGCCTTCGTGGTCTGGTTTAATGCAGAAATTACAAGGTAGGATGAGACGTATTTTTCTAGCTTGGTTGGGTGGGGAACTGAAAGGGAGCCGTGATACGCTGGATCTCTACCTGATTGCGGTCGCGCCGAAACTTCGGAATGCTGGGTTGAACGCGATTGTTATGCAGGAGATGCACCAGTCTGCGGCTGCCGCTGGTTTTAAATGGGTGGAAACGAACGGCGAACTCGAGACGAATTCACAAGTGCTTTCGCTTTGGAAAGATATCGAGCACGAGACTCACAAGCGCCGCCGAATCTACTCGAAGGCGCTTGCGTCCTGATTATCTTAGTCCGTTGTGAAGGGGGAAGCTGGAAGGCCTTCCTTATTGTAAAGATTGATGCCGACAGGGTTTGATTCGTAACCGAAGCGGACGTGCTGTGGGTTTTTAACTTCGTCGTGCCAAACTACAACATCTTCGCCGTCGATTTTGGCTTCAGCCCAATGCCACTTTCCGGCTTTGTCTTGAATAGAGAATCTAGCCAATTTTGAGCCCGTTGTTTCCTTCATTGGGTCCAAGCCTTTCTTCTCCCCGGTGGTAAGGCCAGAGCCAACGTAGTCGAAGGAAACTCTGATCTTAGATCCTTCTTTTTTCATTGATTTGTAGAGTGGGCCGGAGGGAACGATGTTTTGATTGTAGTCCTTTGCGAGAGCCCAAAGCGCGAGGCGCTTGCCAACGTCTTGTTTGTTCTTGGGGTGGATGTCTTTGGCATTTCCGATGTCGATGATGACAGCCATGCCAGTTTTAGGGAGTCGCAGCGCACGCCGCTGTCCTTCACGAACTGGGCCCCAGCCACCACCTTCCGGTTTGTCTCCGGGGTTTTGGAAGTTGGCGAGTTGAACCCAGTAGAAGGAGAGGTCTTCGTTATCGAAGGCCGAGCGCCATCCTTTCACGAGGCCTTCCTTGAGGTGATCGTAGCGGAGTCCATCACCGGCGTTGGATTCACCCTGATACCAGATTGCACCGCGTGCGCTGAGTGGTGTAAGGGCATGAACCATTCCGTTGTAGATTTGCACGGCGCCGCCTTTAGGGTTTGCTTTCTTTCCTTCGGCGCGAGCCTTGGCAACGGCATCAAGATTCTCGACATAGTCCTTTAGGTTGGGAACTGATTCGAAGCCGACTGGTGGGGTCCATGGTTCGATGCGAGTTCCGCCCCAGTTTGTCCCGACAAGGCCGATGGGGACGTTAAGTTCCTTTTGGAGTTTGCGACCAAAGTAGTAGCCGACCGCGCTGAAGCCAGGAATGGTTTTGGGCGAGCAGATCTGCCACTGACCCCGGGGATCTTTTTCAGGCTCCGGTTTTGCCACGTGCCCAGGAACATTGAAGAGTCGGATTCTTGGGTGATTTGCTGCTGCAATTTCTTCCTTAGGATTTAGGGAGCGGTTAACCGCCCACTCCATGTTAGATTGTCCTGAGCAGATCCAGACTTCTCCGAGTAGGACGTCTTTAATTTCGACGATATTCTTACCCTTAATAGTCATGGTATGGGGCTTGTTGTCTGCCTTAAGGGATGGGAGGTCAACGCGCCAAGATCCTTCCTTGGTTGTGGTTGTTTTCTTGGTTTTACCGCCGAGGGATACACTGACGCCCTCTCCGGGATCAGCGGTTCCCCAAACACGAATGGGTGCTCCTTGCTGTAAAACCATATGGTCGCCAAAGATCTTTGAAACGCTGACATCCGCTGAGGATGGAAATGTCGCTGCTAGGAAGAGAGTTGCTGAGAGGTGGTGTCGTATGTTCATGGAATAAGATCAAAGTAAGGATAGTCATCCTAACTCTATTCTCTTTCATGGAGTTGTGGAATTTTCTGCCTATCTCGGTTTTAGAATGAGAATCCTCTGAAATGCTCGCCAAGAGTTCTTTTAATCACTAAAAACTGGAATGAACAATCGTCGCCAATTCATTAGCGCGGCCTCTGCAGCTGTGCTGGCAGGTCATTTGCGGGCCGAAAGTCGACCGGGGCAGAAGCTTAGGGTAGGGGTAATGGGTTTGAGCAGAGGAAAGGCCCATATTAATAATTTTGCGAAGCTGGAAGGGGTTGAAATTGCGTATGTTTGCGATGTCGATCAGAGTCGTTTGGCGGCTGGAGCGAAATTTACAGCTGACCGCCAGAATGGTAATCTTCCCAAAGCAGTCACCGATTTTCGTCGTATTCTTGAGGATAAAGAGGTCGACATCCTATCAATTGCAGCCCCAAATTTCTGGCATGCCCCTGCCACGATTCTTGCGTGTGACGCGGGGAAGCATGTCTATGTTGAGAAACCTGGCAGTCATAATCCACGGGAGGCCGAGCTCATGGTCGCAGCAGCCCAGCGGACGAAGCGGAAGGTGCAGATGGGCAATCAAAGACGGAGTGCTCCAGCTTTTCGCGAGGGGATTGAAAAACTCAAGACTGGGGCGATTGGGAACCTTCGGTATGCACGTTGCTGGTATGACAATAAGCGAGAGTCGATTGGAAAGGGAAAGCCTGCGGCAGTTCCAGCGAACCTTGATTACAACCTTTGGCAGGGACCGGTTCCAGTGCGACCCTACAAGGATAATTTGATCCACTACAACTGGCATTGGCACTGGGCTTATGGTGGCGGTGAACTTGCTAATAATGGAGTTCATGCTCTTGATATTGCTCGCTGGGCACTGGGAGTGGATTCACCCCATTATACCAGCTGCATTGGTGGGCGGTATCACTTTAATGATGATCAAGAGACTCCCGATACCGCTGATGCAACCTACGACTTTGGTAAGGTTGGGATGAGCTGGCACGGGAGTAGTTGTCTGCAGCGGAAGCACGAGAAGCATTCCTTCGTGAGTGTTTATGGTGATGGCGGGATTATGTCATTCGACGGCGGTGGCTATCGAATTTATGACAACGCTGGTAAGCTTGTGTATGAGAATGTTCCCAAGCTTAATGATGTCCCGCACTTCCAGAATTTCATCAATGCGATTCGAAAGGGTGAAGCTCTCAATGCGGAAATTACTGATGCCCAAAAGAGTACGATGCTCTGTCACCTTGGGAATATTTCCTACCGTGAGGGCATTCAAATTAAAGGCGCTGATGCTCCCAAGAAATACTGGCAGAGAGAATATTCAGACGCTTGGAGGCCCGCTGGGATTTAGCGAGGCCCTCGGGAGCTCTTGGGGTTATCCACATCCCCCGTTGCAGATTTTTTTTTTTGCGGTAACCTAGAAGTTTTCCTAATCAGGCGCTGAGTTTTTTATTCTGCCACCATTGGAAAGTTATACCGACAAGAGCGATAACTGCCCCAAAAAACTCGCGAGTGAGTTCGACACGCGGGTCGGTTCCGGACATTGATTCACCTGTCATGGTGAAGGATTGTTCACCGAATATGTTTTCCCAGAGGCCAGGTCCGGAGAGATACATTTCTGTTAGACAGGCAATGATTGCGATAATGAAATACCAGACCGGGATACGTTTTTTGATTAGAAGGAGAAAGACTAATCCGATGACGGCATAAAAGAGGAACCAGAGCGCGGAGTCTAGGGTGGGATTGCCGAAAGAGGGGCTTGAGTAGATCTCTGGATCGATATCGTTTCGTTGGAACCAAGCGAAAACAAAAAAGAGGCCAGCTAGGATAAGGTTAATAGGGAAGAAGAGGAATTTCATAAGAGGTGAATTGCTTATTGAGAGATACCAAGGAAGCGTTAGCGTACTTTCCATGTCACGGAAGGTCTTATTTGTGTGCACAGGAAATACTTGTCGGAGCCCAATGGCGGAAGGGGTGTTTCGCAAGGCAGCCGAAAATACGGATATCGAGGTTTCTTCGGCGGGAGTGGCGGCCCAGCCCGGGAGTTCAGCGAGTCATGAAACGGTCACTGTTCTCAAAGAGCAGGGAGTCGAGCTGGAGAACTTTCGGAGCCGCATGGTAAACGCCTCAATGCTAGAGGAAGCAGATGCTGTGTTTTGCATGACCGAGGGACATCTTGAAATGTTGGAAATAATGCATCCGGAGTATGAGGAGAAATATCATCTTGCCTGCGATTTTGTGGAGATGGACGGTAAGGTGGGAGTGGATGTTCCTGATCCTATCGGGATGGGGCGACCTGCTTATGAAATGACTTCGAAGGTCCTTAATGCAGCGATGGGCGGAATTTTAGGCTTCATGGAAAATCGGGAAGAGGAGTCTTGATTGGTCTTTTGGTAAGTGAGCGCTTGCCATTTTGGCAAGTAGGGGTCAATGAAGGGGGGTCTAATGAGTGCAGATTCTTACCGCATCGCAGTCGGGGCCGATCACGGCGGAGTTGAGTTGAAAAATGCTGTCGTGGAGGCTTTGAAAAAGGCGGGCCGCGAGTTCGTCGATTATGGCACTCATGGGACCGATTCGGTTGACTATGCCGACTTTGCTAATGAAGTGGCCCGTGCAGTAAATGAGGAACGTGCCGATCGTGGAATTTTGATCTGCACTTCGGGCGCGGGTGTGTGCCTTGCCGCGAATCGTTTCCGTGATGTTCGGGGCGCTAACATTCATTCTGTAGAGCAGGCGGAGTTCGCGCGGTCTCACAATAATGCCAATGTGCTCTGCCTTGGTCAAAAAGCAGTGGAAGAGGAGACCGCATTGGAGATCGTTGAGGTTTTTCTTAAGACAGACTTCGAGGGTGGACGTCATGAGCGTCGACTCCGTAAGGCGTCGGGATCGCGTCTTGCGATGACGGATCCAGAAGTTTTTGATGCTATTGTTGGCGAGGAAAAACGCCAGCGTAGTCACATTGAGCTGATTGCTTCTGAGAATTTTGCAAGTCCTGCAGTAATGGAGGCGCAGGGTTCGCTTTTGACCAATAAATATGCTGAGGGTTACCCTGGGCGTCGTTGGTATGGAGGATGCGAAAATGTTGATGTGGTTGAGAAACTCGCGATCGATCGGCTCAAGGAGCTTTTTGGAGCCGAGCATGCCAACGTGCAGCCTCATTCCGGGTCCCAAGCCAACACGGCAGTTTACTTTGCTGTACTGCAACCGGGTGACAAAATTTTGACCATGGATCTAGCGCACGGTGGTCACTTGACGCACGGCCATCCGGCTAACTTTTCGGGTCGGCTCTACGATGTTACCCACTACGGGGTGGCCGCAGAAGATGAGTGCATCGATTACGACGCGCTTGAAGCACAGGCGCAGGAGGTGAAGCCCAAGTTAATCACTTGTGGAGCGAGTGCATACTCGCGAACGATTGATTTTGAACGGATGGGAAAAATCGCGAAAGCGGTTGGAGCTTATTTGTTCGTCGACATGGCGCACATAGCTGGATTGGTCGCGGCAGGAGTGCATCCTAGCCCGGTTCCGCACGCTGATTTTGTGACGTCTACGACTCACAAATCTCTGCGCGGACCTCGTGGCGGCATCATTTTATGTAGGTCGGAGTATGCCAAGAAAATCGATGGCCGCGTTTTTCCGGGGGTCCAAGGTGGACCCCTGATGCATGTTATTGCAGCCAAGGCGGTATGCTTTGGCGAGGCTCTCAAGCCTGGGTTCAGAGAGTATCAGGAGCAAGTTGTTAAGAACGCTCAGGCAATGGCAACGGCTTTAGGAAAGAATGGTTATCGCATCGTTTCTGGAGGCACTGATAATCATGTCTTCATGGTCGATCTTCGTCCGGTGGGCCTTGATGGATCGATTGTTTCTGACACCCTCGACAAGGTGGGTATTACCGTGAACAAGAACTCGATTCCCTTTGATGAAGCTGGTCCAATGAAGCCGAGTGGGATTCGAATTGGAACTCCTGCGGTGACAACTCGTGGGATGAAAGAAAATGATGTCGAAATAGTGGCTGATTTAATCCATGAAGCCTTAGAAGCTCGCGAAGATGATGAGAAACTTACTGAGATTCGTGAAAAAGTCTTCTCTTTCAATGCTGCTTTCCCGCTGCCCTGGTAGCTTCTCTGGGAACCTCGCCTCCATCGTTAGGCTTCGTGATTGCGAGGGTCTCAAGAAGGGAGGTCCTCCTACCGGCGATCAGCGAGGAGTCGGTTTTGGAATCACCATCTGCGGATGACCTTGCTTGTGGTTTCTTTTGATTGAGATCTAGACTTGGCGGAGAAGGAGATTGAAGTCAGTCTTTACGGGTGAGCCTTCTTGCCTATCTTGCGTTTCTTCTACTCCTTGGGGTAGTGGCCCAATGGTCGGCTTGGCGGATGAAGCTACCGTCAATCTTACTTTTACTCATTTTAGGGTTTGCGCTTTCGCATTTTACCGGAATGCGGATTGATAATTACCTTAAGGATGAAAGTTCTCTCTTAAGTCTAGTTGGTTTTTTCGTGGCGATTATCCTCTTTGAAGGTGGGCTAACTTTAAAATTCTCCGAGCTCAAAGAGGCGGGCACTCCGGTGCTAAGACTCTGCACTACCGCGGTGGTATTAGCCTTTGGTCTCACTGCAGTGGCAGCACGCTACACTCTGGGATACCACTGGCAAATTTGTGCGCTGCTGGGAGCAATTTTAGTGGTGACTGGGCCAACCGTGGTGGCTCCTTTACTCCGCTTGATTAGGCCACGTCGTAAGGTGGCCTCGATCGTCAAGTGGGAGGGAATCGTGGTAGATCCCATCGGAGCAGTTTTAGCGGTTTTGGTTTTCATTACGATTCAGGAAGGTGGAGTCGGCCAGGGTTGGGACATTGTGGCTATTGCTCTGGTGAAGACGCTGGTTGTTGGGGTGGGGCTGGGTTGGGGATTGGCGAAGGTGACTGAGGGATTGATGTCGCGGCACTTGATCCCAGATTTTTTGGAGAGCATGTTTTTTCTGGCTTTGGTTGGAGTGGCCTTTGCAGGTTCCAATGCCATTCAACATGAAGCGGGCTTGCTGACGGTGACCGTTTTAGGAGTGGCTTTGGCCAATCAGAAAAAAGTGTCAGTGCGGCACATTCTTGAATTTAAAGAGAACTTGAGAGTGCTCATTATTTCGCTCCTTTTCTTAATGCTTTCTGGGCGGATCGGGATGTTTGAGATTCAGATGGTATGGCAAAAGGGGTTGATGTTCCTCCTCGTTTTGATTTTGGTGGTGCGCCCGGCTTCCGTCTTTTTGGCGAATTTTGGCTCGGCGCGTACCACGTTTCGGGAGCAACTTTTTTTGGCCCTATTGGCTCCCCGGGGAATCGTGGCGGCAGCCGTAACGTCAGTTTTCGCTCTTCAAATTACGGGGGCGGCGAAGTTAAATCCCGAGAATGAAACTTATGCTGTTTTGGCCGGGGAGGCTGGCGAATTGGTTCCCCTAGTCTTTATTGTGATCCTTGGGACGGTCACTTTTTATGGTTTGCTAGCGGCTCCTTTGGCGCGCCGGCTTGGGTTGTCCGATGCCAATCCTACGGGTGTGCTTTTTGCTGGGGCTGAGCCTTGGACCCGGGTTGTCGCGAAGGGCTTGGTTGACCAAGGGCACCATTGCCTTTTGCTAGACACACGCTTCGAGAAAGTATCGGCTGCGAGGCTTGATGGCTTACAGGCAGTGCGAGCTAATATCCTCTCGGAGTATGCTGAGGAGGAAATCGATTTTGCGGGGCTTGGGCACTTGGTGGCAGCCACACCCAATAATGAGGTGAACTCGCTGGCGGTGCGGGAATTTCAGCACCGATTTGGCAAGGCTAACGTTTGGCAGATCACGCCGTCGGATGTTGATTTTCATCACCAAAAGGCGGTCGCTAATCACATGCGAGGGCGGTTTTGTTTTCTTGGGGGACCGAGATTTTCCGACTTGAGTTCTTTTGTGGAAAAGGGTGCCGAGATGAAATCGACTTTATTGACGGACGTTTTCACGATGGAAGATTTCAAGGCGGCGCACGGCGAGAAGGCTATTATTCTTTTCACCGAAACCGAAGATGGAAAGTTGAGTCCGGTTTTATCGGAGGACGAGAAAATTGAACGGTCAATCACGATCCATTCGCTCGTAATTGAACAAGATGATCCCGAGACTAAGACCTTTGCAAAGAAAGAAGTGTCTGAGCGAAAATCTGAATCATGAATTCGGGTTACGAGGGTTTTGAGGCTTCTTGGCACGACTTGTTTTGGGAGGCCGAGGAAGCGCCTAGCGAATTGCCTTTAATCGAGAAATTTCTAGAGGATAGAAAAGGCAGGTGTTGTCTGTATATTGGCTCCGGGTCGGGGCGTTTGCTTGGTCCTCTAGTCACGGCGGGACACGATGTTCTGGGACTTGAATGTTCGTCTGAAATGGCGAGGCTCTCACGAGCAAGGTTTCCTGATGCAAAGGTGCTTGAAGAAGAATGGCAAAATCATGAGGGCAAGTATGCTGCTATCGTAATTCCGGCCTTCACTTTCCAGCTTTTTTTAGATCCGCAAAAACAGCTCGCGCGGTTGAGTGAACAAGCAGATGCTCTTTATTTGACTCTGTTTTTCCCTTGGGCTGAGATCTCCGGAGATCTACCCCCGAACGAATGGTATTTTGATCGTAAGGTTGTTTTGCCAACTGGTGAAACTGGTGAATTGGAGACACAGCATAAGATTAAAGAGCAGATCGGGAGTTTAGTCAGGAAACATCGTTACACTTTGAGGGATGCTTCGGGGAATATTGTTAAGAGGGAAGAGACCGTTCAGCGGTTACGATTTTTCACCGATGTGGCATTGAAAAACCTTCTCAAAAAATCAGGTTGGAAGATTATAAACGAGATTAACAATTTGGGCGAAGGCGACGACAATGAACTTGTTTATGTTGCAACGCTACATCTGATCGCGGTGTAGAATTGAGTTTTGAGCTTAATCTGCTTTGGGGCTTACTTTCTAGGGACATCGTCCCAATAATCTGCTAGGGGTTTCTTGTGCAGCTTAAGAAATTTCTAGGGTTAGTGCTCGGTCTCGTTGTGGGATGTGCGGGAGGCTATCTCTTTTCAAAAAGTCAGCGTCCTGCCCCGGGTTCGATCCAAGACCGGTTAGAGCTTGCTGAGCAAGAGGCGGCCAAGAGCAGCAGAGAAGCTAGGGCATTGAAGGCTTATGTGGAACGTGCCGAAGGGTCAGGATCATCTAAGTTTCGGCGATTGGCTCGTGATCTCAAGGATGGAAAGGAAGTGAGCTTTGATGATATTTTGGGAAGTGCGAAGCCCTGGATGCGGCAGGTTGCTCCAGTGATGGAGCGGATTAGGAAGGTGAACGAAGCGAAGTGGGTCGATGCCCGGGTTTCTGAATGGACGCGTAATTACACTTTGACGGTAGCCCAGAGAAATAAATTACGTGAGCATTTTAAGAAACGAAGTGAGGAAAATGCTGAGAGAATTACCGAAGTGATTAATAGTGATCAGAGCGGTTTTGTGGAATTCGTGCAGGCTACTGAAAACGATTGGCGTGATTTCGAGGAAACGAACGACTTGATGGAGGGTTTTTTAAAAGGGGAAGAGTTGGAACAGTTTAAAGAAGAGCGTCTTGCAAAGAGGGTTGAGGCGGTGCAGGAGGAGGCGGACCGAAAACTTGGTCGACTGGATGAGATCGTGACATTGAGTGATGAACAGCAAGCTGAGCTTTTTCGGGTGATGGCACGGGGTTCCGAAGACTATCGGCCGGAGGTTAACCCTCAAGATTATGATGGAGCAACCTCTCCTCTGGATCGTATGGCGAGGGATGCTGCGATCAATGGGGCGCTAACTCCGAACCAGAGAGAGACGCTAAATGAACACCGGGAGAATCAGCTACGGAAAGTAGCCGAGCAATGGGAGCTTTATCAGTTGGCTCCTCCTAAAGATTTTGATCTTTTGGAGGGAGATATCTTTTAAATGAGCGAGTCAGGAATCGTAATTAAAGATCTCCGTGTTGATTATGGAGATTTCGTAGCGGTCAATGATATTAGCCTGACGATTCCGTCCGGGGTTGTGTATGGGTTAGTGGGGCCCAATGGAGCGGGGAAGACGAGCACTTTTAGGGTTCTGACGACTTTGATGGAGCCAACTTACGGGGAAGTGAACGTGGCGGGGTTTGATATATTTGAGTCGGCTGAGGAAGCGCGCCGAGTTATGGCTTACATGCCAGACCTTGCACCGGTGCCGTCCGATTTGAAGTTATGGGAGTTTTTGGATTTTCATGCGGATACTCATCGGTTGGGCGGAGCTAGCGACCGCCGCGAAAGAGTAGATGAGTGCCTGAAGATCGTAAATTTGTATGATAAGCGAAACGCTTGGTGCAAAGATCTCTCGCGTGGGCAAACGCAGCGTCTGGTTCTTGCCAAGACGCTATTGCATCGGCCCAAGGTCCTTATTCTTGATGAGCCGGCTAGTGGACTTGATCCATTATCGCGTCGCGAGATGCGGATTGCATTGCAGGCTTTGGCGGCAGAAGGAGCAACGGTGGTCGTGAGTTCGCACATCCTTAGTGAATTGGCGGAAATGTGCTCGTCGCTTTGCGTCATGAACCAAGGGGAGTTGCTGGCTAGTGGAACGGCCGAGGAGGTGAGAAGGGCGCTGGGTCGGGCCGAGCGGAACTTGAGCGTAATGACTTCTGGTGACTCGAAAAAAGTTGAAGCATGGTTGGAAGGCCGGACAGGTGTGAGTGAATTGAAGGTGGATGGTTCACGAGTCGGATTTCAATTTTTGGGAGGAGGGGAAGAGCAGGAAAGATTGCTGATAGAGCTCGTAAATGCAGGTTTGAAAATTCGCTCTTTTGAGGAGGAAAGCTCGTCCTTCGAGGAGATCTTAGTGCGAGTTGCGGAGGGGAATCGCGAGGTATGAGTGGTGAAAGAAAATTAAAGCCACTACCGGCGTGGATGATTTGGGCTAATCCGAT
>JAKMGP010000138.1 GCA_022424905.1 Akkermansiaceae bacterium | reverse complement strand
AACAAGTGCAATGATAAAATCTCTAAAGTCTTAGCCAAATACCATGCCTTCTCGACGGCAGATTGAATGGGAGGACTGACCAAATCGCCCAAGAAGCCTGAATCGCGTTCGGACCAGCGGCGAAGAATTCCCAAATTTTTCTTCATGATCAGCTCCACCGGCCCAAAGACCCGCTCTACCGATTCGATCGCGATCACTAAAATCACGCAATCGTGTCCAGCATCAGAGGCAAATCGAGTCGCTGACATCAGACCCGCCTTACTTCCAGTCGTAAAAAGACCCGCCGTCGCGGGGAGGAGCGTGAGGCGAGTTCCCGCATCCATCATGAGACCCTCCCCTTTTTGATTTAAGACAAGATGAAGAGAAGATCTTTTTACCACATCAGCCCACGAGCCAGCCTCACCGGGATTCCCGGTGAGATGCCAAATTTCAAAGTCCAAACTACCGGACTGGCGATGGATCAGCGTCTTCCGAATGGCTATTGGTATTGAGACTCAATCCCAATAGCAACCTTTTGTCGTAGAACAATTCACCAAAAAGCGAAAATTACGCTCTCTCTTCTTTTAAGAATCAGCTTTGGCCTTTCTCGATTTTCGGGTTAATCACCACACATGTATTTGACCGGATTCGCAGATGAAGCAGCCCAGGACCTCGCCACCCAAATCAAAGCGACAAAGGAAATTGGTTGGACCCGCATCTCCGCGCGGGGGGTGAACGGGGCCAATCTTCACGAACTTCCTGATGATGAATTTGATAAAGTCGCCGGCCAACTCGACGATTCCGGCATCACCATCCCTGAATTTGGCTCCTTGATTGGCAATTGGGGGAAGAAAATTACCTCCGACTTCGATATTACCCTTGCTGAAATCGAGCGAGCGATTCCCCGCATGCAGCGCCTCAACACCAAGTTGATCCGCATTATGTCATATGCCCAAGAACCTTGGGGAAACGACCAGCAGGAAGAAGAACGCTTTCGGCGCCTCCGCGAAATCCACACTCGATTTGCCGACGCCGGGCTCCAAGCGGTTCATGAAAACTGTATGAATTGGGGCGGTTTCTCTCCCGACCACACCCTTCGCCTCGTAGAAGAAGTTCCAGGCTTAAAGCTGATCTTTGACACCGCTAATCCAGTTTTCCAGCTCGACCGCTCCAAGTCCGAGCCCTTTCCTTGGCAGGATCCCCTTGAATTTTACAACAAAGTCAAAGAACACGTCGTTCATATTCATATCAAGGATTGTACTAACCCCGGCATGGGCGAGACCGAACCCACCCAATACACCCTTCCTGGCGAAGGTCAGGCACAGGTCGTCGAGATTCTCAGAGCACTCAAAGATGATGACTACAACGGTGGCCTTGCCATTGAGCCACATGTTGCAACTGTCTTCCACTCGACCGAAGGGGAAGAACCTGATTGGCAGCAGTGTTACGATTCCTATGTTGAATACGGACACGCCATGAACCGATTGGTGGAAGATCTCATCTAAGCTAATCCAATGGACCAACTCTCACCCCTGACCTTAATTGGAGGCGTCATTGCGCTCTTCACCATTCTCGGGTTTTTGAAGAGGTTCATCTCCTTCTTTTTTAATCTCGTTGCCCTGTCCCTCGGAGCCATCGCTGGATTATGGGCTTATAATAACGGATTTGAAATTGCGCAGAAGGCCGTCGATAAGCCCCAACCGTGGATGTCAACGGCCATTGGAATCTCAACCTTCATATTTACCATTGTTGTCTTCAGGAAGATCATTGCCTTTCTTGCTGGAAAAAATAACAAAGATAATCAGGCACGTTCCGGAGGATTCAGAATGGCCGGGGGAATTTTCGGGCTCCTTCTTGGTGCTAGCTTTACCTACTTCATGCTCACCGGCGTGCGTTACGCAGGCACAGTCTCCGAACTCGATCGCTTAACTCAATACGTCAGCGGTAAAATCGACGCCTCTAGTAAAGAGCCGCTCTTTGCAAAATTAAAACTATGGATCGACAGCAGTCAAATTGGACAATGGCACCAGAAGATTGATTTTCTAAACGACCCGGTCGAAGCCAATGCTGCTAAGTTAGCAATCGTCAAAGAAAAGAACCTCGAGAAATTTGCCACGATGACTTCACAACAAGGAGTCGAATTCATCCCTGATGCCATCCCAGTCGATCCCGCAATCCAAAGAGCATACGACCGCCGCAACTTCGGAGCACTTCTTAGAAATGAGGCCATCCAAAAAAAGCTCCGCGAAACCTTCACCGAAGAACAACTTCGCCAACTGGATATCGAAGGTGAATTAGGCCTTCGATAATAGCCTTCGGAACTCTAACGGGTCAGCGACATCATTGCGGCCAGCAGGCCCACAAAGTTAGGATTCCACTGATCATGATGGCTCCTTATGAAGGTGCCAGGAATGGGAACAATCCAGTAAGGCGTGTCGTTATAATAGGGCTTTTTCGGTCTCGAGAATCGGTAGACCTCCTGTTCACCCCGAACAAGAAATCCATCTAATTCACGCGCATCTCTATTGTCCCAATAAAGCTCCTTAAGAGACCTTTTTTGGTTCTTTAGTTTTTCAAATTCGTGACTGAACAGTGGCTTAAAGTGTCCCACTGTCGACCTGTGCGCTGCCGCCTGCCCCCCGCGTAACTTATCACTCTTGGGGTTCCTGCGATACATCCCGGCAACTCCAGTATTGAAAAAATTAAGCCCAGGAACCCATCTGCCCATGAGATTTCCCATAGGCCAAAAAACACTCGTAATAAAATCGCGCTGACTAGTTAAAGAAACCATAAGAGGTCCTCCTTCAACATTCTTGATACCACGATTCTTAAAAGTCGAGAGAAGCTGCCGGGCATAGATTGCAGACTCGGCAGAGTTGATAGAAACCATCAAGTCCGCCGGAAAGTCCTTGCGCATCAGCTTCCGTCCGCGCGCAGAATCCATCGCAACACGGGCTGAAATTGACTCCGCCATCGCACTTTCAAGAATTGCACCACCCAACGAGTGGCCAATCATCACAATCCGATTTTTCGAATTAGCTCCACGCGCTGCTGCACCCAGCTCGTGAAGCACCTCAGTGCCTGAAACCCCACCGACTCTTCGCGCTGCCGCATGCCGATGAAAATAATCAACTCCAATTGGAAAAGTTGCCAAAGACCTCCCCCGCCAACTCACAAAAACTCCCATCACTTTTCTCCCACTAGCTTTCCCTAGATCCTTGAGCATCTCCCGAAAATCATGAAGGTCACCAGCCCCCGTGATCAAACGCTCCGAAGCATTATGATTCCAGCCGTGAATATAAACGACCAACAACAGAGGCTCGGTTGACTCAGCCTCAATCATGGCTGTCACCCGCTTTAATTGATCAAAGCTAATCAATTCACCCTGATCATCGATTTCAACATGTCCGAGAGAAACTTTTGGGTCGAGCTTTTCAAGAGTCAACTCCGGCGTCTGGCGATATCCCGAAGTATGGGTGCACGCAGAGTTCAGAAACCATAGAGGCAGCAGACAAAGAATAATTCGCATCGCAGTCATTAAATCTCACCCACCAAAAACTACCCATCGATAAAATCAAAATACGCATTGCTTTAAACAATGACCTCGCGCACGAAGTACCTCCGGCCGGGATCGAACCGGCACGACCTAGGGTCAATGGATTTTAAATCCACAGCGTCTACCAATTCCGCCACGGAGGCCTTTCGTTTCAAAAGCGG
>JAKMGP010000099.1 GCA_022424905.1 Akkermansiaceae bacterium | reverse complement strand
CGTAAAAATCTGAAAGTGATTCCCTTCCACAATCAAATAATCACTCTAGCTTTAACGCTAATTGGAATGATAGTGGTCGCCGTTATCAACATCGTCGGGATCCACGATCAATTTTGTATCGACGGCCAACAATATGTAATGTCCCGTACTGATAGTGATGGAGATCCGCAAAGTCCAATCCTGTCAGCACTCGCAGCTAGCGGATTGGTTGGCGCGGCAATCTGGATGCTCATAAAGGCGCAGTTGCGAAAATACATGCATCTCGAAAAACGCCCTATTGCGGGTGGCCTTGTGCCAGGACTAGTCTGCCGCGCTGGCGATCTATTTTATGGGAAATCGCGAATCGATCTTGAAAACATCAAACTTCGAGTCGTGGCGTGTAATCAAGAAAAAGGTCAACGCGTCGAGGGACATGGATCTGACAAGCGTACTGTTTCCTTTTCAAACCCAGTCCAAGGGTTATTAATTTACGAAAAGCGCATTGATCATATCGCGGCAGGTGATTCAGTGGAGCGTTGGTTTCCCGAGGAAGTTTATTTTGATCGTATTTTTAATAACTTATTACCGCCGATGATGATAAGCTCTACTCATGGTTTAGATTTATATTGGGAAATCCAACTAATCCATAACGAACTAGTCGATCAGGAGCTAATCGGGAATGTTCACAAACTAAAAATCCAAGATTTTCTTGAGCGCGAAAAAAATATTCCGAAACTGGAAATCGGACCCATTGGAAATTTGCCACCCAAAAGAAAAACTTAGCACACAGCAATTTCATGATGCGCATCGTCTGTGCGAATTGAATTATGACGAGTCGAAGTGGGTTGTTTTTTGTGGTCTAAGCGGCTCCGGAAAGAGCACTTCTATTCAGTGGCTACAGGACCGTTACCCCAATACCAATTTCCTGGTAATTGACGAAATCCGGACTGTGCGCGAGCTTCTAAAACTGGTGCTTTTTTCAAGTAAGATGGAAAAACCAAACGTCCTGATCGCCAGTCATGTTCCAACAATTTTTCATAGACTAATACGGCCTCTATTTCATCCGCAAGTGATCGTGAAAACAGATAGCGATCAGGGGCAGATCGAAAAATGGCTGACTGATCGGGGAATTCATTTTTCTTCGGACACCGTGAAAAACTTCAAACGACGCTATGGGATAAATTATCTTGATCTTGGCCTAGTGATGAAAGAATTTCCAGGACTCAACTTTGATGATTCTTGGCACCGCTTCGAAAAGCAGTGCAAGGTAAAGCGCACCCCAGAATGAAGGCAGAATCCATGTCATGGATTCTGCACGAACAACTCTCTAAACCTTTTGTTATTCCTCGGTGACCCGATAGTAGCGAGTCGCAGCTCCCTTGATATCATCTCCCAGCTCAGTAAACTCTGTCAAATCTCCCTGAGAAGGATGGCCATCGGTGAGCTCCAACCAGTCATCTAGATTAGAACTTGCTTCAATCCGATAGCTCCGATTAGCACGAGAAAACCACTTAATTGTAACGTTACCATTTTCTTGGAGGACGATATCATTAATCTGCAAACCTTTCGCTCCTGGAGCTTCAAAACCCTCCGCGCTCGGTCCACCCAGAGCCTCCATCTCCTCATTCGAGAGTTTTCCATCAAGGATTTGGATTGAGTTTACATACCATTCACTTCGCTCATCAACGTCGTAAAAGAGAATAGTTTCAGGCTCCATGGCTCGACGAACATGATCCTTATTTTGAGGTCTCCACTCATCTTGCAAAACACCATCAACCCATTTTGTGATAACTTTTTCGTCGGCAAGATCAACCGCGAATCCGATTCGGTGCCATTCATCAGATGTGAATGTCCCATCGCCATTATAACCTCCACCACCCTGGCCCATATTACCTCCCTGCCAGAAGAATGTCGCATCGCCTGGATTTTTTGTCGGAGATGCTTGGATGATGGCTGAAGCTCCTCCACCGCCAACTCTCATGACGTCCATTAAAAGAGTATAACGGTTCACATATCGCCCACCTCCATTCGGAGCAATACCATGAAGCAATTTATATCCTACGCGGCTCCCAAATGGCACATACATAACCTCCGCGGGCTGCCCCTCAATATCAGAAATCCCAAAACTCGCAGTAGTTCCAAATAATGTCTCTGCTTCCGAAACTTCATCGTTGAAGAGTAAATCAGAACCAATCGTAGCACGCAGTCCATTCGAGAAATCCCATTGACCAGTAACAACAGGAGGTTTTTCTCCGAGAGAATTCGCAAACGACCATTCACGTGAAAAACTTTGCCCGGAAGAATCTAGATACTCTAATACGAGCTCATTCCGATCGCTTTGCCTTGCTGGAGGTGGCTGATAATTAATAGCCGTGCGACCATTCCCACTACTTACCGTTGCTTGCCCAGTAATATCTACTCCATTAAAGCTCAATTTCACTGATTGTGTATTCACCGTTGTTTTATCGTCACGCAGCAAAATCGTAATCGGATCCTCCGGTGAAATATCAGCAACACCCGGAACCGGAGACACCTCAGCAATATAGGCATGACTGTGATGGGGGGCGGTGCTTTCACGAAAAACAACAGCGGAACCGTCGGAATTCACTAACTGGTTCTGCTGCGAAAACTCTAAACCTGAATTACTATCTTGGGTCCAATAGACGAGGCGAATCGGGTAAACCCCAGCAACTGGCGCCGTGATTTTAAACTGAAAATTCCAGGGAGTTGATTCAAAGGGCGGAGCGTCATCAGGCCGAACAAAGGTCGCTAATTCCGTAGCAAAAAAATCGCGTGGGTTAGTGCCAGTTAAAACAACAAGGCCATTATCGTTACTCGGTGCCGCATCAACCCGATCCACGAAGACTTGGGTATCAAAGGTATGAGTCCCTGCTGATAATTCTACAAAACCAGAGATCTCAGTCGTAAAAAGGGAGTAATGATCGCCAGTTCCGGGGATGCCAGGAAAGTCAGCATCGTCCTCAAAATTGGTTATGAAGGGCAATCCCTCACCATCAAAAGCTGCAAGGAAATTGATAACATCAGCATCAAAGCTACCATCGGCGTTTTCTCCTTTTTTTGCTTCATCGGCCACCAGCTTCCCTTCAACCATGAGGGTGCCATTAAGCTGTTGGCTGGCACGTGCAAATGAATTAGGAATTTCACTGAACAAAGGCGCCTGCGCTGTCACAACTCTGAATCCACGATTCTGCCCCGCCTCAAGTGGTCCCGCAATCCCATCTGGAATGACGGCAGAATCCTTAGCAATGAAGTTTAAATCTGTTCCGGCCCAAAAACGGAGGCCTGTATCGAGATCAATCGATGCAGTATCACC
>JAKMGP010000065.1 GCA_022424905.1 Akkermansiaceae bacterium | reverse complement strand
TGGCTCCGACAATACTGTCGATATCTACTTAAGAGACGGCGGAAGCCCCAATCATCAGTTTTCAACTACTGAGCCATTTGATGATACTTGGCACCATATCGCATACACTCATGATGACACTACGATGACTATTCAACTCTATGTTGATGGAGTTCTGGACCGAGATGATTGGATCTTTAAAGACGTGATCTCCCCTGATGTGAATTACACCACAATCGGCGCCATCTTGAGAGCTAATCCTTCACACTGGGCGCAGGGCTTGGTGGATGAGGTCTCTCTTTGGTCATCGGTTCTACCAGCAACGACGATCGCGGAATTAGCTTCTGGGGCGACTCCAATAGAGGTTACCGGAGGAGGGACGATCTTTGGAATCACCTCTGTAGACCGGAGAGAGAATGGTGATGTTTCGCTAACTTGGAACTCTCGCCCCAATACAGCTTACATCCTTGAGGCAAGTCTTGATCTTGCGACTTGGGTGGAGATCGATGATGGCGTTCAGTCTCAAGGTGATGAAACGACTTATGTTTTTCCTTCGGGCGTGCCAGGCCTCGACACCGATATAGAGCACCGCATCTTCTTCCGGATACGGAAATGACCAGAGGGTGAAATTCATTTAAATCCCGCATTTTTAACGAGGTGCGGGATTTTTATTTTACGACTGCTCGCAATCTCAAAAATTGTGGAGTGAGAGATTCTTTTAGCAAAACGTTTACTCGGATTCTCCCATTAAGTTCCTCTTCCTGAAAGATTCTGGCAGCGTCAGCGAATAGTGGCTCCCAGCTTTTAAGATCTTCTGAAATCTCTGCGACTAGCGCTACGTCTTCGGCTGCGGGATTCTCAAAATAAGAGAATCTTATGTGAGGGTCAAATTGTTGTACTGAGAGAGGCTCGAATTGATTGGATTCTTGATCAGAAGTGCCCATAGCATATTCGAGAAGGGCTGGGATCAGGTCGCCGTCAAAATCTGCTGATGGATTACCCATAAATCGAGTTGAGTCCGTTTTTCCCGGATTACCTCCCGGGAATCTACTACTTCTCCAGTTTTGCCCTTTGTTATGGTCTGGTGAAGATTCTGGATATTTCAGAGTCAGTGAAGGGCCCTTGCCATCTGCCGCTTGAGGCCAGCCAGCATCGTCAAGATAAGAAAAATCTCGAATAATCTGTCCGGAATGATCCACGAGAAGTAGACGTTCACCAGCATTATTAAGGTTGCCTGAAAATTCTCCTATTATCGAAATTTCTTCACCGTATTTTTGAGCAAAGGCATCAAGATCACTCACTAAAAGAAGGCGCCCCCTAGGAGGTAGATCGATCCCATAAGGGAACTCGAATTGAATCCCCTCGATAAATTTAATTCCACCCAAGTGCAGTCGCTCAGTTGATGAAATATTCATCAATTCGATATAGTCGTAATCACTTCCTTCCTCGGCATGATACATGATTTCCGAAATCACGAGAGTCTCTGGCGAGGCAGGAATCCCTGCCGCGAAAACTGTTTCAGTCAGAGCCGACCATTGATTGCCGATGAGGCTGCGTGCTTTGAGTGGTCCGCTGGATGTAATGACAACTGCATCTTTGTAATGCAGCGCTGAAGGGGACAGGGATTCACTTCCTTCAGCGATCAATTGAGCAGATATTAGAAAATCACTGCTATTGACCCCATCGTTCAGTCCGTGGATCGAAAGAAGATTTCCACCTACTTTGAGCTGATCAAGGTGGGCTGAAACATCAAATGATTCTTGCTCTACCGCAAGGTTGTCTGGATGTCCGTCGACCGCCCCGGAATTCCAGCTGAGGTCTACAGGAGCGTTCGCCGAAGCAATTCGAACACCATTAAGGTATGCTACAAACCCATCATCGAACCTCATTTTCAAATTGAGTGATCTGGCAACCGATAATTCATCAGCGGAAACCTCAAAAGGGATTCGAATGAGAGCCGAGCTACTGACACCCATCATTTCGGGCACAGCTGTGCCAATCAAATCATGGTAAACCGAAGGAGCCAGTTCATAGCCGATTCCGCCTCGGCCACCCCCCCAAGATGAGTCGTCAAAATTAAAATGACGCCAGCCCGCTTCGAATATTTCTGGTTCAGAAACCACAAATCTTGTTGGCTTTGACTCATCTAGAAGGATGGTTTCTGAAGCTTTGCCCCCGCTGACCCGGGGATCGCTGCCGTCTAGAGTGTAGTAAATTTCAGCTTCATCTGGGCCGCTTATCTTTAAAGGAAAACCTTCCGTGACTGGCCCTCCGAATTGGCTTAGCTCCGGAGCACCAATTTTCGGATAGAGATCCTGTCTTCTAAATTGTTCTAGAACGACCGCGGAGCGTCTCGGGAACCAATTCTCTATGAGGTCATTCCGCACGATTCGAAAATCTTCAGAAACGGTATAGGGAATTGATCTTCGGTAATCTCCCCAGCGAGCGGACTCGGCAATCAAGGCCGTTTCGATCCCGCTGGTTAATTTCATCCATAAATCTGCAGGGACGTTTCTTTCAGGGTGGGAAAGATCCCAAGTCGGGTTGTCAGGGTTAACATATAAGACGCCACCATTAAAAAATGCTCGATGAAGACGGTCCGCAAAGAGCAGGCGGTATTCTGGATTGGACTTGAGTGCATGGTGAAACTTCGTGGGTGAATCATTGACCCTGCGATTAGGTTGGGTGCGGTCTAGATTGACAGAATTTTTCATCCCGTGTTCGTTATCCCAGTCGAAGAAACGCCATCCTCCATTTGAGCCGGTCCGGTCATAGCCCATGTAAAAATTACCGGGCCAATCGTCGGCTGCCGCATACATGTTGTGGATCATGTAATCGATCATCATTTCCAGATCAATCAGCTCAGCGAGCTCTTGGAACGCTCCGAAATCTGAGAGGTTACGGTAACCGGCACTCCAATTAACTGGGTCTATTTGAATCTTTGCTAAAAGTTTTCGGTAGGATTCCTGATTGCCATCGAGGACCTCTTCGTGATTTTTGATGATATCCCAATTGTCTTTTGCCCCACCGTATCTCGTTTTGCCATAAGAACTATCAGGTCTCTCAGTAGGATTATAAACTCCCCAATAAAGACCATTGATGAATAAATGGACCCAATTTCCATCAGGAGATTCGTGCCCCATACAGCGGTGAGTTTCGCGGGCCCAAGCGTCACGGACAAATTGTCCCATCCGGTTTTTGGTCGAACTATAAACCCAAGCATCCTGAGAATTTGAGCGTAAAACAAGCGTGTCAAATTCCTGTGGACCTTCTCGGCCGAACCAAGGGTAGCGTAATTTTGAATCGCCATATTGTTCGCGAAATGCGAGCCGTAGAGAATGTTTAGGATTCGCAGTGGCATTGCGCGATGAGTTTCCCTGAATTCTAACGCCACAATCAATCTGAAGAGGTTTTCCCTCCAGTCCGACTGGGAAAATCAACTCTGCTGAGCACGCTTTTTCCCAAGCGCTCCCTCGAGCCGTGCTATTTGCATAAATTCCTTTTGCTGGGTTGAACCAATCATCCACATCCATGACAAGAGAGAGCGCGGGAAGTTCTTTGAGCGCGCTTCGTATCATTTTCTTAGCTTCGGTAATCTCCAAATCGGGATCTCCAGCAATCAAAGCAAGATGATGGGGGTCTTGGTCCATGCCGTAGTCAGCCCCAGGCCATGATGAGGAAAACCCCAGAGGATTTGAGGGTTGATCCACGATATCTACTGGAAATAAGTAGGTGTGGGTATCCACTCCGCTTGAGAGATATCCTTCCCGGAAGGCGGCAGCCCTTACAGTGGTGGTCCCTGAAATATTAATCCCGGTTTCTGAAGAATAAAGAAGTCCTGTGTTTGCTGTGGGTTGAGATCCGTCGAGGGTGTAGCGGATGGTCGACTCTTCTCGAGTTTCAATTACTAAATCGATTGGAGTGTTATAGAATCCTCGGTTTGGATGGAATGAGGTGTCACCCACAAAACCTAAGACGGCCTCACTGCTATTGCGCTGACGAGGGGTAGGATCCAAAAGGTATTTGGGTTCCTCCCCTTCTCGTCCCGAAGCATAGCCAAAGCTGACATCCTTTTTTTGCGGTGGGTACGATACAAATTCGCTCACTATCTCGAATTTCCCTTCACCTCTTGGCTTCAAGAGGGCCAAGCTCCCTCCTTTTTTTTGAATCGTAAAATCGGTATGAAATTGCCCTTCTTCGGTGGTTTTTTCCTCACCAGTGGCAAAGATTAAAAGATACTCATTAGGATCAAGGAGCACACGGGGGAAGATCCAAGGATTTTCATATTCGGGTGATGAGCTGAGTGCCCATCCGGAGAGATTGACGACTTCCGAGGTTGGATTCCAAATCTCAATCCAATCAGGAGAAGCTCCACCGCCATCAATCAAAGCCTTCTCATTTGAAGCCATAAACTCGCTAATAAGAACTTCGCCCAAAATCACTGGTGGATCAGTGGTGACTTCTCG
>JAKMGP010000059.1 GCA_022424905.1 Akkermansiaceae bacterium | reverse complement strand
ACACGGAACTGGGATCCGGATTTAAGATAGCGATGCGGGACCTAGAGATCCGGGGTGCCGGCAGCCTCCTTGGAACGAAGCAATCAGGCCATATCACGGCGGTCGGCTTTGAGCTTTACTGCCAACTCCTCCAACAATCGGTCGAGCACTTGCAGGGGAAAAAGACGATTAAGAGAGCTGACACTCAAATCAGAATCGACTTCATAGCCTACTCCGAAAGTGCCTGGACAGCCGACACAACGAAAGTGCCCGCCTTCTTCCCAAGAACCTTCGGTCCAGACCCCGAAATGAGAGTCGCGGCCTATCGCCAACTTGCATCTGCTCGCACAGAAAAGGAAATAAACGGTATCAAAAAAGACTGGCGTGACCGGTTTGGCAGATTTCCCGACCCGGTGAAGAACCTGATTGAGACGAACCGTCTTCGAGTTGTTGGTTCATCTAAGGGTATTCAAATGGTTGAAATCAATAAAGACAGGCTCATGCTACAGCGAAATGGTGATTACATTCTTCCCCCAGGAGGTAAGTTTCCCCGCTTGAGTTCGCGGCTCACCGAGGATAAACTCTCACAAGCGGTCCAGCTGCTCAAAACCCTATAGAATTAAGAATTCCCCATGTTTTCAAGCTTCACAAAAGCAATCGCCTTTGGAATCGCAACGGTTCTACCTGCATTTCCGCAAGCCCCTCCTGTCAGTCCCCAAAATGAGCAAATCCGGCCCCCGCAGGGAGCTCAATTGGTTAACAAGATTGCAGCGAAAGTAAACGGAGATGTAATCACTCTCAACGAACTGATGATCAAAGTGGCTCCTAGCCAATCAGTTCTCATGTCACGATACCCACGCCGAGGAGCAGCCTTTCAGCGACAACTAGACGAGCTGAAATCCAGTATTTTGGACGAACTCATCGACCGGGCGATCATTTTTACTGAATTCAAGAACCGAGTCCGCGCTTTCCCTGACTACCAGATCGAGGATGAGGTCAAAAGAGTTGTTCGAAATGTCTATAACGGAGATGAACAGCTTTTTAAGAGATATTTGAAGGCGACTAACCTCACTCGAGACCAATTTAAAGAACAACAACGAAAAGAACTCTTAGTCCAAGTTGTAAGAGGACAACAGTTCGGAGATGTTGCCAATCCCAAGGAAAACGAACTCCGTGAAGAATACGATCGCTGGAGCATCACCAATCGCGATCGGACAAAGGATATTGGCACATACCGCCGGATTTACCTCCACAAAGGCCGTGGAGGTGGTCCTTTCGCCCAACTCAAACTTGCGGAGGACATTGTTAAGAAACTCAACGATGGTGGGGATTTTAACGATTTAGCTAAACAGTATTCGAATGGATCCCATGCCGAACAAGGTGGCTTATGGAAAGACATTTCACGGACCGATTTAGCCATGGAATTTGGAACTCTCCTTTTTGAAACCAATGGATCAGAGATCATGGGACCCTTCGAAGATCAGATCGGATTTAATATCGTGCAAGTGATGGAGCGAAAGCTGGGGCCCGCGAAACCTTTTTCCGAAGTCCGTGACGAAGTCCAACGTCGGGTGATATCGGACAAAAAGAAATCTAATTACCAAAAATGGATGAAGAAAATGCGCGCTCGCGCCGTGATCGAAAAAATGCTGTAACTACCTATGCAAACAGCGGTTTACGCAGGTAGTTTTGATCCACCGACCAACGGGCACCTCTGGATGATTAGCCAAGGACTTGCCCTCTTTGATCGCCTTGTAGTCGCGATCGGCGAGAATCCTTCGAAAAACTACCTTTTTTCTACCGAAGAAAGGATCGACCTTCTTCGCAGCTCTATTCCTTCTTGTGAGAGGCTAACCATAACTCATTTCGATAATCGCTATCTCGTAGATTATGCCAAGGAGGTCGGCGCTGAGTTTATTCTCAGGGGAATTCGCTCTCCCGGAGATTACGAATACGAGCGTGTCATGCGACATATCAACAGCGACATGGCTCCTGATATCAACACCGTTTTCCTAATGCCGCCGCGCGAGATGGCGGAGCTTTCATCAAGCATGGTGATGGGGATGGTCGGCCCAGACGATTGGGGGAAAACAGTGCGCCGATATGTCCCCTCTCCAGTTTTCGACGCACTAATAACTAAGCATTCACAATAAGTGCCATGCCCACCATCGCTATTGCTCTAGGAGCTTTGATCCTCTATCTCGTCGCCTATCACACCTACGGAAGGTGGTTAGGTCAAAAGATTTTCCGACTGAGCGCCAAGGCTCAGGTGCCTTCGATCGAACTGGAGGATGGGACCGATTATGTCCCAACTGAAAAGGGAATTGTCTTCGGCCATCACTTCACTTCCATCGCTGGAACCGGTCCGATTGTTGGTCCTGCACTTGCCGTGATCTGGGGTTGGGTTCCAGCCCTGCTCTGGGTGATTTTTGGCTCAATCTTGATTGGAGCGGTGCACGATTTTGGTGCGTTAGTTGTTTCCCTACGAAGCAAAGGTCAAACGGTCGGAGACATTGCTGGACGAGTCATCACTAAGCGAACACGCATCTTATTTTTGACCGTCCTTTTTTTAGCCTTAACAATTGTTCTAGCAATCTTCGGCCTTGTCATCGCCAGTGTCTTTAAGAACTACCCCCAAGCAATCTTTCCCTGTTTGATTCAAATCCCACTTGCGGTAGTCATCGGCGTCACCATCCACCGAAAAGGTGCCAACATTCTAATTCCATCGCTGATTTCTTTGGTCCTCATGTATCTCACCGTAGCCTTCGGCGATATTGGATTTTTGGGGAGCTTCAATGAGTATCTCGGCGGTGACCCTTCCAATCCAGAAAGCAACGGACTTTCAGTCATAAGCTGGGTTATGCTCTTGCTTGGATATTCTTATGTCGCTTCGGTACTTCCCGTTTGGACCCTTCTCCAACCACGCGATTACATCAACAGCCTTCAGCTTCTCTCGGCCCTGGGACTGGTCGTTCTCGGGCTTGTTGCAGCCTGCTTTTTTGGAGGCGCCGCATTGACTCCAGGAGCTGAACGCCCTGCATTAGAAATTGTCGCACCAGCTTTCAACTTCTCCCCCGAAGGAGCACCCTCGATCTTCCCCTTCCTCTTTATCACAATTGCCTGTGGCGCGATCTCAGGTTTCCACTGCCTCGTTTCCTCAGGAACATCTTCTAAGCAATTGAAGTGCGAGAGCGATGCTCAGTTTGTCGGATACGGTTCCATGTTGACGGAAGGCTTCCTAGCGGTCCTTGTAATTCTTGCCTGCATTTCGGGACTTGGACTCGGAACTGGCAGTGGTGAAAGCTTCATCTCTGGTTCAAAAGCCTTTGAGGCCCGCTATGCTTCGTGGGATGCCGCGAAAGGGCTGGGAGCCAAGGTTGGGGCATTTGTCGAAGGGAGTGCCAATTTCCTCAAATCACTCGGACTCCCTGCCAAATTTTCAATCGCTCTAATGGGCGTTTTTGTAGCTTCATTTGCAGCAACCACTCTTGATACCGCTTGCCGCTTGCAACGGTACGTCGTACAGGAACTCGCCGCAACTTTGGCTCCACGCCATCGCGTCAATGGCAAACGGACTGGAGAATTTGTGAATGGCAACCCACTGTTCTGGCTTACAAATCGCCATGCCGCCTCCCTCTTTGCAATAACCGTTGCTTTTTTTATCGCACAACTACCCGGAGGAGAAGGTAAGGCACCAGGGACTGGAGGACTACTTCTCTGGCCACTTTTTGGGGCAATCAACCAACTTTTGGCGGGGCTCGCGTTTCTTGTGATTACCTTTTGGTTGAGACGCCGAGACCTCCCTTACTTCCTCGCTCTCATCCCAGGAATTTTGATGCTGACTCTTCCTGCGATTGCGATGTCTTTAAACCTGCGGGACTTCGCCGATAATAATAGCTGGCTTCTATTCGGATTCGGTTTCATCACTATTATCATTGAAGTCTGGATGATCGTCGAGGCTCTCTCGGTCTGGAAAAAATCGAAAGGGATTCTTGAAATTGAAGAGGATATTCCAAAGGAGGTAGAAAATAGAGGCGGTAGATCGTGTTAAGCAATTTTTGACATTGTGATGTCACCCACGGAAACTTCTTAGCTTCCACAAAAAACGGCCCATCGTGAGAACGAAGGACCGTTTTGACTTTGAGTATCGCTGACTCTCGATCTAGCCGAAGATTGAAGTGATTGGCTTTCCGAGCTCGGCTTCCGCACCACCTAGGCGGAACGGACGCCCACTTGGGGAACTCACAACTTGGGCATGATCGATCCCGAGGGCATGGCCAATTGTGGCATTGAAATCCTGAATGGAGACAGGGTCCTTCGCTACGCGAGCACCATTTTTATCTGACTCACCATATTTCTGACCACCAGCGATGCCACCTCCAGCCATCACAGCAGAGAAACAGGCAGGATGGTGATCACGTCCTGAATTATGCTCTTCGACGATCCGTGGAGTTCGGCCAAACTCCGTAGCGATCACAACGAGAGTTGACTCTAAGAGTCCCCGCTTATCAAGATCCGTAACTAACGCCGAGAAAGCCTGATCAAGAGTCTTGGCCCGGTTTTCAACATTGGTAAAATTGTCGTAGTGAGTGTCCCAACCTCCGTGTGAAACCTCAACGAAACGAACACCAGCTTCAACGAGACGACGAGCGAGAAGACACCCCTGACCGAAACGGTCTTTACCATACGAGTTTTGGACACTCGCGGGCTCCTTATTGATATCAAATGCCTCGAGATCTTTGCTCTGCATCAACTTTACAGCCTCCTCGTAGAGACTATCGTAAGCTTTAACTGCTGGTGTTTGATAACTCTCTTCAAAGGTCTTGTTGAGGGCATCCGCAATAGCAAGACGCTTCTTAAAGTCTTCTTCACTGACGGAACCGGCGCGAGTTGAGTTTTTTAACCCCTCATCTGGGCGTCCGAGAGGAACGCCACCAAATTGCGCCCCAAAGAATCCAGGAGAAGAGACAGCCGGGCTTGTATTGGCTGTTACGAAACCTGGAAGAGTGGTGTTCTTACGCCCCTTTTGGCGAACAACCCACGCCCCTATCGCGGGATGGACGATGGTTCCTCGAGGTGAGTAACTCCTGTGAAGCAGATACTGCCCCTGACTATGAGCTCCCTGCTTGGAGGTCATTGAATTGATGACACACATCTTGTTTCCGATTTTGGCACTCTCAGGGAGATACTGGGAAATTTGAAAATCACCTGAGGTATCGATTGACTCAACCGGTCCCTGCACCTCCTTATTTCTAGGCTTGGTGTCAAAGGTATCAAGATGACTCATACCACCTCCCATATTGAGGAAGATGACGTGTTCAGCTTTCGCACCGCCAACGTGCTTTTGGCCAAGGGCCGCTCCAGTAAGACCTGCTCCGAGCATTGGAGCAAGGCTCACTCCAAGGTAGCTACGCGCAGCGTTGACCATAAACTGGCGACGACCGAGCTCGTCTGCTTTATTAAAAGAACTAGTTTCCATTGTTTTATTAGGGTTCGATATTGGGGTTTTGTATCACTACTGGACGAACATAAATTCGTGGGTTTGCACAAGAGCAGCAACCAAGTTTTCGTAACTTTCTTTGCTCCCATCGATGACATCACGCATGAGCATGTTCATCTCGGACTTATTCGGCGGGCGGCTTAAAATCGCGTAGTAAATGTAACGAGCTTTATCAGCTTCCGTAGTGCCCTTCTTGAGAGCGTCGTAAACAGAGGCCCCACTATTGGCGACCACCATCTTTTCCACGTGACCATTCATTATCTCTAAGATCTGAGCAACATTGGCTTCCTTGGTCGATGATTCGATTAATTCGCGGTCGGATTGTCCAAACTCCCGCAGAAAATGACTCGCTGGCGCAGGGGCAGAAAGCTC
>JAKMGP010000054.1 GCA_022424905.1 Akkermansiaceae bacterium | reverse complement strand
TTGCCGTCTTGATCGAAGAGCGGAATTTTATTGGTAACGAACCATTCAGGCTCCCCGATTTGATTGGGGAATAGTTCGACAATTTCAATCAGGGGTTCTTTTGATGCAATGACCTTACGATCGTCGTTCATATATTTCTCGGCCATCTCAATAGGAAAAATTTCCCGATCGGATTTTCCGATCATTTCTCCCTCTGTTTGGAAGCCGCAGCGCTCCACAAAAGTTTGGTTCCCAGCCATGAGCCGCAGCGCGAGATCTTTGACGAAATAGAGGGTGTCGGGCATATAGTTGAAAAGCTCGGAAACCTGACCGGGACAGAGCTTTTCGATCCATTGCCTCTTAATTTCATGGGGAGACATGTCGCTTTTATACACAAAATAATCGTTCATGCACTAGTAAAGGAAGGGTGAAATCGCTATGGTCTAGGGAGTATGTCAAATGTGCAGATCAATATTGCGATCGGAGGGATTTATGGGAGCGACAAAGGAAATGCCGAACTCTCATGAACCGACTTTCACTCGCCCTCATCGCCAGCTGCCTTGTCTTAAGTGACGCTGCCGCATCCTTGCTCAATAAGCGGAAGCAACTTGAAGCGCAGACCTTCTGGGCGAATCGCGACTTCGATTGGTTCGAGGCCAATATTCCCTTCTTCGAATGCCCGGACGCTGAGATCAACACTACCTATTACTACCGTTGGGAGCTGGTCACCCGCCACATTTGCTACGGCTCTCCCAACAGTGGCTACTCGTTCACCGAGTTCGCCAACCGGCCCTTTTGGTCCGGCGCATATGGAGGGATAGCCTGCCCCTCCGGCCACCAGATCTACGAGATTCGCTGGCTCAAAGATCCTGAATTCGCTCGCGACTTCCTGCACTACTGGTTCCGCACTCCGGGTGCCCAACCACGCAACTACTCCTCGTGGCTCGCCGATTGCGCGGTCGCCGTCGATCACATTCATCCCAACAAAACCTTCCTCATCGACCTGCTTCCCGATCTCGAGAAACACCACGAAGCTTGGCGCGCGCGGCACTGGGTCGATGAGATGGGCATGTTCTGGCAGAGCGGCCACGACGACGGAATGGAGTTCAATATCAACAGTCGCCAAACCAAGGACATCCTGCGCGGTGACCGTGCCTTCCGCCCCACATTTAACTCTTACATGTGGGCCGACGCCAAGGCCCTTGAGCAAATTTCCAAGCTCGCGGGGGACCCGGCCAAAGCCGAACGTTACCGGAAACGTGCGGCAGCTCTTAAGAGCGTAGTCCAAGAAAAGCTGTGGGATCCGAAGCGGCAGTTCTTTTTCCCCATGTCCTCCCGCGAAGAAATCGATAAGGAAGGTAATGTGGTTAAAGCGCACACCCTGACCTACCAGAGCGGAAAGTTCGCCGGTAGTCCCCATGGCCGGGAGCTTCACGGCTACGTCCCCTGGGCCTTCAACCTACCTGACCCCGGTAAGGAGGCGGCGTGGAAGTTCCTAATGGACCCGGAGTATTTCAAGGCTCCCTTTGGCCCGTCCACCACTGAGCGCAACGACCCGATGTTCCTCTTGCAGCCGGGTTGCTGCTGGTGGAGCGGCCAGTCCTGGCCCTTCGCCACCACCCAAACGCTCAAGGCAATGGCGAACGTCCTGCACAACTATCCCCAGGAACACATCTCACGGATCGACTATGCTGATCTGTTGCACACCTTCGCCATCTCCCACCGCAAGGACGGTAAGCCCTACATCGCCGAGGCGCTGCACCCGGATACCGGATCATGGGCGGGGCATGACATGCGCAATCGCAGCGAGCATTACTTCCACTCCAATTTTAACGACCTCGTCATCACCGGCCTCGTCGGTTTGAAGGCGGATGGTGGCGACACGTTGGTCGTCGATCCGCTGGCGCCCGCTTCGTGGGACTACTTCGCGCTCGATTCGATTCCCTACCAGGGGCACGAGGTTGCTATTTGTTGGGATAAGAAGGGCGACCGCTACGGTCAGGGCGTCGGCCTGCACGTGCTCGTCGACGGTGAAAAGGTCGCTAGCTCGCCGAAACTGGCGAAGCTCAAAGTCAAACTCCCAGCCGCCCGCGAGGTGCCTCTGAATGAAGAGACACGCTTCAACTACGCGGTGAACAACGACGGCGATTACTTCCCGTCCTACGACGCCTCACATACCGGCCCCGAAAGCTCCCTAGCATTGATTTACGATGGCCAGTATCGCTACGATACCCCACCAAGCAACCGCTGGACCAGCGTCGGTTCCACCACCAAGTCCGATTGGGTCTCGATTGACCTGGGAATGCCCCGTCCGATCGACACCATTAAGCTTTTCCTCCTCGACGATGGCGAAGGCGTCGTCGCCCCTAGCCGCTTCGAACTGCAGCATTGGGACGGCAAGGCCTGGGTCGAAATCCCCGGACAGAATCGCAACCCGAAAACCCCGGCCGGTGGCCGTCCCAATACGATCTCGTTTTCAGAAACAACGCTGCAGCGCATGCGCGTCGTCCTTCATCGCGCGGAAGAGGCAACCGGCACCGGGATCACTGAGTTCCAAGCCTGGGGATCGGGAACAACTCCATACCAAACGCCGCCGCCCGCTGCGGGCAACCTTTCCACCAACACCAGCGGGGCGGAATTCCCCAAGGCATCGGCCTCCTTCCACGACCGATACGGTGGGGTTCCGAAGTCGGCCATCGATGGCAGGATCATCTTCCGTCCGAACCCGGTGAACCGCTGGACTAGCTACGGCTCTCCCAACGAGGTCGATTGGCTGGAGGTCGATTTTGGTAAGCCCAAGACCTTCTCCCGGGTCGAACTCCATATCTACGACGACCGCGGGGGCGTGCAGACACCAACTAGCTACAAGGTCCAATACCTTTCCGGCGAGCGATGGGTCGACGTGAAAGGCCTGAAGAAGTCGCCGGAAACACCAAAGGGAAGCGCCAAAAATACCGCGACCTTCGAAAAGGTGACCTCACAGAAGATCCGCGCCGTCTTCACCAACTCAGGCAAAGCGCGTAGTGGGCTTACCGAATTCGAAGTCTGGGAGAAATGAACCCCCAGTTTGAACCAGCAAACCTGACCAAATGAAATCACCGGCCCTCTCAATTTAATAATCTATAGATCCATCAAATTATGAAAACAGCGCGTATTTTGTCCCTTACTCTCGCTCTATTCATTGGGGCTCTTGCCATATCCGCTCGCGTCGCTCCGACTTCAACCCCGAAAGAAGGTGCGATCCGTGTGTTGTTCCTCGGCCACGAAAGCGAGCACCACAACAGCAACAAGTTCTACCCAATGTTGGCGAAAGCGCTTGGGCGGGATGCGATCTACTTTGACTATGTGACGAACGTCGAGGAGGCCTTCGGTGACGCGGAGTATCTGAGTAAGTTCGACGCGGTGCTTCTGTATGCGAATCATGGCAAGATCACACCTGAGCAGTGGAAGAACCTCAAAGGCTATGTCGAGGGCGGCGGGGGTTTCGTGCCGGTGCATTGCGCGAGCTGGTGCTTCGGCAACGAGCCAGGTTTCGATAAGCTGGTGGGTGGCCGCTTCGATAGTCACAAGACCGGCACCTTCACCGCAAAAGTCATCGATGAAAAACACCCGGCGATGGAAGGCGTGCAGGAGTTTGAAGCCTGGGACGAAACCTATAAACATAAGAACCACAACGAAAAGGATCGCTCGGTATTGATGGTGCGCGAGATCGCAGGGAAGGATGACAATATCACGGAGCCCGAGCCGTGGACCTGGGTGCGGACGCAAGGGAAGGGGCGCGTTTTCTATACGGCCTCGGGACACGACGAACGGGTGTGGAAGCAGCCGGCTTTCCACCAATTGCTCAAGGCGGGAATCTTATGGTCGGTGGGCGATGGAAGAAAGCAGTCGTATGAAAAGTTCATCGCTGGCCGGACGCCGCTGAAGTACGAGAAGCGCGATAACATTGCCAACTACGAGAACCGTCCGGAGCCATTGCTCTACCAGTTTCCACTCTCTGCGGAGGACAGCATGGATTACATCCAGGCGCCGGTCGGCTTTCGCTTGGAGTTGTTCGCGAGCGAGCCGGACATCATCAACCCCATCGGCCTTGCCTGGGACGAACGGGGGCGGCTTTGGGTTGCGGAGACGGTTGACTATCCGAACGAGATCACCGCCGACCG
>JAKMGP010000048.1 GCA_022424905.1 Akkermansiaceae bacterium | reverse complement strand
AGGATATGGCTAATTTTGGCCCTCAGTGGAGTGGTGGATCTCATCTGCTTTGGGACGGAAAGATAGGTGAATCCATGAAAACAAGTTTTAGGATTCCACAAGCGGGTAAGCATCAGATCACCATGGTGCTTACAAAGGCACCCGATTACGGTGTTTTTACCATTAACTTGAACGGCAAACCGGTTCTCAAAAGTATCGACCTTTATGCAAATAAGGTGGAAGTCAGCAAGCTAATAGATCTTGGAGAATTCAATCTTGCAGCTGGGGACCAGCGTTTGGAATTCGTTCTTTCTGGGGCTAATGTAAAAGCACATCCCTTTCGTAAGACTGGGTATCTTATGGGGGTCGATTATCTCGTTGCCAAGAATTTGGAGCCCAAGAAGTCGATAAAAGAAGTAAGGTCTTCTCCCCCTCCAATTAATGACTCCATTTCCTTTGAGGAAGTCCAACCCTTACTCCAAAAGTATTGCTATGAGTGCCACGGAGCAGGAAAGAAGGTGGAAGGGAAGGTGAATTTGAGAGAGATGGAATCCCGAGCGAAGTTTTCTCAGCAGGTTGAAACTTCTCGACTGGGTGCTGAAGCAGTGAGTTTCGGTGAAATGCCTCCCGAAAAAAGCGAGCAACCCAGTACCGGGGAAAGGAAAAAAATTTCCGAGTTTTTCAACAGGATTGTAGATGAATACGCTGAAAAAAACACGATTCTAGAGCCGGTTGTGATGAGGCGGTTTAACCGTTATGAATATAACAACGCGGTTCGTGATCTCCTGCAACTTCGGGGTGATATTTATCCTCTTCCTGAGAAGTCGATCCGTGGGAGCAATCACTTTAACCCTGCTTCTGGCATTATGCCAAGAAGTGTGCGCGTGAGTAATCGGACGCTCGGAAAGAACCAAGTTGAGCGACAAATCCTGAAAGGCGTAAATCCATTCGCGATCGATCTGCAAGCCGAACATGGCTTCAATAACCAAGGTGAACAACTAAGTACCTCAACGATTCTACTAGAAAGCTTGCTCAAACTTGGACGATCAATCGTCGATAGCCCAAACTTTGATTCTTACACCAAGTTAGCAGATACCTTCTTCAAGGAAGATGACATCCCAATTAAGGAAAAGCTGCGTCCGTTTCTAGGCAGAGCTTTCCGAAGGCCTGTCACTGAAATCACCTTGGATCGTTACGCCAACTATTATGAGTCGGAAAAACAAAAAACTTCATCTCATTCTAGAGCACTTAAAAATGTCGTTGCGGCAACTCTAGCTTCGCCAAAGTTTCTTTATGTGGTCGAAGAAAAATCAGAGGCCTCTAAGAAAATTCCGCTGTCTGATTACGAATTAGCTCAGCGTTTGGCTCTCTTCCTCTGGAGTAGTCTTCCTGACGAAGCGCTGATTTCTGTGGCTCAAAAAGGGCAGCTTAGGAAACCCGATATTCTCAAAAGAGAAATCCGCCGAATGCTTCTCGATCGGCGTAGCCGAGCGCTCTCTGAGAATTTTGCACGCCAGTGGTTGCGTCTCGATCAACTTGTGACAGCAGTGCCCGACTTTGATCGCTTCGGAGAATATTATGCACGGATTGGCTGTGAGCAATGGAAGTTTGGTCTCCAGACAATGGTCGAACCCCTTCTTTTGTTCGAGAGCATTCAGGTGGAGGACCGTTCGATCATGCTCTTGATTGATAGTAATTATTCCTATCGCTCTGATGAACTGCAGTCCTGGTATGCTAATCCACAAAGCCCCTTCGGAACGAAAGGAAATCGCAATCGATTTAACACGACTTCACAAACCTTCAGTCGTAGGGCTTTAACAACACGGAAGGAAGGGGGGGTTCTCAGCACCGCGGCTGTCCTAACGATGACTTCTACCCCCTTACGAACCAGTCCCATTAAAAGGGGGGCTTGGGCTGCCACTGTCATTTTCAATGATCCTCCGCCTCCGCCTCCCGATCTTGTGCCAGAGATTGAGGAAGATGATGCCGCTATTGCGGCATCAGGGCTTACAATTCGCGACCGTCTTAAACAACACGCTTCGGACCAAACATGCGCTAGTTGCCATGCCAAGATTGATCCTATGGGCTTTGCTCTTGAGAATTACGATGCGGTTGGTCGTTGGCGGGATGATTACGCAGGCGGTCTCCCAGTTGATGCAAGTGGAAAACTTTTTGGCGAAATTGAATTTAAAAACATCGTAGGATTTAAAGATGCGATCCTTGCTCGACCAGAGAAGTTCATTCGGGGATTCAGTGAGCATCTTCTATCCTATGCCTTAGGTCGCGAATTAAAGGTGACCGACAAACTTGCAGTTGATCGTATCACTGGAAAAGGGATGGAGGATCATGGTCGATTTTCAACCTTAATTTTAGAGGTCGCCATGAGCCACCCCTTTCGAAATAAAAGCAATTAAAGATTACCAAAGTGAATATCCTTAAAAACAGAATTCTTCCGCGTCGCACTTTCCTGAAGGGATATGGGGCTGCTTTAGCTCTTCCACTTCTTGAAGTGATGCAGGCAAAGACGAAGAGCGAAGTCATTCACCCAAAGCGGTTAGCTTTTTTTTACACGCCCAATGGAGTTGCTCAAAAAGCATGGCACCCTTCTTCGACTGGGATTAATTTTGAGCTTAGCCCCACCCTTCAGCCTCTCGAGGGTATTCGGCAGAAGATTTCACTTCATACTAATCTTGATCGAATCAAGGTTCCTGGAACTGATGGACACGCTCAGGCTGGAACCTGCTATCTCAGTACGGCTAGGCCAGATGAACTCTCTCCAGCTGGCTACCCGCTTAAACGTACCATCGATCAAGTTGTTGCTGATGTTGCAGGCAAGGCGACCGCGTTTCGGTCCCTAGAACTTTCCTGCAACAGTTACACCGACAATCGAGAATCCGTCTATTTCGACAATATCTCATGGTATGGACATGGTCATGTCGCACGTTCTCTGAAGGATCCTCGTTTAGTTTTTAATCGTCTTTTTTCGGTTCGAGAGCATCAAGCTAACGCAAGTGTTTTAGATCTTATTCGGGAAGATGCTAAGGACCTCCAGCCGAAACTTGGGCGGCTTGATCAGGATAAATTAGAGGAATACTTAGAATCAATACGAACCGTCGAACAACAAATCGAACGGATTTCCAAACGACAAGACGATATTCGAGATCTTGAATTAAGTGAGCCGGGTAAATTATGGACGACAATGCGGCGCGATGAATATATTCAAGTGATGGGGGATTTGATGATTTTAGCCCTCCAAACCGATCTCACCCGTGTTGCTAGTATGATGGTGGCTCCCGAGCGATGGGATAGCCCGCTTATGTTTCATGGTATTTTTGAAAAACCGATTCGTCATCATGGCTGGACTCACAATCAGAATAAAGAAGAGGTTCTTCGTGATCTCGAAAAACTTGATCTTTTTCATGTGGAACAATTTGCTCATCTTGCCACCAAGATGGATTCCATCGAAGAGGGAGAGGGGACTCTTTTAGATAACATGATGTTCGTCATGGGCTCGGGTCTTGGAAGTGGAATGCACCACACTTGTAATAATCTGCCTACTTTGATTGCTGGAAGTGGTGGCGGTCTTTTTGAAACAAACCGTCACGAT
>JAKMGP010000036.1 GCA_022424905.1 Akkermansiaceae bacterium | reverse complement strand
ATGAAGCACGTTCATAAGGCGAATTCGCTCCATCAGAGTGATCCAAAGACTCCGCGAAGGCGAATCTCGAGAACATCCCCACCTGGAGAATTCTGCGTTCCCGCCAAAATCCTTCCCACAAATTGATCAATGATCATAAAAATCCGCTCCCGAAAATGGTCTCGATGCATTTCAGACTCTGCTAGGAGCATTCCGCAAGCCATCACTCGCTTCTGATTCATCTCGCCATTAAGTGGATTCGATAATTGCTCTAATTTTGCACGAACCATTTGGCATTTCCTTTCCGCCATCACTAAATTTTCTTTTAATCTACTAATTTTCCAGAGCTCTGCCTCTAAAAAATCTCTGATTTCAGCCCAACAACCAGCATCCTTACTGGCTGATTGTAAAATTTCACGGCATCGCGTAATCACAAAAGCAATGGTTTTTAGGGAAAACTCGTCGCTAAGCCTAAGATCGCTGTCCTCGGCCTCTTGAAAGCAATTTGCTAAAACACTACTAATTTCATCAGTCTTGCCTCCCCCACTTTTATTTTCCTGACTAAAGAGAGATTCTCCTCTCGTTGTAAATTCTGCCAGAGATTGATTGGTTTCAAAGGAATTCTGAGGAAGTCGCTTAGATTTCATGAGTTTGGGGATTTCTTGCCGAACAGCTTCGACACCCAACAAACTATCAAAAAACTCTCATTCGTCCAGACTTTTAGAGTTTTAACCTAACTTACTGGGGTTTTTTATTTTAGATAAGCGAAATAACTTGCCTTTTACTAATATTTTTTCTAATTTTAGACCATGGACGATTCCTCGGACCTAAAAAAAATTGCAGAATTAGTCTGGTCTCTTGAATTAGACGGAGCCAAGGCCGCTTATGAGGTCGTGCATAAGATTATCGAGGCCAAGGAAGCTGTAGAAGGTGCCACTGAGAAAATAGGCATCCGCCAAGACCAGCAGACTTCAGACGAACTCCGTGAGGTTCGTCGCTACCTCGACAACCCTAGCCTTGAGCTCAATGGTCCAGAGTGCGTTCTGCTTGGAAGCTTTTTCAAACATCGCGAGAATGTCGATCTCCTCGACACACGCTCACTCAACGTGACATTAGACAGCTACGGGCGGAAACCCTCGAATACCACCAGCACCGTGGAGAATCTTGAAAAGAAGGGATTCATAGAATTCGTAGCTGGCGAAAACCTCCACGCCCACAAAACTTTTCAACTGACTCCCCAAGGATATGCCGAAGTTCGTGACTTGATGGGCAGACTAGCCCGCAAAAATTTCTCAGCAGTCGGCTAGGTAACTTCGGCCTCTTGCAGTTACGCGAAATTGTCTTTTAATTGGGAGTCTCCGTCTGCTATTTCTCCACCGCGCCGCGGGAGGCGATGAATTTTATCTACTCAAATTTCCAAGACTATGCCGATCAATATTGAAATGCCTAAACTCTCCGACACCATGACCGAAGGCACGGTGGTTCGCTGGCTTAAAAAAGAAGGCGAGGAAGTAGAGATCGGCGATATTATTGCAGAGATCGAAACAGATAAAGCCACGATGGAAATGGAAGCCTTTGATGAGGGGATCCTCTCAAAAATTTCTGTTCCCGAAGGAGGCAAAGCTCCCGTTGGATCTGCGATCGCTATTCTCCTCGAGGACGGAGAAAGCGAAGAAGCGACGACTCCTGCTATGGAAAGCGCACCCACTGCTTCGGCGAACACCCCGCCCGCCGCGGCGAAAGCGTTGGAATCAGCGGCAGCTACGGTCAATAAATCACAGCCCTCCGCCCCCGCTCCAACCGATGGCGAACGCATCAAGGCCTCTCCGCTCGCCAAAAAGATTGCTGAATCCGAAGGGGTCGATCTTACCGCTGTGGCAGGAACCGGTCCTGGAGGCCGCATCGTGAAAGCAGACGTCGTTGCAGCTCCCCCTGCTTCTTCTCCCGCGCCTGCTCCGGCAGCTCCCCCTGCTTCTCCGGCAGCGGCTCCGACCCCTGCTGCTATTTCGCCAGTCGCCGAAGGCGCAGACCAAATCGTCGAACTCTCCAGCATGCGTAAAATTATCGCTGAGAGACTCCTCACCTCGAAGATTAGCATTCCTCACTTCTACCTTCACCTCGAAGTCGATGCGGCGCCGCTAATGGCTCTCCGCAAACAGATCAACGCCCAATCCGAAGCAAGTCATGGAAACAAATATTCCGTGAACGACTTTGTGGTGAAAGCTCTTATCAATGCCTCGGTCACTGTTCCCGAGGCGAATGCTTCTTTCAATGGCGATCACATCGTCCAATTCGCTCACGTAGGTATTTCAGTTGCCATCGCAGTCGATGACGGCCTTGTCACTCCTGTTGTGAAAAACGCTGAGCAGAAATCGCTCCTCGCCATCTCAAAAGAGATCAAGGAAATGGCTGTTCGAGCTCGTGACAAGAAACTCGCTCCCAACGAATTTGACGGAGGCACCGTCACTATCTCCAACCTCGGAGCCTGGGGTGTCGAATCCTTCGATGCCATCGTGAATCCTCCGCAAGCCGTTATTCTTAGCGTGGGTGGGATCATCGAAAAACCTGTTGTGAAGGATGGCGAAATCGTTCCAGGCCTTCGTATGAATTTGGGCGTCAGCTGCGACCACCGTGTGGTAGACGGCGCCGTCGGTGCCAAATTTCTTGGGGAGATCAAGCGCCTCCTTGAGAACCCAGCTCTGATGCTTGTTTAATCATCGACTTAGAAGTTAGGGGGAGAGTTCCCAGACGGTTCTGACCTCCGTAGCTCTGCGTTTTTGTCTCTGGCCCCTAAACATTAATGCTCATCGCTTTCAACAAACCCTACGGTGTTCTAAGTCAATTCAACTCCAACCCTGGAGACGAGGGCCAGCGGACCTTAAAAGAGTTTGATTTCCCACCGGGATGTCTCCCTCTTGGACGACTTGACATGGACTCCGAAGGCCTCCTCCTTTTCACCGATGAAAAAACCCTAGAAGATCGCCTCCTCAATCCTCGCTTCAAACACCGGCGTCGTTATCTCGTCCTCGTGGAAGGCGAACCCGAGCCAGCTTCCCTTGAGGAGCTTCGCAGCGGGAGCATCATCATAAAAGGGCACACTTGTCTTCCATGCCGCGCCAAACTTCTCAAGCAGGCTCCCCCGATCCCTGATCGTGACCCTCCCGTTCGCTATCGTAAAAGCATCGTCGATACCTGGCTCCGCCTTGAACTCCGCGAAGGCAAAAACCGCCAAGTGCGCCGCATGACCGCCGCCGTTGGCCACCCAACCCTCCGCCTTCTTCGGGAAGGCATTGGCGCTTTTCCTCTAGGTAGTCTCCCGGTCGGAGAATGGAGTGAACTCACGGAACAAGAACGCGCAGCCGTCTTTGCAAGGTGAAAAGCTGCAACATTCTCTGGGATTAAAAGTCAGACACAGAGGCCACAAACGATTTCACCTCAGAATTTAAGACGAGATTCCGAAAAAGGATCGGACAAACAAAGACCACCTTAGAGCCAATTTTGGGGACTAACTTTTTTAGGCCATAGGAAAAGTCTCTAACAATTCTTAAAAGGATTTCACCTTCCGATATTTTCCATTAGTGTTCATTTGAACGATGGAATTACAAAAGAAACTCGAGATTCTGGCAGATGCAGCTAAATATGACGCCTCCTGTGCCAGCTCTGGCGCCACGCGTAAAAATTCCGCCACCGGAAAGGGCATCGGCTCCACCGGCGGCGCTGGAATTTGTCATTCCTATGCACCCGATGGCCGCTGCATCTCGCTCCTCAAAGTTCTCCTAACCAATCGTTGCCTTTATGATTGCCATTATTGCATCAATCGGCGCTCTTCAAACGTCCAACGCGCCGCTTTCACCTCCGGAGAGGTAGTCAAGCTAACCCTCGATTTCTACAAACGTAACTATATTGAAGGCCTCTTTCTCTCCTCCGGTATCATTCGCAGCGCCGACTACACTATGGAAATGGTTATCGAAGTTGCCCGTGCCCTCCGAGAAGACCACGACTTTCGCGGTTACATTCATCTTAAGACGATTCCTGAAGCGTCCGTCGAACTCATCGAAAAAGCGGGTCAATTTTCTGACCGTATTTCCATCAATATCGAACTCCCCGACGAAGATAGCCTCAAGACTTTTGCACCCGAAAAATCCTTAAAGCGTACTCGGATTGCGATGGGCAAGATTCGCCACCGCGTCGAGAACGCCACCGAAGTGCGCCGCGAAACACGTAATCGAAAAGCACCCGAATCCCGCTTCGCTACCGGGCAAAGTACGCAAGTTATCGTAGGGGCCGACAATTCCAGCGATCAAACTTTTCTCAAACGCTCTACTGATCTCTACTCAAACTACCGGCTCCGCCGCGTTTACTACTCCGCCTTCAGCCCCATTCCGGAGCCCTCTTCTATTCTTCCGCTCAAGCCCCCTCCTCTTATTCGCGAACACCGGCTCTACCAGGCAGATTGGCTCATGCGCTTTTACGGATTTGAAGCCACCGAAATTGTTTCGGATGCCCTGCCGAACCTTGACCTTGATCTCGACCCCAAGCTCTCCTGGGCTATTCGTAACCGTCAATTCTTCCCCGTCGATCTCAACCGCGCGGAAAAGCTCATGCTTTACCGCGTCCCCGGACTCGGCATTCGCAATGCCGACCGCATCCTCGGCATCCGGCGTTATGGAAAGATCCGTATTCAAGACCTCCTCCGTCTCCGTATCTCACTCAAGAAGGCCCTCCCCTTCATCATCACTGCTGATCACACTCCAAATACACGGGAACTCGACCACGAAAACCTTCGCGCCAAATTCTCCCCTCCTCCCGAGCAAATGGAACTTGCTCTCACTCCCTCTGATCAAAGTTCTCCCCTCGGAAAAGTCATCGATTGAACCATGCTCACCCTTACTGTCGATAATCACTTTGAAGACTGGCGAACCAAAGCACGTGCGCTTCTTTTGGCGTGCGTTTCACCGAACGAGGTTATCTGGGAAGAGCCTGGGCAAAGCGGACTCTTTACCACCGAAGATTCCCTTCCGCCACCGAGCAAAATTCAGACACCGAAAGTCACCCGAGAGTTTCTTTCGCTCGCTGAAACCATTTCCTACCACAACTCGCACCGAAAATGGGCCTTACTTTACCGAACACTTTGGCGCCTCACGCTTGGTGGTGAAGCTCATCTTTTAAAGATCACAACCGACCCCGATATCTTGAGCCTCCTTCGCATGCGGAAGGAAATTTCGCGCGACATTCATAAGATGCAAGCTTTCGTCCGCTTCAAAAAAACAGGCAACAATACGAAAAGCCAGCGCGAACAATTTATGGCGTGGTTTGAACCTGACCACCGCATTATGCCGCTGACTGCTCAGTTTTTCCAAAAGCGTTTCACAGGTATGGACTGGTCTATCTTCACCCCATCCGGTTCCGCATCGTGGAACGGTAAAACCCTCAGGCTCGGTCCGGGAGTCGACAAGGTCGAAGTTCCAAAAGAGGAACTAGATGAGCTTTGGCGTGGTTACTACAAAAGCATCTTCAATCCCGCCCGGCTCAAGGTGAAAGCGATGCAAGCCGAGATGCCAAAAAAGTATTGGCACAACCTTCCGGAATCGAACCTCATCGAATCTCTCATCTCCGAAAGCCGTCACCGGGTGCAAGAAATGCATGAAGAAACTCTACGCTCTGCCACCAGCGGAGGTGAAAACGCTTACCTCAAACATCTTCGCAACCTCACTTCCCATGATGAACATATTGTCCTCAATCCAGATAAACATATCCACCAACCACTCAGTCGGCTCCGGGAGCTAGCCACTTGTTGCCAAGCTTGCCCACTGCACCAGAATGCCACCGGAACTGTCCTAGGGGAGGGTCCAACTAATGCCGAAATCATGATTGTGGGCGAGCAACCCGGCGACCAGGAAGACCTTCTCGGTCGCCCCTTTGCCGGCCCAGCTGGAAAACTTCTTGATCGTTTTCTCACTAAAACCGGAATCGATAGAAAAAAGTGCTACGTCACGAATGCGGTGAAGCATTTCAAGTTTATCCCTCGCGGAAATCAACGACTCCACCAAAGCCCCAATCTTGATGAAATCTCACGTTGTAAACCATGGCTCGTTGGCGAACTCCGGGAGGTCAAGCCCCGCATTATAATCCTCCTTGGATCTACCGCCGCTCGCTCTTTGATCGGAACTCATTTCAAGATCACACAACAACGCGGAATCATCACCGGCACTGGCCTTGCAGCTAAGGTAATTGCAACCATTCACCCCGCCTATCTCCTCCGGATCAAGGACTCGCAGCAGCAGCAGCATGAAAAGACTCTCTTTCTGAAAGACCTCCAACTTGCGAGGTAGCCAACCAAATTAACCCGTCCTAAATTGCTTCAATTTCTTGATCTTCTTGTATTTCCTCGGGAAGTTTCACGAAGCGCAATTGCTCAATCCTCCGGCCGTCGGTGCTTGTCACACTGGCTTCAAATCCTTCGACCTCGATCTTCTCACCAGGGTCCGGCAAGTGACCCAGTTGCTGCACGATGTATCCACCTATCGTACTCACTTCGCCGCTTTCCAAATCAATAGCAGGCTCGTGATCTGAGAGTTCATTGAGGCTTAGGCCGCCTTCGACGACAAACTCCTCCTCGTTGATACGGAGGAAATCCGTCTCCTCTTCTTCATCAAACTCGTCGTGAATATCACCAACTAACTCCGCCATGATGTTATCCATAAAGACCAGTCCTGAGGCATCGCCAAACTCATCGACAACCAAGGCCAACTGAGCGCGTTCCTTGAGAAAATATTGAAGTAAATCATCCAACCTCATCGTGGACGGCACCATTTTAAGCTCACGACGAATCTCCATCAGGTCAGGATCTTCTTTCTTAAGTAAACTCACCACGTCTTTGATATGGATCAAACCTTCAGTTTCGTCGAGATGCCCTGTCACCAGAGGAAACCGAGTATGCTTACACTCGATTGCAAGCTCAAGGTTCTCTTGGAAAGAAAGCTCTAGATCTAGAACTACAACCTCGCTGCGCGGAGTCATAACGTCCTTCACCGTAACATCATTCAATTCGAGAGCGTTTATGAGAATCTCACGTTCGGTTTCAGTGACCTCCTGCTGTCGCTCGGATTCCTCCACAAGAAGAGCAAGCTCTTCTGAACTATGAACGGCTTCGCCTTCTGAAACTGGATCAATTTTAAAGACCTTCTTGAGCAGCCAATTCGCCGTTCCGTTAAGGATATAGATGCAAGGACGAAAAACAGCATAGAAAAGGTGTAGGGGCCGGGCAATCACCAGCGTGGTCGCGAGCGATTTACGAATAGCAATCGACTTTGGAAGAAGCTCCCCAATCACGACGTGAAGGAAAGTGAACGAAAGCATCGCAGTCAAAAAAGTAATAATCTTAATCCATTCCTCTCCCATCCCCGTCTTCACAAGGCTTGGTCCCACAAGCTTTTCGATGAAAGGTTCGCCTAGAAAAGCGAGCGCGAGAGAAGCGATAGTAATTCCGAGCTGGTTCGCAGAAAGGTAACCATCCAAATTACTCACCACGCGCTTGGAAATTCCCGCACGCCGCGGTTTTTTCTCCAACTCACCTTCGATCTGGCTCGGACGAACTTTGACGATCGCGAATTCCGAAGCCACGAAAAAGGCGTTAAGAAGAAGAAAGAAAATGATCCCAAGAAGATACCACCCAGCTTCAGCCCAGGTGGGATACTCGATCGGAGCTTCTCCCGATGCGCTTGCCAAAATGTAGAGCGATTCAATCATTGTAGTAAGTCGCTAGACTTTGTCATAGCCACCATCGCAGTTCTTTCTAAGAACATTGAATCCAGCAGATTTTGCCTCAGAGTCGGAGTATTCCTTTGTGGCAATTTTAGTATTCACTCGACTAACCAGCTGCCTAATAGGACGGGAACAGAGCGGACACCGTTCCAGCTCCTGTCGGCCAATCGGGCGTTGCAACTCAAATCCCTTTGCGCAGACGCTACAACTCGACTCCGGATCATCCGGATTTTCAGATTGATATTCGTAAATTGGCATAGTCGTTAGCCAGAAAAGGGTGCCGGCCAGAAAACCGCACCCTCAAAAATTCTGACTCAGGATCCTATCCTACCAAGAGGATTTTGTCACTCCAGGAATCATGCCGTGTGACGCCATCTCGCGAAAAGTGATCCGAGAAAGGCGGAAACGACGAAGAAAAGCACGGCGACGGCCAGTCACCTCACAACGGTTAACGAGCCGAGTCGGGCTTGCGTCCCGGGGGAGCATTGTCAAACCGACGTAGTCCTTCTCCTTCTTCAACTGGTGACGAAGGTCAGCGTATTTTGCTACAGTTTTTGCTTTGCGCTTGTTGCGCTCAATCCAGCACTTTCTTGCCATGGGACGGTTGGAATAAGCTAAATCTTCGCGCAGGCAAGGTTTTTTTAGACTTTTAAGGAGGAATTTTCAACAAAAGATCCTCACCGACGGAATTGATTAAGGTAACTAAAATTTCTTCCCCTTGCATCAAATCGACTTGCCTTGAAGCCCTGGGGAAACTAATTCCGCGTATGGACCGACCCGATGGACGCGCTATTCCCGATCTCCGACCGATTTCTTTCATCCCCAATGTTGCCCCACACGCTTCCGGGTCAGTCCTCGTTTCCTTTGGAAACACCCGTGTAATCTGCGCAGCCACGGTAGAAGAAAACGTTCCACGCTGGATGAAGTTCCAAAACGTCGAGGGTGGCTGGGTGAGTGCTGAATATTCCATGCTCCCCTACTCGACCCACGATCGAAAGCAGCGCGACATCAACCGAGGTAAACTTGATGGTCGCTCCTCGGAAATCCAGCGCCTCATTGGCCGCTCGCTCCGCGCTGTGATTGACCTCAAGAAACTCGGGAAACGAACCATTTGGATAGATTGTGATGTCCTTCAAGCAGACGGAGGAACGCGCACCGCTTCGATAACCGGAGGATGTGTTGCAGCAGCCATCGCGATCAATGGCTTGATTTCTCAGGGAAAACTTAAGGATTTCCCCCTCAAAAAACTTGTCGCAGCCGTGAGTGCCGGAATTTACAAGGGAGAAGCGATTCTAGACCTCAACTACCCTGAGGACCGTGATGCTGCTGTCGACTTTAATGTAGTCATGACCGAAAGCGGAGAATACGTCGAATTGCAGGGGAGTGGCGAGGAAGATGTCTTCACCAGCGAGCAAATGGCCGCTATGCTAGACCTATCGCGGCAGGGGATCGCAAAATTAATTGAATTGCAAAAGGAAGCCATCATCGCCGCAGATAAGCCAACTGGGACGGATCTTGAGGGCTTGGCCGCCGCTTTTAAATAAACACCCGAAGAGCCGGATGATTTATCTTGCCGCGACTTGGCTGCGAAGTATCATTACCCGGGAAGGGGAATTTCACGGGGATTCCTGCGCCAGATAAAAACCGGA
>JAKMGP010000004.1 GCA_022424905.1 Akkermansiaceae bacterium | reverse complement strand
GCGTGCCAAAGAAAGCTGACCTTAATTCCGCAGAAAACGCCATTAAAATTCGTGGCGCTCGTCAGCATAATTTAAAGAATCTCGATCTTGAGATTCCGATCGGAAAACTCACCGTTATCACCGGGCCCTCAGGTTCCGGCAAATCGTCTCTAGCCTTCCACACTCTCTATGCCGAAGGTCAACGACGCTACGTCGAAACTTTCTCACCTTATGTGCGCCAATTTTTTGACCGCATGGATAAACCGGAGGTTGACCGTATTGATGGCATTCCCCCCGCTATTGCAATCGAACAGAAAAACACGATTCGCACGACCCGATCTACTGTTGGGACCCTCACAGAGGTTAACGACTATCTCAAATTACTCTACCCAAGACTCGCCAAAGGATTCCACCCCGAAACTGGGAAAGAAGTTCGCCCCGACAACCCCAAGTCGATTCTCGAATGGGTCATCTCAAATCACCAAGACGAGAACATTCTCGTTCTTTTCCCCATCCCCGTTCCATCGGATACCACACCCGATGATCTCTTTCCTTTCTTAAACTCGCAGGGCTATCTCCGTATTTTTCTTGATCATAAAGTCATCCGGACCGATTCCGCTCCCTCACTCAAAAAACTCCCTCGAGAGGTCTTGATAATCCAAGACAGGATCAAGGTCACGACTCGCAACAAATCCCGACTGACCGAATCCTTCGAGCAGGCCCTCGCCCTTGGTAAGGGAACCGCCGCGATCTCAAGTGCTGAAGGAACCAAAAAAACCTTCACCACTAGCTGGGCTCCTCTTGTCAAACCCACCTCCTCACTCTTCTCTTTTAACTCGCCTCTCGGTGCCTGCAACAACTGTCGAGGCTTTGGCAAAGTCATCGGCATCGATCTCGATAAAGCAATTCCAAACCATCTTATTTCGCTACGCAAAGGAGCGATCAAACCATTTCAAGGTGAACGTGGCGAAGATTGCCAGCGCGACCTCCTCAAAAGCTGTAAAGAGGCCGGAATCAATCCAAACCTTCGGTGGAACGAGCTCGACTCGGAGCAACAGCGTTGGGTCAAATATGGGGAACGAAGTAACAAATCACCCCTCTCATCTCTTGAGCAATCCGAGGCACTTTGGCAAGAAAATCGGTGGTATGGGATTCAAGGCTTCTTCGACTGGTTGGAAACAAAAGCCTACAAGATGCACGTCCGTGTCTTCCTTTCCCGGTATCGAGCCTATACCGAATGCCCCGATTGCCAAGGAACCCGACTTCAACCCGATGCCCTTCACTTTAAGATTCTTGGAAAAACGCTTCCTGAGCTCTGGCACATCCCACTCGACCAACTTCTCTTTTTCTTTGAAGGAATTGCCACTTCACATGCACCTCTCGATAAAACAACGGATTTGGTCTTACACGAGATCACCTCACGTCTGAATTACCTTTGCGAGGTTGGTCTCGGATATCTGTCCCTCGATCGCCAAGCGCGAACCCTTTCAGGTGGTGAAATTGCCCGCGTCAACCTCACCACCTGTCTAGGGTCAGCACTTACCCAGACCCTCTTCGTCCTCGATGAACCGACTGTCGGGCTTCATCACCGTGACATTCATCGTCTGACCAAAGTCATGCACAACCTCCGTGACAAGGGCAATACTTTGGTGGTAGTTGAACATGACGAAGCGGTGATGCAACAAGCAGATCAACTTATCGACATGGGACCTGAAGCGGGGGAAAACGGAGGACAAATTACTTATCAGGGATCAACTAAAACTAATTTAAAAAAGAAGTCGCTCACCCTTCAGTATCTCTCCGGACAGCAATCAATTCCTATTCCCAGCAAATTAAGGAAGCCGCGGGCCCATATTTCAATTGAAAAGGCCTCAGCAAATAATATTTCCAACCTGTCACTCGATCTTCCTCTCGGCGTATTCAGCTGTCTAACCGGAGTCTCAGGTTCGGGGAAATCTACCCTTGCTCACCCTATCATCTATAACAATCTCGCCCGACATTTTGGGCTCTCTATTGATAATGAGCCTGCGCCAGCCAAAATTACAGGCATTGACGAACTCCGGGGTGTAGAGCTAATCGACCAGTCCCCTCTTTCCCGCACTCCTCGTTCAACCCCCGCAGTTCTACTGGGTGCCTTCGAGCATATTCGCCAACTCCTCTCACTTACCTCTTCGGCTAGAGCAGACCACCTTACTCCTGGATATTTTTCCTTTAATTCCGGCCCTGGACGCTGCCAACGCTGCTCAGGAAATGGTTTTGAGAAAGTCGAAATGCAGTTCCTTTCTGATCTTTACCTGACCTGTTCCGAATGCAACGGCACCCGCTTCACAAGGATCGCCGAATCTTATCGCTACTATGAGAAGTCGGTTGTCGATTTTCTCCGGTTAACCGCTTCAGAAGCCATGACATTTCTGGAAGGAATTGAAGGCCTTACCAATAAAGAGAACCTCCTTCTTTCTAAAACTCGTAAGGCCCTTCAGCCCTTGGTGGAAACCGGTCTTGGCTATCTCCGCCTAGGTCAACCTCTCAACACGCTCTCCGGCGGCGAGGCCCAACGCCTAAAACTCTGCCGCCTTCTGACTTCCACCAGCGGTAGCGTCAACACCTTACTCATCCTAGATGAGCCCACGACCGGACTTCATTTCAGCGACATCGAGAAACTTCTCACGGTCTTCCACCGCCTCGTCGACGTTGGCTACTCTCTGCTTGTCATCGAGCACCAACCCGACGTCATTAAGAATGCCGATCATGTTATAGAGATTGGACCAGAAGCCGGCCTTAATGGTGGCCAAATCGTTTTTGAAGGAAGTCCTAAGCAACTCGCAAAGAGGAAAACACACACTGGCCTCGCCATCTCGGTCCCGATCAAACCAGAAAAAAAACAGGCCTCAAATCATAGATCCATCGCAAAAGGTGAAATATCGATTCACGGTCTACGTCACCATAATCTCAAGAACATTGACGCCACAATTCCCCATAATGAATTTGTGGTCATTTCAGGGTTAAGTGGCTCTGGTAAATCCACTCTCGCCTTCGACGTCATATTTGCTGAGGGCCAGCGCCGCTTTCTCGATTCCATGTCACCTTACGCGAGGCAGTTCGCTAGCCAACTCGAAAAGCCTGACCTAGACCTAATCACAGGGCTTCCGCCAACCGTAGCGATCGAGCAACGAATCTCGCGCGGCGGCGGAAAATCAACAGTTGGAACAGTCACTGAAGCCTACCACTTCCTCCGCTTACTTTATGCCAAGCTTGGTGTCCAGCATTGCCCTCAGTCCGGTGAGCCTGTCATATCGCAGACACCCGAAGCCATCGGCGATCAGTTGGGCAAGCTACTGAAGAAGGAGAAATCACTTCGACTCCTTTCACCCGTTTTGAAAGCCCGCAAAGGCTTCCACAAGGAATACGCCCTCGCTGCTGAAAAGGCCGGCTTCGAAGAAATGCTCATTGATGGCGAACTCATCAACACTAAAGACTTCCAACCACTCGCCCGCCACAAGGCTCACGATATCGATTTTGTTGTTGCTCAAGTCACAAGTAAGCAAGCCCTAAAGAGGACGTCTGAAGCGCTTTCCATCGCCCTCCAATACGGAAAGGGCACCTTCAGAGTCCTCACTAAAAAAGGTCATCTTCAAACCTTCTCAACCGTAAGGGTATCACCTGTCACAGGAGAATCATTTGAGGAACTTGATCCACATCACTTTTCATTCAACTCGCCGAGAGGTTGGTGCCAAACCTGCCGAGGCTATGGCCACATCACTAATAGCCGATTTGACGCAAAAGGATTCAACTCTGAAGCAGAGGCAGAAATTCACGAAGAGAAACTTGCCGCGAAAGCTAACCCCGACGAGTTGCGTGCTTGTCCCGATTGCCATGGCGCGAGAATTCGGGAGAACTCACGTCACGTCTTCATCGAGGGCCAATCACTACCAGCCCTATCATTACTTAATGTTCAAGAAGCCAGCAAAACGATTAGTGCCTTCAAATTTGAAGGTCGTGATCTTGCTATCTCACGTGACATTCTTCCTGAAATTCTTCAGCGGCTTCAATTCCTCGACCACGTTGGACTGGGCTACCTTCAACTCGATCGATCCGCCACCACCTTATCAGGCGGCGAGTCTCAGCGTATCCGCCTTGCGGCTCAACTTGGATCCAATTTACAGGGAGTCCTCTACATTCTAGATGAACCAACCATCGGACTCCATCCTCGTGACAATAATGCTCTCCTTGGAACTCTTCAAGCCCTCAAGAAAAAGGGGAACTCGCTTCTTCTTGTTGAGCACGATGAGGACACGATCAAGGCGGCAACCCATCTGATAGACCTTGGCCCTGGCGCAGGGGTTGAAGGCGGTGAAATCGTGGCCTCCCTGACAAGGGCTGAGCTAAACAAAAGAAACGCTCTTAAAAGACATTCACAATCACCAACGCTGCAGGCGATTGGAAATCCTCTCATTCATCCATCTCGAGGAAGGCGGAGAAAAATTCCCAAAACTCGTGCTCAAAAAAGTTGGCTGAAATTGAAAGGTTGTAATCTCAACAACCTAAAGGACGTCGACGTCCAAATTCCAATAGGGCGTCTCACCGTTTTAACCGGGGTTTCTGGATCCGGAAAATCGTCACTCATGCGAGGGTGCTTAAGTCTCGCTTTCGAAAAAAAGCTCAAAGAAGCTCCATTCAAATCTGCGACTGGCTTTGATGTTTTTAAATATCGCTACGAGGTAGATCAATCTCCTATCGGGAAAACTTCACGTTCCTGTCCGGCGACTTATGTGAAGCTATTTGATCACATCCGCACCCTCTTTTCACAGCTTCCCGAATCACGTATGCGCGGCTATACCGCTTCCCGGTTTTCCTTCAACAACAAGGAAGGACAGTGCCCTGAGTGCAAAGGTAATGGCCGTATAAAACTAGAAATGGATTTTCTTCCAACGACTTGGATTGATTGTGAGAGCTGCATGGGGGATCGCTACAATCCAGCCACCTTAGAAATTCGCTATAATGGTCTCACAATCGGCGACGTTCTTAACCTTAACATCAAAGCCGCTGCCGACTTCTTTTCTGCACATCCGAAGCTTCAGAAACCACTTCAACTTCTATCCGAGACAGGGCTTGGTTACCTTACCCTTGGTCAACCTTCGCCCACCGTATCCGGGGGGGAAGCACAACGCCTCAAACTTGTGACCCAGCTCACAAAAGGACGCCCAAAGATCACTGATTTAGGGCCGGTTAATACAAATCTCTATCTTATTGAAGAGCCTACAATCGGCCTTCACCAACAGGACGTTGCTCGCCTCACCGACGTGCTGCATCGGCTCGTCGATGAAGGTCATACCGTCGTTGTCATCGAGCACCACATGGACTTAGCTGCAGAAGCCGACTATATTATAGATCTCGGACCCGAAGCCGGGCCAAACGGCGGCACGATCGTTGCCCAAGGAACACCAGAACAGGTCTCGAAGGTCGACTGGTCGGTCACCGCTCCTTTTCTCGCGAATGCGCTCTAGTCGACAGCTTCGTATGCATCCTTGTCGTTGAAATTGATAAAGATGCGATCCTTTTTCTCCTGCTTTTTATAGCCCAGCTTACCCTTCAACTTGATTGTTTTACCGATCAGCTCCTTGAGAATCTCCTCGGTGACCTCTACCTCCTTCAGCTTCTTAATATCTCCGCTCCCAATAAACTCATGACTTTCCCCTTCAAAAACAAGATATAGATTTTTCTCATCAGCAGATACCCTTACATTCTTTACCTTGCCCTTGAAACTCGCTCGTGTGTTTCTCAGAGCTATCAATTGCTTTGCATCAGCCGTGGTGTAGACATCTTTTTTAGGGAGCAAATCCACTGGATCGACCGTAGTAATCTCAAAGATTCCTTCAATCTGGATTTTCTCTTCCGAGACCATCCACCCGATGACTTTGACAATCTGGCCGGACAAATGAGAAGCGGACCCTCTCACTAGTTGCCCCCTCATTCCCGCTGGCTCTTCGAACTCTAGAACACCCTCCTCATTGCCGGTTTCCACCTTCCCTTGAAGCCTCACCCACTTCCCTATATTGTCAGGAAAATCGCCACGATTTTCTGTAGAAAGCTCTACCATCTCGGTTTCTCGATCCGGCCGCTCGGTGGTCTTTTCCTTTTCGCGAGGCTTAGGTCGGGGCTTTAGTTTGGGTGCCTCGACCTTCGTCTCTCCCGTACTCATTTCCTCTTCGCTCCCGCCTATTATCGAGCCAACAAAGATGCCGCCTCCAATCAAAAGCAACAGGATGCCAATTAGAATTAGGGGTTTTTTGTGACCTCCAGGAGGGGATGCAAGAGACCCAACTGGAAGATGTGGCTCCGAATTAGTGGCGGGCGGTATTTGCTGACCGTCTTTCATGCTTCTGATCTAACGACCGGAAGTCCAAAATACCAGTTTCGTTTTACCTCTAGTCTTGGACCATTCCGAATTGCAATGATCGCAGTAATCTCCGACCCTCGTCTCATGCTCCGCCTCCTTTTGCCAATTCTTGTAAGCACAGCGCTGGCTTCTGAAAAACCCAACATCATCGTCATCCTTGCCGATGACCATCGTTATGATTTTCTCTCCTGCCACCCTGAAGCTCCAGATTTCCTCGAAACTCCCAACTTAGATCGAATGGCTAAAGAAGGTGCACATCTGAAAAACGCCTTCGTAACCACCTCGCTCTGCTCCCCGAGCCGTGCCTCTATTCTAACTGGACAATACATGCACCATCATCGTGTTGTTGATAATCAGCGCTCCGTTCCTGAAGGGACCCGTTTCTATCCAGAATACCTCCAAACATCAGGCTATCGTACTGCCATGATCGGCAAATGGCATATGGGCCATGACAATGATGGACCTCGCAAAGGATTCCACCACTGGGTCTCTTTCCAAGGACAAGGTTCCTACTTTAATCAAACCCTTAATATCAACGGAAAGCGTCATGAACAAAAAGGCTACACTGCCGATCGCCTCACTGATCAGGCGATCGCGTGGCTCAAAAGCGACCGCGGTGACCAAAAAGCACCCTTTATGATGCACCTCGCCTTTAAGTCCGTCCACTATCCTTTCCAACCCGCCAAGCGCCACCATGGAAAATATCAGGGAAAAAAAATCGATTATCCCGAAACAATGGCGAATTCTGAAGAAAACTACGCCACCCAGTCGCGCTGGATCCGCGAAAGACGCTATGGCATTCACGGGATCGACCACATGGAAACTGGAGCCTTCGATAAGGACCCTGTCCCTTCTTTCGATGATCTTTATTGGAGATTTTGCGAAACCGTTCACGGACTCGATGAGAACGTAGGCCGCATTCTCAAACACCTCGACGAATCTGGTCTCTCTAAAAATACCATTGTCCTATACCTAGGTGACAATGGATTCCACCTTGGTGAACATGGATTTTACGACAAACGCGATGCCTTCGAACACTCGATCCGCGTTCCCCTTCTAGCCTATGCCCCCGGAAAAATCAAAGCAGGTACTGACGTGAACGAAATGATACTCAACATCGATCTCGCTCCAACCCTTTTGGAATTTGCCGGAATAAAAAAAGCCGAAAACACTCCAGGCTTCGATGGACGTTCCTTCAAACACCTTCTCGATGGAAACGAATCCGAAAAACCGTGGCGAGATCATCTTCTTTATGAATACCACTGGGAGTGGAACTTCCCAGCTACTCCAACTCTCTTCGCTATCAGAACCAATCGCTACAAATTCATCTACTACCATGGTCTCTGGGATAAGAATGGTCTTTATGATTTGCAAACTGATCCACAAGAGCGTCACAACCTCATTGATGTTCCCGCGTTCGCCGAAAAAAAGGAAACCCTTAGAGAACAGCTCTTCTCCGAGCTTCAAGCGTCAGGAGCTTTAGAAATCCCAATCCGCCCCCCAAAAGGAGATCCCCTACACGACCGTAAACTGCGACGCTAAAAATCCATGTATCAACGTTTCAAGGAGACCGCTTGAAGCATATCTCTAAAGAATATGGTTTGAAATCTGGCTATAAATTTCGGCAGAAAAAGCCCCGATCAGCTCTCGCCGATCGGGGCTTTGAATTCTTTAAATCTACCTAGCGATTACTCGCCAGCGGCTTCCACTTTGGGAGCCTCACCTTCAGGCAGAGTTTCGCCTTCTTCACCCTCAGGCTTTTCGACAACTGGCTCTGGCTCTTCAACAGTCATTTCAAAATCTGAATTCTTGTGGACCGGGAAGCCGGTTCCAGCAGGAATAAGATGTCCGAGAATCACGTTCTCTTTGAAGCCGCGGAGGGTGTCCACTTTTCCTAGAGTTGCAGCGTCGGTCAAGACACGGGTAGTATCCTGGAAAGAGGCTGCAGAGATGAAGGATTCGGTCTCAATTGAGGCCTTGGTAATCCCGAGAAGAACAGGTTCAGCTTCGGCAGGTTTACCACCTTCAGCTGCAACACGCTTATTTTCGGCATTGAAGGTTGTCTTCTCAATCTGGTCACCCCAGAGGAACTCTGTGTCCCCTGGCTCAGAGATCTTCACTTTGCGAAGCATCTGACGAATGATGATCTCAATGTGCTTGTCATTAATCTCAACACCCTGAGAGCGATAAACCGTCTGAACCTCGTTATTGAGGTGCTCTTGCAGAGCCTGGGGACCGCAAGCCTCAAGGAGGTCTTCGGGAGCCACAGGACCTTCGGTAATTTGATCACCACGAACCACCATATCACCTTCACCAACAATCATGTGCTTGCCCATTGGGACAAGGTGATCGGCGGTTTCACCGGACTCAGTGTGAGTGACAATAACCTTACGCTTACCGCGAACGGTGCCTCCGAAGGAGATCTCACCATCAAGCTTCGCAATCACGCAGGCGTCTTTCGGACGACGAGCTTCGAAAAGTTCCGCGACTCGGGGAAGACCACCAGTAATGTCACCAGTCTTAGCAATTTTCCGTGGGGTTCGAGCGAGTTGCACACCCCCTTGAATCTTAGCGCCTTCTTTGACAGAAAGGTGAGCTCCAACCGGGATTGAATAACTACTAAGAACATCCTTGCTCTTTGGATCAACGATGACGATCTGCGGGTGCAAATCTTCCTTGTGCTCAGTCACGGTCAAACCTTTCTTGCCGGTAGCCTTGTCGGTCTCAGACTGAATAGTAATTCCCGTGATCATGTCGCGGAATTCAATCTTACCGCCAGACTCAGCAATAATGGGGACTGAGTGAGGATCCCAGGTCAAAATCGACTGGTTCTTCTTCACGCTTCCGCCATCAGCAACCGAAATCACCGAACCAATGACAACATTGTAAGACTCAAGTTCAAGGCCATCTTTATCACGTACGGAAAGTGAACCGTTTTTATTGAGGACTACGAAGTTACCATCGACATCTTCCACGGTGCGCAAATCCTTATAGTAGGCAACGCCCTTGTTCTTAGCTTTGACTTCAGGTTGCTTGGTGGCACCAAGCGCAACACCACCGGAGTGGAAGGTTCGCATGGTGAGCTGGGTTCCCGGCTCACCAATAGACTGAGCAGCAATGATACCGACAGCTTCACCAATCTTACCAAGCTTACCAGTAGCCAGGTTAAGACCATAACAAGACTGACAGCATCCGCGCTCCGACTCACAAGTGAGCGGGCTCCGAATCTTAAGGCGTTCATGGCCAACATTCTCAACAGCAATTGAAGTTGTCTCGTCCATGAGACTCCCTTTCTTGACGATGATGTCTCCGGAAACAGGGTCCTTGATAGTTTCGCAAGAAGTCCGGCCGTAAATACGGGACTGGAGAGATGCGGCCTCTTCGTCACCCGAATAAATCGCATGAACGGTAATCCCCTTCTCGGTTCCACAGTCTGGCTCGGTAATAATGACATCCTGGGAAACGTCGACCAATTTACGAGTCATGTATCCAGAGTCAGCTGTCTTGAGTGCCGTATCGGCAAGACCTTTACGCGCACCGTGGGTAGAGATGAAATACTCCAGCACGGAAAGCCCTTCACGGAAGTTTGAGGTGATCGGACGCTCAATGATTTCACCGGATGGCTTGGCCATCAGTCCACGCATACCCGAGAGCTGCTTAATCTGGTTCTTATTACCCCGAGCACCGGAGTCGACCATCATGAAGAGTGGGTTTGCCTTTTCTTTACCCTCGTTGAACTCGAGCTTACGATACAGAGCATTGGCGATATTGTCACCCGCACGGGTCCAAATATCGACCACCTTCTGGTAGCGCTCACCATTCGTAATGACACCATTACGATACTGCTTGTTTACAGTCTCAACATCGGCGTATGCGGTCTTGAGCTCAGCTGGTTTCTCCTCTGGAATCACCATGTCAACGATACCAATTGAGCAACCGGAACGAGTTGCTTCCTTGAATCCGAGCTCTTTGAGCTGGTCCATGGTTTGCACCGTAGCCTTGCCTCCCGCAACTTGGTAACAACGCCAAATGATATCTCCAATCTGAGACTTGCCTACGTTGTTGTTGAAAAACCCAACGCCATCAGGCCAGATCTCGTTGAAGCGAACACGACCTGGAGTTGTTTCAATGATCGAGCTTTCCTTGTCACCAAAAACAGAATCTTTGCCGTGATCGGGGTTACGTAGGCGAATATACTGGTGATAGTCCAACTTCCGGTTGGCGATCGCAAATTCAACCTCAGTCGTATTTTCGAAGAGTGGTAAATGACCCTGCTTCTCAATTTCCTTCGGAGTCCGAACCTTTGCCCAAGTGAGGTAATAAGTTCCCAAAATAATATCCTGAGAAGGAGTAATTACAGGACGTCCGGATGCAGGAGAGAAGATGTTGTTAGTCGCAAGCATCAGCTGGCGAGTCTCCATCTGAGCCTCAACTGAAAGTGGAACGTGAACCGCCATCTGGTCACCATCGAAGTCAGCATTGTAAGCACCACAAGTAAGTGGGTGCAAACGAATCGCAGATCCCTCAATAAGAACGGGCTCAAAAGCCTGAATCGAAAGACGGTGAAGAGTCGGAGCACGGTTCAGCATAACCGGGTGCCCTTTCGTCACCTCAGCAAGGATATCCCAAACTTCGGTGGTTTTTCGGTCGATCATTTTCTTAGCCGAACGAACAGTGTGGCAGTAGCCAAGTTCTTTCAGACGGCGGATGATGAAAGGCTCGAAAAGAGTCAAAGCCATCTTCTTAGGAAGACCACATTGGTTCAGTTTGAGCTCAGGCCCGATCACGATCACGGAACGCCCAGAGTAATCGACGCGTTTGCCGAGGAGGTTCTGACGGAAACGTCCGCCCTTACCTTTGAGCATATCAGAAAGAGACTTAAGCGCCCGGTTTCCAGCACCGGTAACGGCGCGGCCATGACGACCGTTATCAAAGAGAGCATCAACCGCTTCTTGGAGCATGCGCTTCTCGTTGCGGATGATGACCTCGGGAGTCTTCAGCTGCATGAGGTTGCGGAGACGGTTGTTCCGATTAATGACACGACGATAGAGGTCATTCAAGTCAGAGGTCGCAAAGCGGCCACCTTCCAGAGGAACTAGGGGTCGGAGGTCGGGAGGAATGACCGGAAGAACTGTCATAATCATCCACTCGGGACGCGAGTTGGACTGTAGGAAACCCCGAGCAAGCTTAAGGCGCTTGGCGAGCTTCTTACGATTCTGCTTCGAGCGCGTGGCTTCCATGGCCTCTTCCAGCTCAACAATGAGCTCTTCAAGATTCACCTGACCCAAGAGATCACGAATCGCTTCGGCACCCATTCCAGCGCGGAAAGCCTCATCACCGTAGTCTTCTTCGGCATCGCGAAGTTCGGTCTCGGTAAGGAGCTGACCACGCTCAAGAGCGGTTTTCCCAGGTTCAGTAACGAGATAATCCTCGTAGTAAATGACACGCTCTAGTTCACGAGCGGTCATGTCAAGGACGAGACCGATACGGGAAGGCATGCACTTGTAGAACCAGATATGGGAAACGGGAACTGCAAGATCAATATGTCCCATGCGCTCACGACGGACTCGACTTAGAGTCACTTCAACACCACAACGGTCACAGACGGTTCCCTTGTGCTTGATTCGCTTGTATTTTCCGCAAGCACATTCCCAGTCGCGAGTTGGACCGAAAATACGTTCACAAAAGAGACCTCCCTTTTCAGGCTTAAAGGTCCGGTAGTTGATGGTCTCAGGATTGAGAACCTCACCTTGGGACCAGCCACGGATCGTCTCAGGATTTGCAACGGTAATGGAGACCTGATCGAAAGGGTCTGGCTTTTGGTCGACTCCGTAAAGTTCGCGAAGATTAGTTTCAACACTCATAATAGGTTATAGGTAGTAGTTAGGGTTTTGTGTTGAGGTTTAGAGGGTAAGATCGTCGAGGGAAAAGTCTTCGCTGGCGGCGGCACCAGGTTCCGACCCAGATCGTCCAGGTCGAACATCTAGACCGAGTGACTGCATCTCCTTGATGAGAACGTTGAAACTCTCGGGAGTTCCGGCTTCAAGCTGGTTATCTCCTTTCACAATAGCCTCGTAAATGCGGGTTCGACCCTGCACATCGTCTGACTTCACCGTGAGGAGCTCCTGAAGAGTATAAGCTGCGCCGTAGGCTTCAAGAGCCCAGACCTCCATCTCTCCGAATCGTTGACCACCATACTGGGCCTTACCACCAAGCGGCTGCTGAGTAACAAGGGAGTAAGGACCAACGGCACGAGCGTGGATCTTGTCGGCGACAAGGTGCCCAAGCTTAAGCATATAAATGATGCCGACCACGACGGGTTGATGGATCGCTTCTCCGGTCCGTCCGTCATAAAGCGTAGACTTACCCGCAACAGAACCATCTTTACCATCACCGATCCAAGTGAAGCCTTCGACCTTTTTCGCCTCAGACATGTATTCCCAGATTTTCTCCTCGGGAATACCATCGAAAATCGGAGTCGCGACTTTGAAGCCTAAAGCTTTAGCCGCCACACCAAGGTGGGTTTCTAAAACCTGACCGACATTCATTCGTGACGGCACTCCAAGTGGATTGAGGCAAATATCAACAGGCGTTCCGTCAGAAAGATAAGGCATATCTTCTTCAGGCACGATGACTGAAACCACCCCTTTGTTTCCGTGGCGACCCGCCATCTTGTCGCCCACGCTCAGCTTACGCTTAGCAGCGACGAAAACCTTAACTTCCTTAACAACACCCGGATCAATTTCGTCACCACTCTCGATCTGGTCGAGACGACGTTCCCGGTCTCCATCGAGCTCAGCGAATCGACTTTCGAAACTGGAAATAATCTCGAGGATTTTGTTCCGGATCGGAGAAGGATCGATTTCGATATGATCATAAACCGAAGCAAGCTTACGAAGGAGGGTCTTGGTGATCTTGCGATTAGCTGGGATGATAATTTCACCAGACTGCGCGTTCACCACGTCGAGAGGAATTTTCTCTCCAAGGAGGATGTCAGAAAGCTTCTCAGTGAGCTGGTCAGTGAGCTGATCTTTCTTCTTCTTGTAGTCGTCGTTGATCTTTTTGAGCTGCTTCTTGAGCTTAGCGGGATCCCCTTCAATTTCCTTGCGGCGAGCCATTCCATGGGTAGCAATACGGATATCCTGAACAATTCCGGTGCACCCGGAAGGAACACGCAATGAGGTGTCTTTCACGTCAGCGGCTTTTTCACCGAAGATCGCACGAAGAAGACGCTCCTCAGGAGCAAGTTCGGTTTCCGACTTTGGAGTAATCTTACCGACAAGAATATCGCCAGGCTTCACCTCAGCTCCAATACGAATAATTCCATCGTGGTCGAGATTCTTAAGAGCCTCTTCACCGACGTTTGGAATGTCGCGGGTAATTTCCTCAGGTCCTAGCTTGGTGTCACGAGCGGCACACTCAAACTCACTAATGTGAATGGAGGTGTAGACATCATCCTTGACCATGCGTTCGGAAATCACGATAGCATCCTCAAAGTTATATCCATTCCAAGGCATGAAGGCCACAAGAACGTTTGCTCCTAACGCAAGTTCACCGCCTTCAGTATTAGGACCATCCGCGATGATGTCGCCGTTCTTCACCTTCTGGCCCGCCTTAACAAGCGGCTTCTGGTTAATGCAGGAACCGGAGTTCGAACGCATAAACTTACGGAGAGGATAGACAAAGGTCCCTTTATCGGGATTCGATTTAATAGCCTCCGGCTCGGAAAGAAAACGCTCTTCCGAAACGGGAAGCTTTCCATCTTTAGTCGTAATAATATACTCAGCGGAAGAAGCCGCGACGATGCCATCAGCTTCGGAAACGATCACAGAGCGTGAGTCGCGAGCAGCCTTCTCCTCAAGTCCGGTGCCAATGTAGGGCGAGTCGGAGCGAAGAAGTGGGACACCCTGGCGTTGCATGTTCGACCCCATAAGCGCGCGGTTTGCATCATCATGCTCGAGGAAAGGAATGAGACCAGCTGCGACCGAAACAAGCTGTTTCGGAGAAACATCCATGTAATCAACCCGACTTGGATCAACTTCGATGAACTCCCCACGCTCTCGCGCGGTAATTCGCTCGTTAAGGAAACCACCCTTTTTGTCGATAGGGTTGTTAGCTTGGGCAATGAGATATCCCTCTTCTTGGTCAGCAGTAAGATATTCAATCGTATTGGTCACCTTGCTCTTTTTCACCACTCGATAAGGTGTCTCGATGAATCCGAATTCATTGATACGTGCGTAAGTGCACATCGAGTTAATGAGTCCAATGTTCGGGCCTTCCGGAGTCTCGATCGGACAAATCCGACCGTAGTGAGAAGTGTGAACATCTCGGACCTCGAAACCAGCACGATCACGATTGAGTCCACCCGGTCCAAGAGCCGAGAGACGGCGCTTGTGAGTGAGCTCGGCAAGGGGGTTGGTTTGATCCATGAACTGAGAAAGCTGAGACCGACCAAAGAAGTCGCGAACAACCGCGCTGAGTGCCTTCGGGTTAATCAGCTTTTGTGGTGTCATCCCCTCGATATTGACATCAAAGAGAGTCATGCGCTCTTTAACCAAACGTTCGGTGCGGGCGAGACCAACACGACATTGATTGGCAAGAAGTTCGCCAACAGCACGGACTCGACGTGAACCAAGGTGGTCGATATCGTCGAGGATACCTTCGCCTTTTTTGAGTCCGAGGAGATACTTAGTAGCCGCAAGAAAATCTTCTCCGACCATGATTCGCTCATTGGAATCAATATCGATCTTGAGTTTCTGGTTGATCTTGTAACGTCCAACGCGAGTCAGATCGTATTTTTTCGGATCAAAGAAGAGACGCTTAAGAAGCGCGCGAGCATTTGCAGCGGTTGGGGGATCGCCAGGCCGCAGCTTGCGGTAGATATCCTTCAGCGCCGACTCTTCATCATGAGCAGGATCCTTCTTTAAAGATTTCACGAGGATTTCGTCCTCACTGGAATCGATAACCTCGACGGTCTTCTGCCCAAGAGCAACAAGCTGGCGGATGACGCCAATTGAGAGCGGCTCGTAAGAACGAGCGACGACCACTTCTCCATCCATAATATCTTCGAAAGGCATGAGTGAAGCCAAAGACTCCTCATCCATTTTCTCGCTAATCTTTAGCTTTTGAATCTTATAGAAGTTCGAGACTAAATCGCGCTCAGTCGGATAACCAAGAGCACGGAGGAAGGTCGTCACAAGGAACTTACGGCGACGGCGGCGGCGATCAAGATAGACATAGGCTAGGTCGTTTGTGTCAAACTGAACCTCGAGCCAAGAGCCACGATCAGGAATGATGCGGAAACTGTGAAGAATCTTTCCATTCAAATGGATCGATTTTTCAAAACAGATACCAGGAGAGCGATGAAGCTGCGAAACAATCACTCGCTCAGCTCCATTAATTACGAAGGTCCCGCGACGAGTCATCATAGGAAGTTCTCCCATGTAGACGCGCTCCTTCTTAGTGCCCGTATCGTCCTTCAGATTGAAGGTCACATAGAGCGCCGCCGAGAAAGTCTCGCCGGTGCGAAGGGCATCAAGAGCACTCGCCTTAGAGTCCTCGATGTCGTAGGAAACAAAACCAAGCTCGATGGTTTCGTCATAGGATTTGATGGGAAAGACTTCTTGAAACACGGCCTGTAGACCAGTTTCTGTGCGCTTGGAAGGCGACACGTCTTTTTGCAGAAAATCCTCATAGGATTTAGACTGCACCTCAATCAGGTTTGGTGGCTCGATGACCTCCTCGATGGTTCCAAAGTATTCTCGCTTCAACATAATATTAGGATCCGGATGAGATTTTACAACATAGCCAAGCGGTCAACTCAACCGTTTGAGACATGTTGTGATTTCTGGGTCTGGAATTGCAATTCCGTCTATGACTACTTGTGATGGTGGGCACGAACGGAGGGAAAGCACTATCGACGAAAAATCCCAAATTTGAAATTTGGGTAGAAACGAGGGTGATTTTGCTTTTCCTCCGGCCGGGCCCAACTTCAGCCAATTTGACCGAAGTTGGGTGGAAATCCGGAGATTGTTACTTGAGCTCGACTTTGGCGCCGGCTTCCTCAAGTGCTGCCTTGGCGGCCTCTGCATCATCCTTGCTAGCTCCTTCGAGCACAGGTGCGGGTGCACTTTCAACAAGTTTTTTGGCATCGGCGAGTCCGAGTCCGGAAGCAACTCCACGCACAGCTTTAATAACTGCGATCTTGTTACCACCTGCCTCAGCGAGGACTACATCGAATTCGGTCTTTTCTTCAGCGGGCTCTGCGGCAGCGGCGGGACCGGCTGCTGCTGCTGCTGCTGGCGCGGCGGCGCTAACGCCCCACTCCTCTTCAAGGTGCTTAACCAATTCGGCGGCTTCCAGGACGGTAAGCTTGCCGAGCTCTTCTGCAATTTTTGTAATGTCTGACATTGTTTTAGTTTTGTCGGTGTCGTCGCGACCGGGGCTTTCCGATCATTTCAGGGCAACTGCCGTTGTCCCGACGAGGAACCAGTTTTGTTTTCCAAGCCCTTCCAGTTTCACGAAGCGAAACAAGTCGGGCCATCCGTTCAAATTGTTTATTATCCTTCGTTGAATTTTGCTTTGATGACACGGGCGAGACTTCCGCCTGGCTCGTTGAGCGTGCGCACCAGCTTGGAGGCCGGAGCATTGATAGTAGAGAGAAGCTGAGAGAGGAGCACTTCGCGTGGAGGAAGAGCTGCCAAGCCCTTGACTTGGTCGGCACTTAAAACGTCCCCGTCGAGAATACCAGCTTTGACAACCGGCGTTTCGAATTCCTTTTGAAAATTGGCTACCACTTTGGCGACAGCGCAAACATCAGAGGCTCCGGTCACAAAAGCAGTCTGACCGGAAAGCTCTTCGCTGAGGTCGGGAAGACCAGAATCAGCGAGGACACGTTTCATGAAAGAGTTCTTTGCAACGTGGCACTCGGCACCCTGCTCAAGGAGACGTCCACGAAGCTCATTGAAGGAAGGAACGGTTGTCCCGGCGTAGTCCACAACGAGAACGAAGTCGGACTCATCGACACGTCCCTTGATTTCGTCGAGAATGAATTTTTTATCTGGGTTCATGGTCTGCGTTTCGAGTTAGGCGGTGTAAGAAGAGATATCGAGCGAAATCCCGGGAAGCATCGAAGCAGCGAGAGTGAAGCTCTGGATGTAGTTTCCTTTAGCGGAGGCAGGCTTTGCCTTTACAATACTATCGACGAGCGAACCAAGGTTCTCTTGAAGTTGTTCTTCCGAGAAGGAGAGCTTCCCACAAGCAGCGGCGATGTTCGCACTCTTATCGATCTTGTAATCAATCCGACCGGCCTTAACCGCGTTCACGGCAGTTGCAGTATCATCAGTCACAGTCCCGGTCTTAGGGTTCGGCATGAGACCGCGAGGTCCAAGAACACGAGCAATTTTCCGAACTTCCGTCATAGCGTCAGGAGTTGCGATAGCGGCATCGAAGTCGGTGTATCCTCCCTGAACCTTTTTGATAAGGTCCTCGAAACCAACCTCGTCGGCTCCGGCATCAGTGGCAGCCTTAGCAGCATCACCAGACGCAAAGACGATCACCTTAACCTTTTTGCCAGTTCCATGGGGGAGAGCGACCGAGCCACGAACCATCTGGTCACTTTTACGTGGGTCTACCCCGAGATGGGCCGAGAAAGTGACAGTGGCGTCAAATTTAGGGGCCGGGAACTTTTTCAGAAGAGCCACGGCGTCGTTCAAGGAATAAGTTTTCCCCTCTTCGACAAGTGCTGCAGCCTTCTCGTATCTTTTGCTTCGTTTATTACTCATTCTATTAGTTGCAGTGCGGTCGGATCCCTCAAGGAGAAACCCTCCTGCGATTTGAAATTTTACCACTCAACCTCGAGCCCCATCTGCATGGCAGTGCCGGCAAGAATTTTTGCAGCTTGCTCAGGATCACTGGTGTTGAGATCAGGCATTTTACGCTCAACTACCTCGAGAAGCTTAGCCTTACTGATTTTCCCAACCTTAACCTTATTGGGCTCTCCGGAACCAGATGCGATACCAGCAGCCTTCTTGAGGAGAACGGCGGCGGGAGGCTGTTTGGTGACAAAATCGAAGCTCGCGTCCTTGTAAACTGTGATAACTGTTGGAAGAAGATCACCGGCAGATGCTTGGGTGCGAGCATTAAATTCCTTACAGAATCCCATAATGTTCACCCCAGCCTGACCAAGCGCAGGCCCGACGGGAGGAGAAGGATTGGCTTGTCCAGCCTGAATCTGGAGTTTGAGGACTTGTTTTACTTCCTTGGCCATGATTTTAGAATTGTAAGTGAGTGTTGCCGGGGGCGGCGGGGAGGGGTGTGGTAATATTTATCGAAAAAAGTCAAGATGAAACCGCTTCGATCTTACGATTTCAGGACTTTAGGCTTTCTCAACCTGCCAGTATTCAAGTTCAACGGGGGTAGAACGACCAAAAATGGTGACAGCAACGCGCATTTTCCCACGCTCAGGATCGATTTCCTCAACGATACCATTCTGAGATTCGAAAGGACCATCGGAGACTTTGACTGTGTCCCCAACCTCGAACTCGATAGATGGACGGACACTTCCTTCGCGCTCTTCGATCTGGCTGAGCATACTAGCGACCTCCTTAGGGCGCATCGGTATAGGCTTGTTGCGGGCTCCAGCGAAACCAATGGCCCCATCGAGCTGCTGCATGAAAGACCAAGTGTCCTCTACAACATCATTATGCTCGTCTAGGAGATGCATGTTGATGATTACGTAACCGGGAAAAAATTTCTTTTTCTGCTCAGTCTTTTTGCCCGCTCGCACTTCGGAAACCAATTCAGTAGGCACAAGAACCTTGAATATTTTGTCGCCAAGCTCTTCTGATTCAACAAGTCGAGCAATGCGGTCCTTGACCTTGTTTTCTTGACCAGAAAGGACATGGACGACATACCACTGATCTTTGGGTGCTGGAATGGTGGGCATTTTAAAAGGGTTGTTTCGAAGCTGAAGTGAAACGGAAAATTGATGAAGAAGGGGCGCTTAGTTGGCTAATCCGCCAAGAAAAGTGACCGCCTCGGTGTGAATGAGATCCCAAAGTGCGACGTAAGCAGCTAAAAGGATTATCGCGATAAGAACAACGACCGTTGAATCGATGAGTTCCTTATATTTTTTAAATCCACGAACTTTGGGATCAGATTCCCAGGGCCAAGATGCTTTACGGAGTTCGGTCTTAACCTCACCGATAAATGTGAAGAGTTTCCCGGGGAATTTGAAGATTTTCATTGGAATATGATGAAAGTGGCAGGACAGACAGGACTCGAACCTGCAACCCTCGGTTTTGGAAACCGATGCTCTACCAATTGAGCTACTGTCCTATCTTTGCTTTCGAGAGTGTTTGTGTTTTGAGGCGACTGAGGGGCACTCCTTGATAAGAGTGCCCCTGTAGAACCAGCAAACAGGCCGCCTTTCCACCTAGGAAAGCCAACCTGTCTAGAATCGAAATTACTCGATGATGTCTCCGACGCGACCAGCACCAACGGTGCGGCCACCTTCGCGGATCGCGAAACGCATGGATTTCTCCATTGCGACAGGAGTAATGAGGGTGATGGTGAGGCTCACATTGTCACCAGGCATTACCATCTCAACTCCCTCAGGAAGATCGACGGAACCGGTCACATCAGTCGTACGGAAGTAGAACTGCGGGCGATAGTTGGCGAAAAACGGAGTGTGACGTCCACCTTCGTCCTTGGAGAGGACATAAACCTCTGCCGTGAACTTGGTGTGAGGATTCACAGAACCAGGCTTCACGATGCACTGGCCACGCTCGAGATCGTCCTTCTTAAGTCCACGGACAAGAAGACCGACATTATCGCCTGCACGACCTTCATCAAGAAGCTTACGGAACATCTCGATGTCAGTAATGGTGGTCTTTTGCGTGTCGCGGATACCCACGATTTCAACTTCTTCCATCTTCTTGACGATTCCACGCTCGATACGGCCAGTGGCCACAGTTCCACGACCTTCGATCGAGAACACGTCCTCAATTGGCATGAGGAAATCTTGGTCAACAGGGCGCTCGGGCTCAGGAATGTAGCTGTCAACAGCCTCCATGAGCTTGAGGATCGCTTCTTTTTGAGCAGCATCACCTTCGAGAGCCTTAAGGGCGGAACCTTTGACGACTGGGATGTCATCGCCGGGAAACTCATACTGACTGAGAAGCTCGCGCACCTCCATCTCGACGAGCTCAAGAAGCTCTTCGTCATCGACTTGGTCAGTCTTATTAAGGAAAACTACAAGCGCAGGCACTCCAACCTGACGGGCAAGGAGGATGTGCTCACGAGTCTGCGGCATTGGGCCGTCAGCTGCGGAAACCACAAGAATACCACCATCCATTTGGGCAGCTCCAGTGATCATATTTTTCACGTAGTCAGCGTGACCTGGGCAGTCAACGTGAGCGTAGTGACGATTTTCGGTCTCATACTCAACATGAGCAGTGGAGATTGTGATACCACGCTCTTTCTCCTCGGGAGCGGCGTCGATTTCATCATAAGCCTTTGCTTCACCACCCTGCGCCTCTGCGAGGATAGTAGTGATAGCAGCGGTGAGGGTGGTTTTACCGTGGTCAACGTGACCGATAGTGCCGACGTTGACGTGAGGCTTATTCCGTTCGAACTGTTCTTTAGCCATTGTATTGGTTGATTAGGTTTTAGCTGGTTTTTGGTCGTCTCACACACTCTCTGGAGCTTTTGGCGGGAATTGAACCCGCGACCTCGTCCTTACCAAGGACGCGCTCTACCCCTGAGCTACAAAAGCAGAACCAGAGAGTTAATGTGAATGCGTCCGGAAGTGAGTTGAGGGGAGGAAGGAACGCTGTATTTAATTGCGTCCCTCGGTCTCATCTCGCCCCGCTGCCGAAAGCGGGGCGCAAACTAGCAAAGTCGATCACACTGTCAAAAGTATTTTCAAAAGAAAGTTTTTTTCTAATGAGACCATTATTCTAGGGGGTTTCAGCAGTATCAACTCCTTTCGAAACCTATCTCTTTTCCTGTTATTCTTCGATCAAACGCGAGAAGCGCTCAATCGAAGTCGACTTACCTGACCTTTCGTCTACCTCTACAATGACGCCACAAAGTCGCACAGGACCTTTTGCGACCGGAAACCGCGTAGGAAGACCGGTCCGAAAACGCCAGACTACCGAATCCACCTCGCGCCCCAAGACCGAAGCATCCGGTCCGCACATTCCAGCATCTGTCAGGAAAGCTGTTCCTTCGGGAAAAATTTGTTCGTCAGCTGTTTGGACATGAGTGTGAGTTCCCACAACAAGAGAAACCTTGCCATCGAGGGCTCGACCCATGGCAATCTTATCGCTGGTCGCTTCGGCATGGAAATCAACGACTACTATTTTCGCTCCATCTTCCTTCAGACGGGAGATTTCAGCCTCTAGCAAGGGCAGAGGATTTTCTAATGGAGGGCTCATAAAGGTTCTCCCCATTGCGTTTAGCACCGCGACCTTCCCTTTTGCTGTCTCCAAAACCACCGAGCCTGCACCAGGCGCATCGACAAAATTAATTGGCCTCAGCAAACGGGGCTCGGTCGGAAAGTAATCGAAAATCTCGCGCTGATCCCAAACATGATCCCCTGTCGTGACGACGGCAGCCCCGGCACGGAGCAAATCGATGCAGATTTTCGGGGTTATTCCACGGCCTCCGGCCGAGTTTTCCCCGTTCACAATAATAAAATCGATCTCATACTCCTTCTTAATTCCCGCCAAATTCTCAATTACCGCACTCCGCCCCGGGGATCCTACAATATCTCCTAGAAATAAAATCTTCATCATGATCTGCCGCAATCACCCTAATTGAAGCGCCTAAGCCTGAAAAGCCCCGAAAATCGCTGCATCAAGGAAAGATATGCTTAGCCTGTGCCTTTTGAGTTGCAGGTCTCATCTGATTAGCGACCTTGATAAGGATGAGTTACCAATCTCCAACCGCGCTCAAGAGCTTCCGGTGGCTCCTCATTGCCATTCCCATTTTTTTGCTAATCACGATCGGAGTTTATCTCCTTCGGGAAACTCCTCCCACGCAGATCCCACCCCCGTCCTCTGCCTCTTCGATTCCTTCTAAACCAGACGATCTAGCCCCATTCGGCCGTCCACCAGACTGGTCAAAGCTCGACCGGTTTCAAAATACGATCTCGAAGGAGACATTCCTCAATCGGCTCGAGACAATTTACACAAGAGACCCCTCATGGAAGGAATGGATCACAATCGACGAATCGACGAATCAAGCCCTTATTGGAAACTATCGACTCGTTTTCTCTCCGCAGGACAAACCTGCTCCAGGGTCCCTATTTAATTGGAAAACCCGAGCCGACCTTTCAGATGACCGCGAGCTCCCGCTTGAAGATCTCATCATCGCTATCGACCCTGGCCATATCGGTGGGGATTTCGCCAGAATCGAAGAACGTGAACACAATCACGATGACCTCACGATTCGCGAAGGAACGATGACCCTTAAAACAGCCCTCATCCTTAAGCCACTTCTCGAAAAATTAGGTGCCTCGGCCATCTTAGTTCGCTCCAAACTAGAACCGGTCACAAAAAATCGAGCGCAAGATTTCGCAGATCCTAGGCTTTTTTATCGAACATCCGAAATTCGTGCTCGAGCCAATATCGTCAATCAAACCATCAAACCCGACCTTGTCATCTGCCTCCACTTTAACGGCACTGCGTCAAAAGACCTCACTCCAGATCAACATTTTCACATCATTCTCAATGGAACCTACACGAAAGGTGAACTTGCGCACGAAGATGAACGATTTGAAATGCTCCAAAGACTCCTCTCCGGCACGATTACCGAAGAAATTGCCCTCGCCCGTGAGGTAGCGGCATCCTTTAATCAAAGCATCAAACTTCCAGCTTATCATTATCCTGATTCAGCGCGCGCTTCCCAAAATCTAGCCAATCATCCCAACCTCTGGGCGCGGAACCTCCTCGCAAACAGATTGTATCAGTGCCCCGTAATTTTCATGGAACCCTACGTCATGAACAGCATTCCTTTTATTTCCCGTTATCGAAAAAACCCCGGGGAAATTTATCAAGAATACGCGCAAGCAGTTGCCGAAGGTCTCGCCCGCTACTACTCTTCCAGATGAAGCCATCTTTACTTATCGCGGGCGCTGGTTACTTGGGATCAGAAATCGCTAAATTAGCGACGACTTACCACGTCACCACCTCCACCAAATCAGGTGGAGATGGCCATGAAGCATGCGATCTTTCGTCATCCAAAGAAGTCTCTGATCTTGCCGAAAAAATCCAACCTCCAGAAGTGATCGTACATTGCGCTTCATCGGGACGTGGCGGGGCAGAAGCTTACCACGCCGTTTTTGTAAAAGGAGCTCAAAATCTTTTACAAAACTTCCCGAACAGCCACCTGATTCTCACTTCATCCACCTCGGTTTACCACCAAACCGATGGTTCGGGCGTTGACGAAATCTCACCGACATCCCCCATTCGCGAAACTTCGCAACTCCTACTCAAAGCTGAGGAAATTGTCCTTAAGGCAAACGGAACCGTGGCACGCCTTGCTGGACTTTACGGGCCTGGTCGTAGCGTCGTCCTGCGGAAATTTTTGGACGGTTCCGCAGTAATTGAAGAGTCCGGGGAACGCATCTTAAATCAAATTCATGTTAAGGATGCTGCCCTTGCTACTCTTCATCTTGCCCACCAGAAACTTTCAGGCATTTTCAACATCACAGACGATCATCCGATCTCACAACTGAAGTGCTATCAGGAACTCGCCGATTACTTCGATAAGCCTCTTCCACTCACTGGCGAAAAAAACACTTCACGCAAAAGAGCTTGGACCCATAAGCGCGTCCTTAATCATAAGATCCGTGGAACAGGCTGGAAACCCATTTTCCCTCGATATTTCGACGCCCTCGATAACCTCACCTCAGCCCCACAACCTTAAGACAAAATGAGATCAGGGTTGCTGATTCTAGCTGTAATCGCCGGCTACATCTTACTTCGCGGCTGGCCAGAACAATGGCACCCTATCGTAAGAATTTTCGTCAGCGCCTCTCTCCTCGTAATTACTTTCTCTTTTTGGGGACACTGTGAGAGATCCACTTCAACACTCGCTAAATCCGCCCGCCAACCTAGGGCTTTTGACTATCTTGCCATCAGTCTCGCTATCCTCCTTATCGAATGCTTTTTTCTCGTCTTCCTCTCGATTGTTCCTGAAAAATCCGAAAGATTTGCCCTCGCCGTAAATGACCTCCTTCAATCTGACTCGGATTACGAAAAGAAAAAAAACAGCAACGAAAGCCAAGAAAAGGACAGAGGGTCAAACGGAGAGAATGAAAGCTTGGTCACTTCCAACTGGCTCTTTTCTGGCCCCGGCCGTCGATCACTCAATAAAAATAAAAAAGTCAGGCCCTCAAACCGCCCCGAGGTCTATCTTTTCCCCGCGACACCCAACGACGCCCGCATCCTTTTAGACCGAGAGCGTTTTTTGAGAAATTTCACACTAGCTACCTATCGCGAAGAATCATGGTTTCCGCTCTCCATGGTACCCCGAACGCTTTCAGCACGAAACGAGGTGATCAATTTTGCGGTCACTCCAACCGAGCCAAAGATGACCTACGAGATTTCACATCAAGTCAATCGAGGCGGCCCAACCCTTGCTATCACCGTTCCAAATTTGCTCTCGATCAAACAACCAACTCTTCGTGAAATCTCACCAGATACTTTCCGCCTCCCCCCAAATACCATTCGGGCAGAAGAATACCGTTACGAGGTGACCTCGGCCCCCTTAGACTTCAAAAACATCCTTGAAATCATTCCAGGAACTCTAATCTCACCTGAGTATTTAGAGCTCCCGAGCAATCCCAAACTCCGAGGAAAAATCAAAACGCTCGCCGCTAGATTTGGAGCACCTACCCGGGAATCTTTGCTATCCTTACGCCGATACCTTCATGAGAATAGTCGCTACTCTCTTGACCCCGCAATGCCTGCGATGGCCGAACCGGTCGAGAGCTTTCTTTTTGAAACCAAAACGGGTTACTGCACTCACTTTGCGACAGCTACTGTCCTACTCGCCCGAGCAATGGGAATTCCCGCGCGTATCGCCTTTGGCTGGTCTGGCGGTCGTTATTTCTCGGACCCTAACCTTTTCGTCTTTCGCGCTCGAGAAGCACATGCCTGGGCTGAAATCTATCTCAAAGACCATGGCTGGGTCATTTTTGAAACGACCCCCGCATTACGTGAAGAAGGCTTACCATCAGTGGCAGGAACTAACGAGATTTCGCCTTATACGGCAAATTTTGGAGACGCCGAAACAACATTAAATGAGAAAAATACGGTCCCCCTTCTCAAAGCCTCACTTTGGATTGGCGTGGCTCTATTCGCGCTCCTTATAGGCGCTTTGATCGTGAAACGCCCCCCCGTTCCGATCAGCGAGAACAGCCTAGTTGCTGGAGTCTTACCCAATTCACCAAACTACCTTTCTGCTTTTCGGCGTGCCTGCTTAGCTCACGGTCAACCCATGCCATCCGGCTGCACCCTCCGGACTCATTTGGAAAAAATCACTGCGCCGGACTTCACCGTCAAGCTCCTCCAATATCACTATTCGGTCCTCTATGGCGACCAGCCCCGCGACAAGATCATCGAAAAAAAACTTCTTCACCAACTTCGTAAGTGGGAGAGAGAAGCTGTATGAACCTCATCCCTGCCCGGTAATCTTGATAACAGATTTAGTTTGGCCTTTTTCCCTGCTCTAATGGACGAAAATGGCTAGATGCCAGCAAAACACATACTTGCTCCTCTTAACCAGGGGCAAGTGCGCGATTCGCGCCTCGAGGGTCAGGCTTTCGCTTGCCAGTGACAATCGATTGGCCACACTTGCGTCATGAAACTTAGAGAGATTGCTCTCACCTCCAGCGCCTGCATTTTTGTCGCTTGTAGTCCGAGCGAAACTCCACAGCAAGTAGCACCACCAGTCAGCGCTCAGCCGCTTGTTGTTCGCCCCAACCTTCCATCGGGCGCTACTCCCTCGATCAAAGCAAAAAGTGCAATCGTAATTGACACCCTAACCGGGCGCATTCTTTTCCAAAAGAACGCACGTACGCGACGAGCCGTTGCTAGCACCCAAAAGCTTCTAACCGCACTTTGTGTCTACCGTGCCGGACCACTCAGCGACCCCGTCACTGTCCAATCTACTGACACCAAGGTTGAACCCACGAAAATTTACGTGACCGCAGGCGAAAACTACACGCGCCAGACTCTAGTCAAAGCCCTTCTCGTAAAATCAGGAAATGATGTTGCAAGAGTTCTAGCTCGAGATGTCTCTGGTTCCCAATCGGCATTCGTGAATTACATGAACCAAACGGCTCGCTCGCTTGGAATGAACCAATCTAATTTCAAAAACCCCCATGGGCTCACCGAAAAAGGCCAGTTTTCCACCGCTCTCGATATCGCCATCCTCGCACGGGAAATCACCAAAATCCCCTTCTATCGTCAGTGTATGCGAACCAAGGAATACACATTCACCTTCCCAGATGGCCGCACCAAAATCCTCAAAAACACCAATAAAATCCTTAAACGCCTTCCTTACTGCACGGGCATGAAAACTGGTTACACCTCTGCCGCCGGGCGCTGCCTCGTCTCATCGGGTGTCCTCCGTGGTAAAGCTGTCATCGTCGTTACTCTTGGATCTACAAGTCCAGAAATCTGGAATGACTCTGAAGAGCTTCTAAAGTGGGCCCTAGAATGACGCTATTTTCGCACGGCCTGGTATCGCCCTTCGATATGCAGTGTCTCACCCTTCAAAACGTGGGTGTAACCACCCTCAAGGACTGCTGAGTCTCTCGTCGCAGCCATTACGCGCTTACTCCAGACCATCTCCTCTCCATTGCGCAAGATGCATCGTCCATCAGAAAGAAACTCACGAGTATGATTACCAGCGTAGGACCACTTTCCTAACAAGGCATGTCCTTTCATATTTACGGGCTCAAGAGCGGGCGGAGGATTATGGACATCAACCTCCATCTTGGTTTCGAACGGAGGCAAGATTCTTAACCGTATATTTTTAAATTCAATTGGAGCGCCTTCTGATTCGAGGCACAAATAACCGGCCGCCGGACTAATCCCCTCTCCTCCTGAGACCTCTTCCCCATTCACCCAAAGTCGAACCTCTCCATCGGTAGCTCGAATATAGTAATGATTCCATTCGTGAATCCCTTTTGTCCTGTTCTTTGAGGGAAAGCTCCGCTTTCCATTTGGCGCCACTGGAGGAAAGGGCTTCATTTTGATAGGGCCCACCGGAAAAACGTCACCGTGACTCGTGAACCAATCGCCCTTTTTCTTATACTGAGCCTCGTAAATCTCTCTGTATCCTAGATCGAGAACTTGCACCTCAATTCCATGAGGTAAGGCACCCTTACCAGCCATCAATCGATTAACAGACTGCGGAGTCGCCCACACAAAGACCCCAGAATTCCCCCCCTTTTTCTTATGCATCCATTCGCAGGAAAATTCAAAATTAGTCAGTGGCTTTCGATAACGAATCACGCCGGTCGGGCTGCCCGTGCACCAAGCATGGCTCCCTTGCCATTTCCAGGTATCAGCGCGGCAGTTCACGTTCAGAAAATCCTCGCCAGTCAACTCGACCCACCCCGGGCCCTCACCACGACTAAACTTCGGCACCATCTTCACAACCAATCCGCTATCAACTTCGCCAGCGATATCGCTCATCAAGTATGCTGCAATATCGCGCACGTCCTGGTTCTTCAGCCCCATCGCAGAAGCAGAAGGCATCCAGGAATGATCCTTGAGATACTCAATTTTCGCATGTGGCCGACGATGCGGCACCTTTAACGTGAGTCCACCCATCGTTTTCACTCGAATCGCTCCAGCATGCCAACTGTAGCCTCGTGAAACTCCTTCGAGGCGATGTCCACTCTGCGTCACCACCACCGGTTTGTCATAGCCATGTGCCAATTCAGCCGACGGGTCGACCATCGCCCGAATCACCTCTTTAACATCCCTCACTTGCCCCCAATTTGTCAAATCTGGACCAAACGGCGTGCCGGCTCCACCGATCTGATGGCATACCATGCACAGAGCTGCTTTGCTTCGTCCATTCCTATTATTAGGTCTTAACGAAGCAATCTCATCAACCGAACCAAGCTCGGTGGGAATACCAAACTTCGTTGGAAAAAGATAACTCTGTGTCAGAGGGACCGGATCGGGATCGCTAATATCCTTCTCGATAAACTCCTTAATAATCGTCTGGTAATCCTCACCTTGAAAGGCCTCGTATTCCGCAAACCTCTTCATAAGGTTCAGATTTCGATTTCTCTCTTCATTAGAATAACAAAGTGCAAACGTGTAAGCTAATCGCCGGAAACTCTCCACACCGACCTTATTCGCCATCATGCACTCGGCCAAATCAGCCAGAGCTTCCGGACTCCGAAGCCGCCATGCCAGATTCATTTGCCGCTCATTCCAAACCTTCGGATCAGGCTGCTGAGGTTTCACCAATCCGAGGTAAACTTGGGATTCAAACTCATCGCAAACCGCACCAAGCGCCTCAAGGTAATAGCGATTCTTTCCATCATAGCCCGCAATCAACTTTACTAAACCATCCTTGACGTCACGCCACTCTAATCCACGCATCAAAGCTAGCAACTCCATCCGAACGGACTGAGATGGATCATCTGACATTTGCGAGACAACCGACTGAAGGAATTTCTTATCTGCCATGCGCAACGCTCGGATCGCGAGAACTCTCCACTGTTCGTCGTCGGACCTGAGCATCAACTGAACGGCGGCAGCTCCCTTGATATCATCCAACTGCGCCAACGCATACGTTGCCCGGGCTACATAGTAAGGATTGCCCTTATAGATCCTACAAAACTCCATTAATTTCTCAAAAGCATCACCCTTTTTTATGAGGCATTTCTGGGCAAACCATCGAACTCCCGGTGCAGGACTTTTTAGTGCTTCAAGTAGACCATCAGTCGTTGAAAAATTTATCTTGGGCAGCTTGATCGGAGCCCCCTTCTTCGCAATGCGAAAAATCCCACCTAACGCATTCCCGGAGCCCCGAGCATTAGTATGCGAATTCCAATCACTCACAAAAAGTGCACCATCTGTTCCAGCCACCACATCCGAGGGCAGGAAACCCGATGCTGCCCTGTTCTTGGAACGACGATCGGCCGCAAAGAACGATTTATCAAGATTCTCCAGCTCGATCCGTCCATCTCCTCGCTTCAAATCAAAAGCAAAAACAGCACGATGCACTGTCTCACAAACCAAATATTTCCCGCGATACTCTTTCCCCAACTCATCTCCCTCGATGAAATAATCACCCGTTGGAGCTCCCGGACCCCATAGATTTCCCGGCGGAGTGACCCCCGGGAAATGCTCCCGCCAGTGTCCCTCGTCACGACGCAGCGATGACTTAGAATGCCGCTCATAAGCATCATTCATAATCTCGGCCGTTACCGTCTTTTTTTCCCAACTCTTCGCCGAGTCCTCCCAAGAACGGTTACCATCCTCCAACGCAGCGTAACCAAAATTCGAATGCTCCATCACCCAAGCCGCGCGCGCGTGAGCCGGATCATCATTGTCGGCCTGTAAAATATCCCCAAGGGAAGTCACCGACATCGCGTGTGCATTGCGAGAATTCTGAAAAATAACCTCAGCTCCGCTGCCATCCGGGTTCATGCGAAGCCCAAACCCACCCACGTAAATTCGTCCATCGAAACTCTTCTTTCCAATGCTCTGCGGGTTCTGGCTGTAATACGAACTCGCGTGAATCCCACGCCCATCCGCCATCGTGACATCAGCTCCAATGTTGCCATGATTGACATACCACTTGCCGCTCGGACCCGGGACCACCGCATGAAGGGCATGATCATGGCTCTTCCCATGAAAACCCTTCGCTATGATTTCCTCTTTGTCGACTTTGGGATCAAAAACATCATCTCGATCTACATCGGTATAAACATGAATATTTGGAGCCATCGAAACCACAATTTTATTGTCAAAAACGCTGATCCCCATCGGTTTTGAACTAAAGGTTGGCCCAAATTCTTTAACCAAGTCCGCTTTCCCGTCGCGATCGGTATCTTCAAGGATTTTAATGCGGGCATGCACACTCTTTTCTCCTGATCCTTGCAAATCTTCCGTCACCCAAACCCGACCTTTAGCATCCACATCCATCGCCACCGGACTATGTAACAACTCCATTCCCGCCCAAAGTTTCGCTTCTAATCCTGGCGCAACCGTAAAACTTTCAAGCATCGTCTTTTGTTCGGCAACAACAAGACTCCCCAGCAATGAACTAAAGAGGATGTAGGGAGAGATCTTCATAAAAAAAAACGATAGAATATCCCCTTCCCCACCCTCAAACTTAAAAACCTACAGAACGCTTTCCGAGATTTTTTCACCCTCAACATAATAGACCTGAAGCTCTCTACTTAAAAAGCCCCCTGAACTCCCTAGACAGAGTTGAAGAATCGAAAAATCATCCAATCGTATTAAAACGCTTTGTTTTCCAGTTGCCTACAGGCCACAACACGACAAGTTTGTCGCTCCGAGCCATGAGCAACCAGAAGGAACTCGCCATCCGATCCGCCCATATTTTACGGGAGGCTGGTCACGTCGTTTACTTTGCCGGCGGAGCTGTTCGGGACCAACTTCTCGGACAAACTCCGAAGGACTACGACCTCGCGACCTCAGCTCGGCCCGATGAGGTGCAGGCGCTTTTCCCAAAATCAGATGCCATCGGCAAACACTTCGGCGTTATTATCATAAAGGGTGAAGGTGAAATGATCGAAGTCGCGACCTTTCGAACCGACGGCTCTTACAAAGATGGACGCCGTCCTGATTCGATCGAATTTTCCTCGCCTGAAAACGACGCACAACGCCGCGACTTTACCATCAATGGACTCTTTCAGGATCCCCTCACGAGAGAAATCATTGACCACGTAGGGGGGCGCGCCGATCTTGACTCCAAAATCCTGCGCGCTATCGGGAATCCTAAGGACCGTTTTGAGGAAGACGCTCTACGCCTTCTCCGCGCAATTCGTTTCGCCACCACCACCGGATTTAAAATCGAGCCTCAAACTTGGATCGCCATCCAAGAATGCGCTCCCCTTCTCTCACAAATTTCACCTGAGCGAATCCGCGACGAATTTTCACGTATCATTATTGCTCGCGACCGCGGCCGTGGCCTTGACCTCCTCGTCGAGTCCGGGCTCATTACGGAGTTTTTACCTGAAGTCATCGACTTACAGGGCTGCGAACAGCCCCCCCAATGGCACCCAGAGGGTGACGTCTACGTTCATACTCGTATTGCCCTCTCCCTTCTCGATTCACCTCCTCTGCCCCTCGCACTTGCAGTGCTTTTTCACGATATTGGCAAACCTGCCACCCAAACTTGGGATGCCGAAGCAGAACGACTTCGCTTTAATAGCCACGATAAAGTTGGAGCTCAAATAGCCGAAAGAATCCTCCGTCGCCTGCGCTATTCGAATCAAACGATAGAGGATGTCACCTTCATGGTTTCCCGCCACATGCGCTTTATGCATGTGAGAGAAATGCGTACTGCCAAGTTAAAGCGATTCATGTCGGCGGAGACTTTTAGTATGGAGATAGAGCTCCATCGTGTCGACTGCGACAGCTCAAACGGCTTACGGCAAAACTATGACTTTGTTAGGAATAAGATAGAAGATTTCGCTAAAGAACCTCTAATCCCCAAGGCGCTCCTTACTGGGCACGATCTTATCCATGATTTCGAGATCGCCCCCGGGCCAAAAATTGGCAAAATTCTTCACGAAGTTCAAACCGAGCAACTGGAGGGAAGACTTTCTGATAAAGAAGCAGCCTACCAATTCGTAAAAGAAACTCTTTCAACAATGAGCAATATCCCCACCGAACACGACGACCCTATCAACGCAAAAATTCTCAGTGTCTCAGAAGACTTGGTTTCTGGGTTCCAACAAGACCCATTTTCCATCATTGCTAAAGAATCCGGTGTTGAACTTAATCTCGTTCTTGAGCGAATCCGAGCGATGCTAGAAGCTGGAGTCATTCGCCGTGTTCGCCAGACCATGCTCGCAACAAAGCTAGCCCACGGAGCACTCGTTGCTTGGCGCCTCCCCGAGGAAAAGCTCAACGACGCTTTCGACTTTATGGCCAAAAAAGATCCCTTCTCTGGTCACGTCGTCATTCGCTCGACCGACGGCCAGATTTCCGGTTCTAGCTACCGGCTCTGGACTACTCTCAAAGTACCTCAAGGCGAATCACTTGAAGAACATGGCGAAGTCCTCAAGCGTTTAGTCGGAGCCGAAGAATTTATTCTAATGCCAGCCAACGGAGTCTTCGCCCTCGGCGTCGGCCACGTCCGTCGTAAAGGCCTAGAACCCGGAGCGAAACTCGATGTCCCCGCCGAAATGATGACCACCACCGTTGTCGATCTCACCCAGGAAGAATGGGACGTTCTCCTCGCTCTCAAAGAGGAACTCGGGCCAGATGAAATCATCGTAAATTGCTGGGATAACCGTGCCAAAATTGCCGGAGTTACGCTTGAACGCTTCTTTGAAGTTGCCAGGACTCTCGACAATAAGAAGGTGATCGGTCGTTTTTCTACTTTCCTCGAGCACGTGAAACCATCCGACACCGGGAAGCGAGTCACTCGTTTCAATGGACTCTTTCACTGGGCTGTCCCCAAGGGTCGCGAAATGGAATCCGGAGGCGAAGTCGGTCGTCACCACTGCATGACCCACGCCTACTGGCGTGAAGGCGGTCCGAAATTCGGTGATGTTAATATTATGGGCGTAGTCCATGGAACCGAAAAAGATAAAGTCCTTGAGCATAAAGCTGCAATCGATCAACACCTTGAATCAGTCGGAATCCCAGTGAGCTACACCAACGTTTTCTGGGGCGGTCGCTCGGAAATCAAGCCCTCGGAAATTTCTCCAAAGATTTATCGTGAGTGGCACGAAAAATGGGCGAACAAGGCCTGACTAACCAGCTAGTTAGCAACAATTTCAAACATCGCTTTCTCAATGGTTGGATATTTGAACTCATAGCCTGCATCGAGCAACACCTGCGGAACAACTCTGGCACTTGCTAAAAGTCCTTCCTTCGCGAAATCGCCCAAAAGCAATTTCAGACCAAATGCCGGCGCTGCAAATGGAGTAACTCGCTTTATCGCCTTGCCCACCGCCTTGGTAAATTGAGCATTTCGCACTGACTCCGGGGCGACCAAATTCACAGGACCTTCAATTTCGTTTTCTAGACAAAAAACGATTCCCTCCACTTCGTCGTCCAAGTGGATCCAAGGCATCCACTGTCTGCCGTTGCCTAATTTACCACCGATTCCCCACTTGAATATCTTACTCATTTTTCTCCAAGCCCTACTATCTTTCCCCAAAACAACCCCGGTTCGTAAAAAGACCGTTCTAACATTTTGAGGCAGCTCAACCGCATTTTCCCAATCCCGACAGAGCTCCGCCAGATAGCTCCTTCCCGTTGAGGCACTTTCAGGGAGGCTCTCATCCCCGCGGTCACCATAAATACCGGTTGCAGAAGCATTAAGCAGGACTTTGACATCAGAATTCACAATCGCCCTGGAAAGCTTTGAGGTAAGATCGACCCGACTCTTTCGGAAAAGATCCTTACGTTTTTTTGTCCATCGCTGATCGATCGCCTCCCCTGACAAATTGATCACAGAAGTTAGGCCTTCAAGGTCAATCTCCTCTTCCCCGGACCACCTCCGCCAACAAAAACCCCCATCCTCCCGAACTGATCGGGAAAACGGGATAACTTTCCACCCTCTAGCGATCAGGGCAGCGCATAAATGCCTCCCGATCTGACCTGAGGCTCCGATCACACCTACGCTCTTGTCTTTCATTGAACACGCGATCCTAAACTTGATCCCCAACAATTCCAGCAAATCCTATGGACACCCTTTTGACTCCTCTCTAAGCTTTTGCACGCTTTATGCGTCGGTCATTCGCTTTTTTTGTCCTAACCTTCCTTCTCGCTGCGAGCCAGGATGACCTGCCTGCACCCCTTCCCTCACTAACCCCTGCTGTTCTCACTGAGCCCGATGAAGATCCGATTTCGGACCTTCTTAACAATTCTTCTCAAGCCCCCTTTGCGACCCTTCCCACCGGTGTCGAAATGTATGGCAGAACGATTCGTCTCGATGGGTCGATCAACCAGGATAACCCAAATGCCTCTGATACCATTGTGCGCTACGTTGGAGACATCCAACTAAAGACTGATGCCGGACTCAAAGCCTATGCGGACCTAGCACTTATCAATTTTTCTAAGAAGACGGTCCAGCTTACTGGCAACGTCAGCCTATACCAAGACGGACTAGTGTATCGCGGTAAATCCTCCGTTTTTAATCTCGAGACAAAATCCTTCGAGACAAAGGATCTTCGGCTCGGCTTCTCTCCGATTATGCTAAGAGCTAAAAGCATACGCCAAATCACAAGTAATGATCGGAAGATATTTGTAGCGGAAAACGCCGGCATCACGACGCACGATGCTGAAAACCCCGACTTCTGGCTACAGTCAAAACGCGCAACTATCTTTCCAGACGACAAGATCATCTTTAAGGACTTCAACCTCCGTATCGGAAACAGAAACCTTCTATGGCTCCCATACCTAGCCCAACCATTTGATGCAAATCGAGGCTACCTCATTGCTCCTGGTGGTCAAACAAACCTCGGAGCCTTTGTTAAGAACCGTTACGGAATCATGCTCGGTGGCGAACGGGACCCAGTAACAAGTGAGAAAAAAGGGGCCTGGCTTCTCTCACAATGGCATGCCGATCTCTATTCTAATAAAGGACTTGGAATGGGGGTGGACTTTTTTGATACACGCCTCGACTCAAAAGATGCTTATGGCTGGCTAAAGATTTACTACATTGATGATCTCAATCCGGAGGACGAACGTGCCGGAGTTGACCGGACTAACATTAAGCCGAATCGATTCCGCGCTGAATTCGTTCACAGGATCCCATTCCTCGAAACCCCGGTCTCTAAATACAGCTTCGACACGAACTTAACCCTGCTAAGCGACGAATACTATCTTGAAGATTTTGATCCCTCGCTATTTCGTATCAACCGAGCACCGGACAACTTTCTTGGATTCACTAAGCGGTCCGCGAATAGCTTAACTCAGCTTGGCGCACGACTCAGGCTCAATGATTTTTATCAAAGCGATACCCGCCTTCCCGAGTTCACCCACGATTGGATCCGTCAACCTTTTCTCGATACGCCGCTCCTTTACGAAAGCCAAACTTCACTTGGCATCTACCAAGAGAGGCTCGCAAAATTCCAAAGAGATAGCCTTCAAAGCGAAGCTGACGCCCTCCTTCCCGGGGACCCTAGACTCGGCCAGATCAGCCGCCTTCTCGATGATCGGGGATTCGCTCGCTTCCATACCTACCACGAGTTCTCACTCCCAACCAAAGCTGGCCATTTGAACGTCGTTCCACGCCTCGGTGCCGGCCATAGTAACTATCAAGCAGTTCAGGGACCGGATGACTCTATCGGCCGGACTCATGTTTCCGCGAACCTTGATGTTTCTACAAAGTTCAACAAGCTCCTTCCCAATTTCAACAGTGACAAATGGGGAATCGATGGCGCCCGTCATATTATCGAACCTTATTCTTCCCTTAGCTGGCTCTCGACTAACGAGCTGGATTCATCCTTTGGCCGTATCGATCGCCTCACTCCCACCAGTCGTCCCCGACAGCGCCAAGTCGGCCGTTTCACTGCCGTCGACGACCTTC
>JAKMGP010000003.1 GCA_022424905.1 Akkermansiaceae bacterium | reverse complement strand
CGCTCGGTTCATGAACTGATGTGGGCTTTACTCTTTTTGTCAGCAGTCGGAACATCTCCACTCGCTGCTGTATTGGCGATGGCCCTGCCCTATGGGGGTACTTTGGCTAAGATCTTTTCTGAATTATTGGATGAGAGCGAAAGCTCTGCTGCGGGGGTGATTCGAATGAGTGGTGGGGGTGGGCTGGCTGCCTTTAGTGCGGGAGTAGTGACAAGGGCTTTGCCCGATCTAGTGACTTATGCTCTCTATCGCCTTGAGTGCGCGATTCGCTCCTCGGCGGTGCTGGGTTTTGTGGGAGTCCCGACGCTGGGCTACGAGATCAAGACAGCATACGAAGATGGTCATTATCGGGAAATTTGGACCTACCTTTATACCCTGCTTGCTGTTGTTGTTTTCTTTGAATGGTGGGGGGGCAAAATGCGAAATTTACTGACGAAAGGAATTCCCTCAAAAACCCCTGAGGTGAGTCAGTCCGATATTGCGCACCTCTGGAAATCTAGAGGAACCTCTTTGTTCCTGAGGAGTTCCTTACTGGTTATTTTGATTGGCGGAACGATGAGTTGGGTGCTTGAAGATCGCTGGGGAGCGGGTGTCAGTTGGGAGCAAAGAATGCGAAACCTAGATCGATTCACAGGTGAAATTGTTCCTTACCCAGTGCGGGAAGCTGATGGTGATTGGAGAGAGTTTGGATCTTGGTTTGGAGAAAAGATGTCGGAAGGAGGGAACCAAGCCGTATGGCAAACCTTCCATCTTGGAACCACTTCTATTTTACTTGCAGGTGCCCTAGCTTTGATAGCGGTAGGATTTTCTGCTCGCACGCTGGCTTCATCTAGGCCTCGTGGGATTTGGGATGGATGCCTCGCTTGGCGGGCTGTTATTGGGTCGATATTACGTGGTGTCGCGATGCTCGGAAGAGCCATGCCGGAGTTTATTCTCGCCTTTTTACTTCTCCGGATTTTTGGACCGACGGTTTGGGCCTTGATCCTTGCGTTGGCGGTTCACAATTGCGGGATTTTGATGCGACTTGGGGCTGAGGTGATTGATAATACACCGAGTCGGGCAAGTTCGGTGATTTTGGCGCAGGGAGGATCGAGGACTTCGGCTTATGTTGGGGCATTGGTTCCGGCAGGTTTTACTCGGATGGTTCTCTTTCTCTTCTATCGATGGGAATCATGTATTCGTGAGGCCACGGTGCTTGGAATGTTGGGGGTGGCTTCGCTGGGCTTTTTAATCTCCGATGCCAAGGTGTCCCTTTTCTATGATGAGATGGTTCTGTGGGTCGCTTTGGGGGCTGCCCTAGTTTTCCTAGGGGATCTCACTTCGGACTTTGTGAGATACAAGCTGCGCGGTAAAAACAACCGATAAGAATATCTGCTTTTCAAGGTTGGGTAGGGAGATAGCCTGTTCCCTGATGAAGCGCTTTCCGTTTTTCTTATGCTTTGCAATGTGCCATTTGGGGTTCTCCGACGAGCGTCCCAATGTGTTGCTTATTCTTTCAGATGACCAGTCGTGGACGGACTATTCGTTTATGGGGCACAAAATGATTGAAACGCCAGTTCTAGATAAGTTTGCCAAGGAATCGCTGACCTACACGCGCGGCTATGTGACCTCGCCGCTTTGTCGACCATCCTTGGCTTCGATCTTTTCCGGACTGCACACTCCAGCTCATGGAATCACTGGAAATGACATAAGAAAAAAGGGAAAGGCCAAAGGCAAATTCAACCGAAATCACGTAGAAGAGGGAAAAATTCACGAGCAGATCTATGCTGATTATGAAAAGCGGGATGGATTGGCTCGGCTTCTTGGTAAGGCAGGTTATCTCAGTCTACAGACCGGAAAATGGTGGGAGGGTAAGCCGCAACGCCATGGTTTCACCTATGCTATGACCCACGCTGATCCGGCCAAAGGGGGCCGTCATGGTGACGCAGGTTTGAAAATCTCGCGCGAGGGCATCAAGCCAATCCAGGGTTTCCTCGATGAAGCAGCAAAGGAGAAAAAGCCCTTCTTCATCTGGCACGCTCCTTTTCTTCCTCATACTCCCCACAATCCTCCTAAGGAGCTTTTCGATAAGTATCTCAAGAAGGGGGAGAGTAAATTCGTGGCGCGCTATTACGCGATGGTTGAGTGGTTCGATCAGACTTGTGGAGAGCTTTTTAAGGAATTTGAGAAGCGGGGTTTGGCCAAGAATACCATCGTGATCTACGTAACCGATAACGGCTGGATTCAGTCGGTTGATTCTGGTCGCTACGCACCGCTTTCAAAGCAGGCTCCCTATGAGATGGGTATCCGTACCCCAATCATGATCAAGTGGCCGGGGAAGGTGGAATCCAAGATGGACAAGAGAACTTTGGTTTCTTCGATCGATATTGCACCGACCATCTTAAAAATGGTGGGAGTTGATGTTCCCAAGGCAATGACTGGAGTGGATCTTAGGGATACAGCTGCGCTTAAAAAGCGCGATGTTGTTTTTGGATTCGATGGCAACCACGATATGTTTGATGTTAATGATCGAACCGCAAATATGGAATCGCGCTATGTGGTGAAAGGCGATTGGAAGCTACTTTTACATGACTCCGAGAACTATGGATTACCTTATGCTGGGAAGTCGGCAGCACATCCCAATAACCTAGAAGGCAAGCCCGAACTTTATAATGTGAAGGCAGATCCCCATGAGAAGAATAATCTAGCAGAGGCCAATCCGGAGAAGGTAGCGGAGATGACCAAGGTTCTCGATGCTTGGTGGAAGCCCTAGCATATTTAGGCTATTGATGTGGCGCTGTAGCTTTACAGATCTGCTGTATCAAAGAAGAGTGGACGCTCCGCTTTCCTTCCAAAAGAAGCACTTAACCAATGAGTTGTCTAATCACCTCACCACCGAATTGTGAGAGCTGTTTATGGCGTCCTGCGTGGTAGTAGGTGAGCTTATTGTCATCTAGGCCGAGGAGATGAAGGATGGTGCAGTGAACGTCGCGAATATGGTGGACACAGTCAATAGCTTCTGCGCCGATTTCATCGGTGGCCCCGATCGTGTGTCCGGCTTTGGTTCCACCACCAGCAAACCACATGGCCATAGCGTTGGCGTTGTGATCGCGGCCATAGCTTAACCCGCCCCGCATTCCGTTGTCGGGCGTGCGGCCAAATTCTCCGCACCAAACGACGAGAGTGTTCTCTAACATGCCGCGTTGTTTGAGATCTTTAAGTAACGCAGCGATCGGCTTATCGACTGATCGAATGAGGGAGCCGTGGGCACGTGCAATATAGTCATGACTATCCCAATTCCCGGCGTAGGCTTGTACGAATCGAACTCCTTTTTCTACGAGTCGGCGGGCAAGGAGGCATTTTCGTCCGAAAGCGTCAGTGTCTTTCTGGCCAACGCCGTATTCTTCGAGAGTGGATTCTTGCTCGCCTTTGAGATCAAGGAGCTCTGGGACCTCCGTTTGCATACGGTAAGATAATTCGTAGGATGCCATACGAGCGCTGAGTTCGCTTCGATCGCGATGTCTTGCAAGGTGGTCTTGGTTAAGTTTAGCGAGGAGATCAAGGTTTTGCCGTTGGCGTTGACGTGACGTCCCTGTCGGAGGGTTGAGATCGAGAATAGGGCTGCCTTTGGGACGGAGTGGAGTCCCTTGAAAGTCAGCCGGGAGGAAGCCATTCGACCAATTACCAGCCCCTCCTTGTGGGTAAGAGGTACGCGGAAGCACAACAAACCCCGGAAGATTTTGATTTTCGCTCCCGAGCCCATAAGTGACCCACGAGCCAATCCCTGGATCGCCGCCAAAGCGATTACCAGTATTGAGCTGGTAGCATGCGGTTGGGTGGTTCACTGAGTCTACTTTTGCTCCGCGATAGAAGCAGATGTCATCGACTTGGTTTTTAAGATGCACCCACTCTGACGAAATGTCGGCTCCGCTTTGCCCGGCTTTTTCAAATTCAAATGGACTTTTGACAAAGTATCGTTGACCGGAAGACATCGCGCTTTCCTTCTCGCCTTGGCGGTTGAATTTTTGGAGGTGACGTTTGGTGAGTTCGGGTTTGGGGTCAAAAGTGTCGATGTGTGAAGGACCTCCTTCCATCATGAGAAAGATACAGCGCTTTGCCTTGGCTGGATGGTGGATAGTCTTGGATCCAGCGCCCTGAAGCAGGGAGGAAAAGGCAATTGAACCAAGCCCGGTTCCAAGGCCATATAGAGCCTCCCGCCGGGTTGGATTTGCATGAAAGTGATGACCCATAGCTTTAGTCGAGGTAGGCAAATTCGTTTGAGTTAAAAATGACTAAACAGAGGTGGGAAAGTCCTCGAATACGAGCATTGCATTGGCTGCGATCGAGATCGGCTTTGTATAGTTTAGAAACTGGAAGGAATTCTTTGAAGGTGTAAAATTCTCCGGTTTTTTCTGCGCGAACAGTCCGCATGATAGAGTTGGGAAGTATAGATTGTTTTGGAGAGAGCATTGATTCATCCGAGGTGGCTGTTCGCCATGCCTCAAGGAAGATTAACGCTTCCTTGGGAGTAGGTGCGCGGCCAAGAGCGAGTTGAAAGGCACGCTTGATAACTTGTTTGTTGTCTTGAGTTTCCTTTGCAAGACGATGAGCGAAAGCGAGGGCTCGATCGTGCATTTCTTGCGAATTTATAAGGGTAAGGGCTTGTGGGGCCACCGTAGAAGTTTCGCGAATTTCGCAGGAATTGGTTGAGCCGGGCTGGTTGAAGGTCTCAAAAAAAGGATCGCGGAGGCCTCGAAGTTTTTCGGCATAAAGACTCCGCCGGTTTCGTTGTTCGGGAGTGGGATCGGGTTCGTAGACCGAGGCAGATCCACCCATGATCTGGAGGGGTTGCCGGGCCACTTCGAGGTTTATGTCGGGTCGAGCGGAAAGGCCTCCAATCTCGCGATTGAGTTCGCCACTTGCAATAAGCATAGCGTCCCGGAGTTCTTCGGCGGTAAGGCGTCTGGGCTTGAAGGTTGAGTAGAGGGCCTGCGTGGGATCTAGTTTTTTGACGAGGTCGGGAGCTGGGTGGTATGAGCTGCGTTGATAGGCGGCCGATGAGATGATAAGGTGGTTAAGTTTTTTTATGGACCAACCGTTTTCGATGAACCAGAGAGAGAGGTAGTCGAGTAGTTCGGGATGAGTAGGAATCGCGCCAGTCCCACCAAAGTTGTTTGGATTCCCGGCGATTGCTTTGCCGAAGTGCCACGACCAGACGCGGTTAACGATAACGCGCGCGGTGAGAGGGTTAGTGGCATCGACAATCCAGTTGGCTAGCGCGAGGCGTCTCTTGCCCTTTCCATCCGGGAAACTAGAGGGTTTCATCTTCCCGAGTGATTCAGCAGCGCTGAGTGCACCGGGTTTTACCGAGTCTCCGGGGGAGTAAACACTTCCTCCAGTGAGGATAGTGTCTTTCTCAATATAGCCGGGACCATCCCAGGGTTTGGCAACGGGTTCGATGAGGCCAGAGATGTTTTTCTTCTTAATCGTCTTGCCTGTAAAAACGCCATGGGCACGGGGGTTTGTTCGGTCAGCCTCAATCTTATGACGTGATATGTTTTTGAGGATGCGGGCATTGGAAGCTTCGTCTCCAGGATCGAGCCCGTTATCCCCGATCTTAGCATCGCCACTTTCGTTTTTACGATTGGCCTGCATCTTCTGTTCAAGGGCTGAGCGTTGCCTCTCGTAGCCATTGATTTTTGTCATCACTAAGTTGTGTGATGACTCAAAATGATTGAGGTTTTCGTTTTTCAGGAAAGTGACCTCGTGTTCCGCAAACTGAGTGGTCGAGAAGATCGCCATCATGCGATAGTAATCACGGGTGGGAACAGGGTCGAATTTATGGTCGTGGCATTTCGCGCATTGCATTGGGTGAGCGAGGAAGGTCTGGCCGACCGAATCTGTGACGTCATCGAGCCAAAATTGTCGAGTCTCTTTGAAAACTGACATCGCAGTTTGTTCCCACGGTCCCATGCGGAGGAAACCAGTAGCAATGAGTGATTCAGGAGAGCGTGACGAAATTTCGTCACCAGCTATTTGTTCGCGAACAAACTCGGGGTAGGGCTTGTCCTTGTTAAAAGCTCGCACTACGTAGTCGCGGTAGCGCCAGGCGTGGGGGCGGTAGTAATCGTTGGCGAAGCCAGCTGAGTCCGCGTAGCGAGAGACATCAAGCCAGTGTTGGGCAAAGTGCTCTCCGTAATGAGGAGTAGCCATGAGGCGAGTGGCGTATTCGCTGGCACCTTTGAAACTTTCGAGATCTTTGGGTGAAGGGGGAAGTCCGGTGAGGCTAAATGAGAGGCGTCGAGCCAATTCACGAGAGTCGGCGGGGGGCGCAGGTGTGAGGTTTGCCTTTGCGAGTTTCTTTAAAATGAGGTGATCAATGGGATGCCTGTTCTTGGGAATCGTGATTTTTTTAAGAGGACGATAAGACCAGAGTTTTTTCGATTCGTATCGGCGGTTTTGCCAATCTTCATTGAGGGCCTTGGAGGTGGATACTTTTTCACCCTCGGCGAATTGTTTTTGGATTTGGGACACGCGTTCATCATTCGGCCAGGGTGCTCCAGCTTTGATCCAATCGCGAATGATCCAAGTGTCCTCCTCGGAGAGTTGGTCGGCTTCCTTGGGTGGCATTTCGTAGTCTTCCACGGTTCGGGTAGTGACGAGATAAAGTTGGCTTTTTGAGGGATCACCGGGGACGAGAACTTTCGCGCCAAATTCATTGCCCCCTTTGAGGAGAGCTGCGCGATTTCGCATGTCTAAGCCGCCTTTGATCTTCTTGCCCTCTTCACCATGGCAAGCCATGCAGCGTGAGGAAAAGAGAGGTTTGACTTTGAGAGCAAAGAGCCTCTCACCTTCAGCCGATTCAGCAGCCAAGTGAAAGTTGGTTAATAAAAGAAATATTGGGAAAAAAGGTTTCAATGGTAATCGAGCGCTAGGAGATGTTTAAGAACTTCTTTGTAATACGAAAAGATACTGAATTTCATCATCCGAAATTTCATTCTGTAAGGTCTTGTTGGACGTCGGGGTGATTAGAAAGTGCGATTGGTAAGCACTCACATAAATCGAACATATTTCCGTTTGCAGAAGTGCAACCAAAATAGCCATGTTGTTCTGGTCTTCATTGTAAATATTACATTCTTGGTTGTCCTTTGTCTTGCAAAATGGGAGCAATACTGTGTATAAAAACAGCATTATGCGCCTTGAGGAGAGAGAATTTTTTCAATCGCTGGCTGACGGAGATCAATTTCTAAAGCTTTTTGATCTCATTCCTGAGGTCTCGTTCTTTGTCAAAGATCGTGGGGGATTTTTTCAAACGCTTAGTCTACATAAGCACGAACATTGTGGGGTGAAATCAGAGGCAGATGCGGTTGGTAAGACTGACCATCATTTCTTTTCCAAGCCTCGGGCCGACGCTTATAGAGATGATGATTTAATGGTGATGGATACTGGAAAGCCTTTGGTCAATCGGATCGAAGCCTCTCCTGAGATCTTTAAATCTCCGCGCTTGGTTGCAACGAGTAAGATTCCACTGCGAGACAAGAGAGGGAAGATTGTCGGTATCGCTGGTTTTTCGCGTCCTCTCTCTGAGGTTGGAGGAGAAGGGGATTTCAACTGTCGTTTCGAGAAGGTGGTCGAAGAAATCCATAGGAATTTTGCCCATTCAATAAGCTCTAAAAAACTGGCGAAAATAGCCGGATTTTCGGTGAGTCAATTCGAGAGACGCTTTGCAAAGTCATTTGGAACATCTCCAAGACAGTATCTCCTCCGCATTCGTATCGAAGCGGCAGCTCATAGTCTTGCCTCTTCTTCTCAAACAATCTCTGAGATTGCGTTGGCGTGTGGCTTTCATGACCATGCCCACTTTAGCCGAACATTCCGAAAGATCATGTATCTTTCGCCAACGCAGTATCGCTCCGCCAATAAGTTGTCTCGAGACTACTAAGTTTGTTCAGGGGATCATGAAAATCATAGGTCTGTGGCCTCTATGAGAAGATGAAGAGAGTGAAAGGGTCTCGACGCACCCTCGCTAGATCAGAGATTAAAACGAGCCATTATTTGCTCAACAAGCGTCTGTGGTGATTCGACCACATTGAGAGCGAGGACATTTGTAGGGGCCTCCAAAGTTTCAAGTTGCGACTGCAGAAGTCCGGGTGGCATGTAGTGTCCGCTCCTTTGCTTGATTCGGTCTGCGAGGAGTTCGGGGGAACCATGGAGAAAAATGAATTCGCCTTCCTTGAGGATTTCGCGATAGCTGGCTTTCAGAGCCGAGCACGCGATGATGGTAAGATCATCAGCTTCGTGGATGATGGAGGCGAGAGTCTCTAGCCAGCCCTGGCGATCCTCGTCGCTTAGAGGGATTCCTGAAGACATTTTGGCGACATTTTCGGGAGGGTGAAAGTCGTCACCATCTAGAAATATTCCTCCAGTCTTTTGAGCGAGAAGCTTTCCCACGGTTGTCTTTCCAGAGCCGCTAACTCCCATGATTACAAGAGATTTCATGAAACTACGAACCAGACAATCGAGGCGAGAGCAATTCCAATGAAAGCTACTGCTGTTGAAACGACGCTCCAGGTTTTGAGAGTTTCTTTTTCAGTCATGCGGAGATATCGACTTACCATCCAGAAACCACTGTCATTGACATGTGAAAACCCGGCTGCACCGCAGGCGATTGCGACGACGATGAGCGAGAGTTTGGCGTCGGATAGATCGAGCTTAGCGAGGATGGGTGACATTAGGGTGGCTGCCATGACCATGGCGACAGTAGCTGAACCTTGCGCAATTCGGGAGATTGAAGAAAAGAGAAAGGCTAGTAAGAGAGTAGAGATGCCGAGTCCATCCAAAGCATTTGCGAGGGCATCCCCGACTCCTGATGCTCCGAGCATCCCTTTGAAAACTCCACCGGCACCAGTGATAAGAATGATAATTCCAGCTGGCCCAAGGGCCCTCGTAGAAACCTCCATGAGGGTATTGCGGGAGGCACCACGTTTCGTCCCAAGGAGCCAAAGGCTGAGGCAGGTGACGAGGAGGAGCGCGATGATGGGATGACCAAGAAACGAAATCGTTTGTTGCCACAGAGGCGCTGATCCTAGGAGTTCGCTAATCTCTTTAGAGCGCTCAGTTTTTTCCATTCCAGTGGGCAAACTGCTTCCTACCGATTGCTCCACTATCGAGCCCGCGACGATCAAGACAATGGGGAGAAGTAAAATTGCTGCGATCATACCGAACGAGGGAGGGTTCTCTTCCTTGGTGGTTTCCAACTCGGGGGGATCGATGTGAATGGTGGCGGCAATGCGCCCCCCGAAGGAAATTCCTGCGAGGATTGCGGTGGGAATTCCAACGAGGAGGCTGTAAAGAATGACAGTTCCAATTGGGATGCCCAAAGTATAGGCGACCCAAGTTGGTCCAGGAGTAGGAGGGACGAAGGAGTGAGTGACCATCATTCCGGCAAGAAGCGGCATACCGTAAACAGTGACTGATTTTCCACTCCGGCGGGCGAGTGCATAAATAATCGGAGCAAGGATGACGAGAGCGACGTCGAGGAAGACTGGGATTGAAATCAGAAAGCCGGAAAAGAGCATGGCCCAAGTGGCTCTTTTTTCACCGGTGATACGGAGCATTCCGTTGGCGAGGCTTTGAGCACCGCCACAATGTTCGATCATAGCGCCAAAGATTGCGCCAACTCCGATGATGGTGGCGATGAAACCGAGGCTGCTCCCCATGCTGCTTTCGATCGTTTTTCCGATCTCGGTCATGGACATCGTTCCGGAAGCCAAACCTACAAAGATGCTGGCAAGGAGGAGGGAGATGAAGGCCTGGACTCTAAATTTAAGAATTAGGACCAGAATAAGGACGATTGCGGCGATAAGGGTGGCGATTAGTCTTCCGGTGCTTGCCTCGGCGAGGACAAGGTGATTCAGAGCGTTCATCATAGGACTTCCAGCACACCCCAAATCGGAAAGCGCTGGAAGGCAAATCTGAAATCGTTGTAAGAAAGGACCGGCAATTCAGGGACAAGCCTAAGGTTTATTCGACATCCATCATTCACTGTTGGCATTATGATTGTAGGAATTGGATCTGTCGTAATTGTGAGAAGCGACCAAGGAGGAGCACAGAATTTCTAGGTGATTTAGGGAGTGTTGAGGCCGTTTTGGGCAAGAGACAGGCTGAAGAAAAAGCGACCAGTAAATAACAGATTTTCAAACCCGCAACCTAAATTTGTTAGAAAGCATTTTTTTGAAGAAATTTTTAAAAGCGGTGTTTTTGTGTGCCGTCGAAAGAAATCGACACCCTAAAAACAACCAACCAAAAAAATTATGAAAATTACAACCGCGCTCTTTGCCGCCGCCGCTCTCCTCCTCCCTGTTTCTCTCCAGGCACAACCAAAGGCCACCAAATCGGTCGTCGAAATCGCCGCCGGCGCCGAAGACTTCTCGACTCTCGTTGCAGCTGTGAAAGCTGGGGGACTTGCGGGCGCCCTTTCTGGGGATGGTCCTTTCACCATTTTCGCCCCAACCAACGCGGCGTTTGCTAAGCTCCCTGAAGGAACAGTCGCGACTCTCCTGAAGCCTGAAAATAAGGGCAAGCTTGCTTCAATTCTGAAGTATCATGTGGTTGCTGGAAAAGTGATGGCAGCAGATGTTAAGGCCGGGAAAGTAAAGACTCTCAATGGAGCTAAAGCTACCATCGCAATTGCTGGTGGAAAAGTGACAATTGATAAGGCAAATATCGTAAAAACTGACATCGTCGGAACCAACGGAGTGATTCACGTTATCGATTCAGTAATTCTTCCTGCTGCAAAGTAACGCTCTCTTTTCGTTTACAAGTGCATTGGCCTGTTCCCTCGAATGAGGGGCAGGCTAAATTTTTGCGAGATGTTTTATACACGGATCGATGGGAGCTTCAATCACGAGTCTGACTTGGGTTATCGGGTGGCAAAACTCCAGCGACTTTGCCTGTAGAAGCATCCGGGTTCCGATTCTCATTCTTTCTCCAAATTCTTTGCATAGATCGTGCTCCCGATAGCGGAAGTCGCCCACGATTGGATGCCCTGAGCCAAGGAGATGTCGCCGGATTTGGTGGAACCGGCCCGAATTGGGGAATGCCTCAATGAGTGCAAGCTGTTGCGCTTGCTTCTCAAGAACTCGGAACAAAGTTTCCGCTGGTTTTTCAGGAGAGTCTGGATTCTTTTTTAAAGGAGCCTGACAAATCCATTCTTCTCTGGAGGGATGTCCATGAATCATGGCTAGGTATCTTTTTTTGACTCTTCTCTTTTCAAAATCTTTTCTAAGTTTCCGAGCAGCTCCACAATTCGTCGCGAAAATCACGACTCCGGAAGTTGGTTGATCGAGACGATGAATAACGCGAATGTTTTTTTTAATTTGATCGCGGAGAATTTTCATCGCGACAAGATCATCAGATTTCGGCTGATCCGACGGATGGACAAGAAAACCTGGTGGTTTGTCAATTGCGACAAGCCACTCATCTTGAAAAAGAATAGAGAGTGGGGTCACTTTGGTGCCTGTGGATCGAAGAGCGAAACAAGCTTTGGTTGAGAGATTACCTCGTCTAGAGTGTGGGAATTCATGACGTCAAGAAATGCGCGTTGCGCCTGCGCAAAAATTCCCTTAAGTCGACAGGCAGGCGCGATACGGCAGGGTCCGCCGATTCCAGTTTCGCAATCAATAATCTTTGGTTTGTCTTCATCTAAAAAGAGCAGTTCACCAAGATGGATGTCTTCTGGTTTGCGCGCCAGTTGAACTCCGCCTCCCCTGCCGCGTTGTGCATCGAAGAAGCCGCATCGGATCAATTCCTGACAGACTTTTGAAATGTGATTGTGCGAAAGCTTATAAGCTTCTGCAACCTCGCGTGCGGTAACCCATCGCTCTGGATGGAGCGCCACATAGATTAGCGCACGGTAAAGAAAGTCTGTGTTCGCGTTTAACTTCATAAGACTCCTTAACCTTTACCAATTTTATTCTTGGGGTAAATCCCGGAATCGATGAATCGCAAGCGAGATTCGATTGGCTTTTGGAGTGTCAGTTGTTGTTTTTTCTGCTTTTTTGAACGGACTAATGAGAATCCCAATTATTCTTTTTTTCGCGATAGGATTACTATGTGCCGACGAATTTCCAAAGGTATACAACAGCGAGAGAAACAAAAAAAAGGGACCAATCTCACCTGAGGCTGCTGCGAAATCGTATCAGCTGCCTAAGGGGTTCAGGGTGACGGTTTTTGCCGCAGAACCGGAGGTGCGGAATCCCATTGCAATGGCTTGGGATGTAAAGAAGCGGATGTGGGTTGCCGAGAATTATACTTACGCAGAAAAGGGAAAACGATTTGATCTAACTCTGCGTGATCGAATTGTAATTTTTGAGGATGAAGATCGTGACGGGAAAGCTGAGAAGCGAAAGGTTTTCACGGATAAACTACAGATGCTCACTAGTGTTGAAGTGCAGCCGGGAGGGGTTTGGGCGTTGTGCCCACCACAGCTTCTTTTTATTCCAGATCGTAATGGCGATGATATTCCGGATAGTGAACCGGAGGTGATTCTTGACGGTTTTACAGTTGCAAAGAGTAACTATCACAACTTTGCAAATGGACTGAGGTGGGGGCCGGACGGGTGGCTTTATGGAAGGTGTGGAGGATCTTGTCCTGGTAATGTAGGTGTTCCGGGAATGTTGGATGAAGAGCGAGTTCCTCTGCGAGGAGGAATTTGGCGATATCATCCAAAGCGGAAGTTTTTTGAGGTTATCGTGCATGGCACCACAAATCCTTGGGGGCACGACTGGGACCAACATGGCGAAGGATTTTTTATCAACACCGTGAATGGTCATCTTTGGCATATGATTCCAGGTGGGCACTTTGATCGACCGTTTGGGAGGTCCATTAATCCTCTCGTATACGAAGCTATTCAAATGCACGCGGACCACTGGCATTTCGATAAGACGGGAAGCTGGACCAAATCAAGAAATGGAGCCGCGAATGAATTTGGAGGCGGACATTCCCATATTGGAATGTGCATTTATCAGGGGGATCATTTACCAGAGGAATGGCGGGGGAAATTGCTGACATGGAATCAGCATGGAAGACGATTGAATCGAGAACGCTTGGAAAGGCAGGGAAGTGGATATGTTGCTCGCCATGAGCCTGATCAATTTTTAGCGGGGGATGAATGGTTTCGTGGACTCGATATTCGAGAAGGACCTGACGGGGCGCTTTATGGGTTGGATTGGAGTGATATGGGGGAGTGTCATGATCATACGGGAGTGCACCGGACAAGTGGACGGATCTATCGGTTTTCGTATGGAAACACAAAAGAGGTGCCGATCATCAGCTCTTTCGGCAGGCAAAAGTTTGACTATAATGAGACTGCGAGTCCGTGGGGCCGGAGGCAAGTAAGGAAGCTCCTTTCTCTTGATCGTTCGGGCAATCGTGCGGCAAGTTTGGCAACAGAAGTTTTTGATGGGGGAGAACCTTTAAAGAAATTGCGGATGCTTTGGATGGCTCATTCAGTGAAGCCAATTGAGAGAGAAGTATTGATTAAGATTCTTGAAGAAGAAGATGAACATCTACGCGTTTGGGCGATTCGCTTGCTGACGGATGAATGGGCGATTGATTCAGTATATGGACCAATGGAGAATCGTAAGGTGGCTTCAGATCCTGAATTACGGGATCGCTTTGTGAAGATGGCGAAGGAAGACCAATCAGGATTAGTAAGGTTGGCGTTGGCTTCCACCTTACAACGGATCGCAGTGGAGGATCGGGTCGTGTTGGCAAAAGCTTTGGCTCAAAGAGTAGAAGATGCCCTAGACCATAACTTGCCAAAGTTAGTTTGGTTTGGCCTGATGCATTTGGGAGAAGAGAAGCTGGAGGTTGCGAAGGTAACGAGGTGGCCTACGCTAGCTACGTTCTTAGCTAGGTGTTCTTGTGGGGAACCTGCGATGGTGGAAAAAGTGGTGGCGATAGCAGCAGCGAATCAAGCGATCACGGCGGCTTTGTTAGAGGGGTTAGTGGAGGGTTTTAAAGGCATCCAAAGAGCTCCAATACCAAGGGGGTGGGGTAAGGTCTCGCCTATCTTGGCGGAGCGTGTCCCTAGATTGACGCGCGAACTAAGCGTTCTGTTCGGAGATGGACGAGCCATGGATTCGTTGAAAATTATTGCCCTGGATGAAAGAAAGGAGATTGAGGTCAGGAAACGGGCTCTTGCCGCTTTGATTGACGCTAAGGTGAAAGATTTGCGGCCTTTTTGTGAGCAGCTTTTTTGGGTGAGGGGACTTAGTGAAACCGCAGTGAAGGGTCTGGCTCAATTTGAGGACGATGAGGTTGGGGAAAACTTGGTGAAGAGTTTTAACAGGCTCCCTCTTGCTGAAGAAAGAGCAGCGGTGATAGATGTCCTTGTTACGCGAAAAAAATGGGCGGGTTATCTTTTAGCAGAACTCAAGGTCGGGGAAATCCCAAGGCGCTCGGTGACTCCATTCCATGCCCGTCAAATTCTAGCAATGAAGGATGATAATCTTTCAAAGATGCTGCAGGAGGTTTGGGGTGAAGTGAGAGAATCAGACGAGGATTTGAAGAAGAAGATCATTGATCTTGAGAAAGCGTTGACTCCGGATATCCGAGCCCAAGGAGATAAGGGGAAAGGCCGTGTGCTGTTCCAGACACTCTGCGCAAGTTGTCATCAACTTTATGGAAAAGGAGGCAAATTAGGTCCAGATCTCACCGGGTCGGGTCGCGCTGATTTGGGATACCTTTTGGAAAATATTATTGCGCCGAATTCGGTGGTCCCGGTGGAGTACCAAATGTCTTTGATTACGCTTAAAGATGGGAGAGTTATGAGTGGTTTGATTACGGCATCCGATGATCAAGCCATAACTCTTAAAACACTTGCGGATAAAATCACGATTGAAAAGAAAAGCGTTTTTAAAAATATTCGAATGCAGGATTCAATCATGCCTCAGGGGCTCATGTCAGATCTCTCTACCGACCAAGTTCGTGACCTGATCGCTTATCTCATGCATCCCCGGCAGGTGGCGTTTCCTGAGCCAAAGAAGTGATGCCTAAAAAAATTACTTCGGTCCAATCCTCGCCGACTGGAAAATAAAAAGGTCTCAATATCATAGAAAAGCTTCAGCGATCGGGTTGGAAGTGGCTTGTCATTTTAAGGAGCCGGGCAGAATGCTCTTCCTATTCGAAACTTGTTTCATTTTAGGAACGTAGGAATAATAAGTAATGAAAAGACGACATTTTCTTTCTGGCTCTCTCGCAGCGACTGCCACCAGTGTGTTTGGAGAGGAATCAAAAAAATCACTTTTGTTGGGCTATGATAATTTCGCGGTGCGGGCGATGGGATGGAAGGCCAAGGAACTCATCGACTATGCCGTAAAACTCAAGGTTGATACGGTTTTCATCACCGATCTTGATGCCTTTCAATCTCTCGATGAAAAGCATCTTTTTGGGATTCGTAAATACGCCGATGATCAGGGGATCAAGATTTACCTAGGAACCTGGAGTATTTGCCCGACTTCAGTTAGCTTCAAAGATAAGTGGGGAAGAGCCGAAGAACATCTACGTCTTGGCCTGAGGTCTGCAAAGGCCCTAGGATCACCAGTGATCCGCGTGGTGCTTGGAAATGGAAGAGATCGGACAACAAAGGGAGGCATTGCCGCCCGGATTGAAGATACCGTTAAAGTTCTCAAGTCGTGCAAGGGAATGTGCGAAGATCTTGGTGTTAAGGTTGCTATGGAAAATCATGCTGGGGACATGCATTCGTTGGAATTGAAGTCGCTCGTGGAGGCAGCGGGTTCAGATTTCGTGGGTGTTAACTTAGATGCTGGAAATGCAGTTTGGACTCTTGAGACTCCACTAGAAAATCTGGAAAATCTTGGAAAGTACACTCTAACGACAAGCTTGCGGGACACCCAAGTTTGGAAGAGTGAGAACGGGGTAACCGCGCAGTGGACGGCGATGGGGGAAGGAATGGTGGACTGGAAAGCCTACTTCAAGCGTTTCGCAGAGCTTTGCCCGAATTCACCAGTTCAGATCGAGACGATTTCGGGCTTTAATCGGGAGCTCGCATTTCAAAAAGAGGGCTTTTGGAAATCTTGGGCATTGGGTAAACCTGAGAGTCTCGTTGCCTTTGAGAAATGGGCGGCCAAAGGGACGGCCCGGAAGGTCCATAAGTCTTCTTCGAAAGAAGATGAACAAAAATATCAAAAAGGGGAAATTGAGCGTAGCATCGCTTACTGTAAATCGATTGGACTTGGTGTAACAAAATGAATCTCACCATTTGCATGTGGTCGAGTTTGGTGGTTTTTTGTTTTGGAGCCAAACTGCCTCTCGCTGCCCTAGGGGAAAAGATCTTTCTTGATACCTCACTTTCTAATCCCCCTGGACAAGGATGTGTTTCGTGTCACAGCCCTAAGGATGCATTCGCGGACCCTCGCCGGGTTTCTCTGGGCGCCGTGAGGGGGCGAGTGGGACGACGGAATGCACCTTCATTGATGTATGCCGCGCTGATTCCATCTCAAAGGTTGGAAGACACTTATGACGACAATGGCGAGTTAGAATATATCGTGGAAGGTGGGCTTTTTCTAGATGGTCGGGCACACGATCTTCTGGACCAGGTTCGCCATCCTTTTTTTGATAAGAACGAAATGAATCTTGCTGGTGCTAAAGAGTTGGCGGGAAAATTTCGTGGCGGGGATTACGCGAAAGAATTCGAAGATCTTACTGACAAGGAGATCAATGAGAAAGCGTTTGAAGCTTTGGTTGCCTTCCTCCGCGAGCCGATGTTTCGCCCCTTCAATGCCCGCATTGATGAGTATTGGGCTGGCGACAAAGAAGCGCTTAGCCTTTCGGAAAAGCGTGGGCTTGATGTGTTTCAAACTTCGGGGGGGTGTTCTACCTGTCATCTCACGGGTGTTGCAAGTTGGCCCGAGCCTTTGTTGACTGATTCTGGATTTGATAATCTGGGTGCGCCGGCGATTGGGAAAATCGACCCGGGACTCGGAGCTATCACAGGCAAGGCTGGGGAACTTGGGAAATTCAAAGTCCCGTCGCTTCGGAATGTTGCTTTAACGGCTCCCTACTTGCATAATGGCTCGATCAGAACTTTAAAAGAGGTGATTGAGTTATACAACAAGCGCGATCTTGAGCCTGAGCGCTGGGGGGTTACAAATTATCCTCGAACCGTGAATCATGAAGACATGGGCGACCTTGGTCTGACCGATCAGGAAGTTGATGATCTGGTTGCCTTGCTGGCTGCTTTTACGGATCAAAACTTACTCGAGATTCCTGAGGGGAATCTTTTCCCCCAAATTCCTCTCGGGGTGCCACAAACTGAAGAGCGAAAAGCATTCTTCCTTCCCAAGCAAAGGCATGACTTAACAGCCCCTCGTAGACCAGGTGCCAATTAAAGGTCAAAGCGAGGCGGCATATCGGACAATCAAGATGATGAAGGTGATAATGACGAGTCCGCCGATAGTGGAAAGCCAGATGGGAGGAGCGGGTTCACTGGTTGCTTGTTTTAAGGGCTGGGGGGGGTGCGGTGAATCGTGTTGTTCCAACTCATCTTCATCCCAATTAAGTCGCTGACGCATGGGCTTAGATTTGGAATCGCGCCCCGGGTTTGTTTCGAAAACAAGCGAGATGACGGCGCTAATTTGATCGAGGTTAAGACGGTATCGATGAAGATCTTTGACTGGAATCTCCGGGGTCTTTGAGCGGTAGTAGTAGAAAAGGGTAGGATGCGTGTCCTCGTTTTGGGTGCCGGCTTCGAATGTAAGAAATTCGTTGTTAATGATAGTCTTTGGGATACTGGTCCCTTTGGCATCGGGGTGGTCGAGTTCGATGGTGTGAAATATTTCGGTGGGATGACAAAGTCCAACGGGGAAAATTCGGTCAGAATTATCAATGCCGTGAATCGTTTCAAATATAGAATAAGGAGTAAAGTCGCAGATCATTCTCCCTGTGTTGGGGTTTGGGCTGAGGGCATTTACTGCTGAAAACTTTCCGCTTAGAATAATAATGTTTTTTTCGAGATCGTCGGAAACTTCAAGATCGGTGGCTGGCTCTGCCTCGATCCGGGTACTTTTTACTTTCTTGCGAAAAATCTTTTGAATGGTGGGTTTCCCTTTGGAATGGAGCTCGCCTCGGAGTTTTCCAGCCTCCGCACCATGAAATTTGTGACGAACAGTGATTAGAGCATCATTCCCTTGAAAATGGTATGACTCGGAAACACGGATGAAATCCTGTTCTGGAGGAGCTTGTTTTATTTCCGTGAATCCTTCGGTTTCTTTTGAGATGAGAAGAGCTTTCTGGAAAGGCAAGCTATTCCAAGTTGAGAACATTCTTTGATGGTGAATCAGGGAAGGGTCGATCCAATGATCTCGTTTGTCATAGCGAAGATAAACGACGACATGGTCGAAGATGGGGGCAGGAAGTCTTTCAGAAATATTACCGTGCAAAGTCAGCGAAACAAGCGCAGGGCTGGCATCGAAGCCGCATTTTTGCAGGAGCCAGCATAGAAGGTTGACCTTATCTTTATTATCACCAAGGCGTGTTTCCCAAATTTGTTTAAGATCTTCGGGTACGAGACCAGGTCGACTAGTTTCTAGCGGTTGATATTGAATGTTGGCCCTGACAAATTGAAAGATAGCTTCAATGAGTTCGCGCTTGGAGTGGGGATGAGCTTTTTGGATTTTGGTAAGTTCTTTGGGTAGATCTTTTCCGGGATCTCTGGTTTGTGCCCACAGTTCGGCAATTTCAGCGGCAACGGCCCCCCATGATTGGAATGACGAGATTGAAATATTCTTAAAAGGGTTGAAGCCAGCTGGAAGAAGGGGGGGGAGGTCGAGGGCGGGTGAGTTTCCTTTCGCCCAAGTTTTCAGGAGTCCCCATTCTGTTTCCTCTTCGGTGTATTCAATGTTAGGTCCATTTTCAGAGACCGAAATTTTGAAAAGTTCATGATTTTTCGAAATCAAAGAGAAATACTGATGTCCCACAGGAAGAGGGTGCTCTAGATTTTCGGAGAACCAGCAGTGCTGTGGAAAGAGTTCAACGTCTGAGAGGATCGAACTTTCGACATCAATGATATCTCCAGGGCGAAGTCTGTTGAGCCGAACCAATGCCGTGATACTCCCAGAGTAAATTCCCTGATCGGGATCTGCTTTTCGCCGAATCACCTCGATCTCCTCGAGCTTAGCGCGATTTGTGAGTTCGCCATCTCGGAAAATTGAAATGCCATGAATTAGGAGGATTTGTGTCGCGGGATCGAAATCGAACTCAATGCGTTCGGCTTCGTGAGTTGCTTGTGGTGTTTCAGGTCGCCGGACATATCGGGTGTAGCGGGTCGACTGTTCTTGAGCAATCTGGCGGTCATGTAAGAGCATGGTGATGGGATGGCCCTTTGTTTTTGCAAAACCCTTAACTTTGCGGCGAATTACCCAGGTTGGTGGCGCTTCAAGTTTTAGCCGTAATCCTTTAATTTTCATAGGATTACGATGAATTTGGTTTGCTTGGGCCGACCCATTAAGTCGGCGTTTATCAGATAATCGTTGAAGGGCCAAGTTCCGACATTCGATCCGGTGATTTTATTGCCTAAGTTGCTCTGAATCTACTGATGGAGATTCAGCTTTTTGCAGGGATTTTGTTCCCAAGGAACGAGAAGAGGCAGGCATTTCAAATGCGGGCTCTTATTGTGCATGAAATTGGACGTTAAGCCTGTCAAACCCGTTTTCTCTGGAATAGGCCAAGTTTTCTTCGACGTGAGAAGTCGCATCCAAAATTTCGATTGTTGCGACCTTTGCGACCAAGGCTTCGAGAAGTGAGCGGATAATGAGTCTGGCGTGTGGTGCCCCGAGGCAGAGGTGTGTGCCAAAGCCGAAAGAAACGTGGGGGTTTGGCTTGCGAGTAAGGTCGATTTTTTCGGGTTCGTCGAAGATCTCTGGATCAAAATTTGCGGCAGCCCAGCCCAAGGAAACGCGACCTCCGGGTGGGATCTTATTTCCTCTGATCTCTGTTTCAATTGGACAGACCCGACCGATGTGAGTGAGAGGCATAAAAGCTCGAAAAAATTCTTCTCCAGCAATTACTAGACCTTTTGGGTTGTGGCGGAGTGATTGAAGGTCTTCGGGGTATTGTCCAAAGTGGGCGATGATTGAAGAGATGCTATGAATAATGGTATCGCGACCTCCGGCAAAGGTGAGGTTTGCGAATCCCATTTTCTCTTTGTAAGTTAAGGGGCGGTTTTGAAAAGTTGCTTGATTTAGCGCACTGAAAAAATCCTTGCTTGGATCTTTTTCCGCACGCTTAAGGGCCAGAGCAAGGTAATCTTCCAGCGTGGATTCGCAGTCATTTTTATTGTGGAAAACGTGGATTCCCCAATCGATGTAAGTGTCAGCTTCGCACTCGGGCACATTTAAAAGATAGGTCAAAGCTCGGGACTGGATGGGCAAGGCAAACTGATGCACGATTTCAAGCGAACCTCTGGCTTTCAGCGCTTTTTCCAAAAGCTCATTGATGAGATTCTGAACTTTCTCGATGACTTCGGGCTTTTTCGATCGCTTAAAGAATGGCTCAGCAATTCTCCGGTATTCGGTGTGTTCGGGCGGGTTCGTTTCGATCGGGAGCTGCCGCATCGTACGCATCTCCTCCTCTGAGGGGATGGGAACCCTAAATGGAGCATCAGAGCTGAATGTCTGCCAGTCTTTCGCGGCTGCCCGAACATCAGCGTGCCGGAGGAGCATGGGAATCTCTTCCCCCTGAAATGGGCATCTTAGGGCGCCTTCTTTTTGACGCGCTTCTCGGAAGGGATCTTCAGGCATGGTAACTTTCAAAGATGTTGTGAGGTTCTGAACAGATACTCATTTTTTTTGGCTCCGCTTCTGAGGCTTAGGCGCAATTTTTCACTTTATAACTTTGATGCGTAAGAAGGCCTTCTCTTGGTCGCTGACAGGTTGGGTACTACGGTAAGTAACAGTTGATGTTCCGTCACCATTTTTGATCTCGGAAACAAATACAACGTCGGGTGTGCTATCCCAGGCTTCTAGATCAGTGGAGATCTCGGGAATGAGAGTGAGAATGTTTTGAGAGGAAAGATTCCGTTGGTAGCTGATGACCAAATAAGTGTCTGCGATCCCGGCGACCGCAAAAGACTGAAAGCTAAGACCAACTAGAGAACGGGCATCACCTGAAATATGATCACTGGATCCCAGAGCGTATTCAATCAATGCGTGGTAGGAGTCACCGTCATTGTCAGCATTTGGATCGCCAACGAACCCAATGATGTCCCCTTCTCCCGGAGCCCCTCCTTCCGTATTGGAAGCTGCCCAGTTGGTAGCTATTCCATGATCAGGGATAGGGAGAGTAGGTGATTTGAGCACCATAGTGAATCCACTGCCGTCGGTGTATGGCCAAGGAAGGTCATCATCGTATGTGAAGTTCTGAATAACAGTATCGGACGCATCGAGCAGAGTGATTTGTTCTCCGCTATTACTGAGACGTCCGCTGTAATTACGGCTGCCGAGAACATCGCTAGCGATGTTGACCGAGGTGCCATAACGGGATTCAAAGGCAGAGCGGTCTTTTACAATAACAAGTCGCTCACCCGGAAGAATTAGGGTGTTGTCGGCTAGATTAAAAGCGATGCCTAGAGTGAAGCGGACTCCAGTGAGGTCAATGGTTTTGGGGCCGACATTCTTGAGCTCGACAAACTCGTAGTCATCACGGTTACTGGATGCTGCAAGCTCGGCTGGTGTTGTTGGCTGGCCGGGTTGGTAGCTAAATTCAGAAATGATGAGATTACTGGCGTCGGCTGGAACGGTGTCGGGGGTAAAGAAGGCTGAGTTCAGCGCGCTCCATTCACCGTTGCTACTGTTATAAGAACGAGAGAAGAGCCAACCTGGCTCGCTAATAATAACGGGGTCGGAGCTATTTGTGCTCCCGCCGCCGGGAGGATTCCCGGTGAGGTCGAGATCAAAGCTAATGTCAGAGCTGGTAGCGCTTGTTTGGTGAATTTCGACAGCGAAGGTGTTTGAGCCGGCGAGGAAGAGAGAAGGGGAAAGGACGCGGGTCGCGTTACCATTTTCGGGTCCGTTACCGTTGGCGAATTCATCGTAGGTGGGATTAGCACCGATGTTTTCGCGGGCGACTTCAGTGCCGTTTAGATAAATGACGGTGCTGTCATCGTAGGTGAAGTTAAGGGTGAAATCCTCAAAGATAGATGGATCGGCGATGGTGAAGGTTTTACGAAAGTAGGTGGTGGGGTGCTTGTCACGGCTGTCTCCGCCAAAACTAACGACGGTGGCTTCATCGCCATCGCCGTATCCAAGTTGGGAGGGGCCCGAGTCCCAGCTTGTGTCATTGAAGGCGGCGCTACGCCAGGCGGTGCCTTGGTTACTGCCGTCGTCGAGGTATTTCCAATCGTCACCGCTATCGACGAAGACAGTCGTTATTGGCCCGCCACCGCCCCCACCACCGAGGGTGATAAGGGTAGCTGCGGGGTTGATAGCACCCCCGGTAAGGCGAGGGTCGAGGGAGTGGGCGTAGTCGGTGAGGTCATTATCGCTTTGACCAAACATATAGTAAATTTGAGTGACGGAGGAAGGCACACGCAGGGTGGGACCGGTGCCGGAAGGAAGAGAACCCCCGTGTTGGCTGTAAACTGGAGCTTCGACACGAGGGTAGAGGTCGGAGGAACGAAGGGAGTCTAGAAATAGCTTATCGCGTACTGGAAACCAGCTGTTCACGATGCGATTATATTCGTCCTCCCAGTCGGAAATATCCCGGTTGCCACCATGTTGGTCGCCCCAACGCGCGGCCTCGGGATTTAAGATGCTACGGTGCTGCTCGGTCACTTCATCGTAAAGTCGGCGAGCGTTTGTCGGAGTGAGTGGGCCATCGTTGAAAAGAGCGCGGTGGGCTCGATCCGCAAAGCGAAGGCGAAACTCGGGACTATCCTGAAGAGCATTATTGGCAGCCGCGATACCTCGATAGTCGGTAATGCGATTGTAGTTTGTGTTGGAGCGGAGAAAGAGGGACCATTCAGAATCCCACATGAAGTATTTAAAACCACTCCGAGTGCTCTGGGTGTCGATGCCCCCGTAGTAGTTTTTATTGGGCCAGTCGCTATTGCCGCCGTACCAGTTGGTGATGAAATAATCGGCATTGTTGGAGGGATCACACCAGATGGGGTAGAGAGAATTTCGGGAGCCATCTGGGTTAAATCCACAAGCTTTGAGAAAAGCAGCATCGCGGGCGGCGTTGGATCCGGCTGAGGTAATATTGCCCACTGCGTTCCGGAGGTTGTTCCAGTTGGTCAGATTGGAAGCATCGTTGATGGCACTTCCGGAATTTTGGCCTTCCCAGAGATCACGATTGGCACCTTCGATATAGCTTTCGGCAAAACTCGAATCAGGGCGTTCGACGACGTTATAGAGTCCCCAGTAAACTCCGTTTATATATATGTGAAGGTAGCGGCCGTGAGAAGCGGGCTGCCCGAGGGCCCGCTGGACCCTGCGTCCAAACTCATCTCGGGCATATTGTGGCTGGCTGCCAGCTCCCGACCATTGCCATCCGTCGTTTGACTCCATCCGAAAAATCAGAGTCTGAAATTCCTGGGCGACCCCGGGGTCGGTTCCAAAGAGAGGGAACTTGAGTGACCCTTCTCCCCCGGTAGGTTGATCATTTGTTCCAAACTGAGTTTTAAAGAGAACACGAAATGATTTTTTGCGAGTAAGGCCAAAGCTTCGGAAAGCTCCTCCTTGAATTCGGATTGCGCAGTTTTGTTGGAAGTTTCCGGCTCCGGTTGGATCGGCTGGGTCCACAAGTTCGAGAGAGGTTTTGCGTTCCCACGATTGACCGGAAGATCCGGGATTGGAGTAGATTCCGGATCCGCCGAACATATCGTTCGAGTCGATTGCGATTGAAAGACTGGGGACGGTCTTAAGGTCATCAGTGATATCGTCTGGATTGACGTTAGCATTATTTTCCATCCCGTAGTAGGGACTCTGGCCGCCCCAGTTGGATGGAAGTCCGTAAACACTCCGAGTGTTAGAAGCTGTTTGATCAGCCACGGAATTGACGAGAATATAAGTGTGGGTATCAATGTTGGTGGAGACAAATCCAGCGCGGTAAGCAAGAGCTTTTACAGCCATGGTGCGATCGACCATGATGGGAGTTGAATAGATGACTCCATTCGTTTCGCTAGGCCAGCTGCCATCGGTGGTGTAGCGAATGATCGCTCCGGGAGTGTCGGAGGAAATGACGAGTGGGAAAGGATCATCGAAAAATCCACGACTCATGCTGTAGTCGGTATCTTTGACGAAACCTACGACCCCACTGGATGAGTCATTTTCGGCATCTGGGGTTGGCTTGAGAAGGTATCCGATTTGGAGAGGCTCACCGAAGAAGCCATATGCGATTCCCGCTTTTTGCGACGGGTAGTCTTCGGACGATGAGCCAATTTCAGAGAGGATTGTAGAGCCATCTGCTGCAATTAGAGCGACATATTCTCCGCCGGCATTGAGGCTGAAATTGGTGTGAAGATTATCCCCGTTGGTGGGACGGCGATCTTTGGAGGAAGCAAAGATTATGAGATAATCATTTCCGCTGAGGCTGATGCTGGGCATGAGCCATTTGGTGAGATTGCTTGGATCGTCGGTAAGATACATGCCGCCTAGGCTCATTGATCTGCCGTCAGGGTTATGGAGTTCAATCCAGTCGGGAGTATCGCCATCTTCGTCGGAAAGGCTCGTCGAACTACTATTAGCTAGAAATTCATTGATGCGAACGGAAGAGCTAACAACAGAAAGAGTGAAAACTGCTTCAATTGCGAGGCCAGAGAGGTCGGTGCTGCGAATTCTAAAAGAAAGATTTGATCCAAGATTTGGAAGTGATGATGCCATCCTGAGGGTGCTTCCATTAATAGTGAAAAGCGCATTATTTGTGTCCCCGGTTCCCGCCACGAGCTCGTAGGTATGGCCGTCAGCGTTATTGGGGTCTTCGGTGATGAAGTTGGCGAGCTCAGTGCCCGAAGGAGTCCCTTGAAGAAGAGTATTTATCGGTAAAGTGATGGCGGTAGGTGCCATCGCGGATTCCACGTTAAGGGAAAATGACTCCTCGCGTGTCAGACTATCACTATCAGTGGTGCGAATTCGCACGGAATAACTTGTTCCAAATCCACCTAACAGCGACGCGACGCGGAGTTTATCACCATTGGCGATGGTGAAGAGATTATTGTGGGTGCCGCCTGAACCCGAGACGAGCGAATAAGTGTGGGCATTATCCCCGTTAGGGTCGCTCGTAGTTAGCGTGCCGACTAAAGTGTTTGAAGCTGAATTTGGGGCAAGATCGGTATTGCTGAGAGTGATGTCGGTTGGGGGTTGAGGAGTAGCGGGAGCGACGGTCATTTCGGCTCGTACTTGTGCTGCAGTAAGGATCTCGTCGAAAATTTTCACCTCATCAATTGCCCCATTAAAGCTCTGACCAGCTGGATCAGCAGCGTCACGTCCGTGACCCCCGATAATTACAGGAAGAGCATGTCCTGACATGGTGCTGCCATTGCCGCGGGAAGTTTCGACCCCGTTGACAAAGACCACCTTATCGTTGCCGTCGAACGACCAAGCAAGGTGAGTCCACTCGCCAGGAGTCACCGTCCCAGCGTCGTTTAGGTCATTTCCCCAGCCACCGTAATGAACATTCGCGGTGCTGTCAGCACGGATTCCGTGGTGAAGTTGGCTACCATTTCCTGACCCGTCTTCTTGCCCAAAGACCATGTGGTCGACATTGCCACGAGGTCCCGACCAATTCACCCATGCCATTGCAGTGTAGACCGAGTTTGGCCCCATTCCTAATTCTGTTCCTGTAAGGCCGGTTTGGATGTAGCCGTCATTAGCTCCAGTACGGTTTCCGTAAAATGCTTGGCCAAAAGTTGCATCTTTACCTTCGCCATAGGTCGCACCACCAACTTTCGTCCCATTTTCTCTAGAGCCTTGGTTCATTACAATTGATCCGTCTAGATCATTGAAAGTATAGTGGACGAGAAGGTCGGCCCTGACCGTAAAAATTAGGAGGGAAAGGAATAAGGGGAAAATGGTGGAGGATGGATTCATTTGAGGGACTAAAAATTCGAAAGTTAGAGAAAAGGTTACGTGAGAAGTATCTTCACTAAGTTTCTTTTGAGACATTAAAATTAAATTGCTTTTCCGGGTAAGATAGAGGGTTAAGTGTCGCGGATAGTTTAAGGGAAGTTCTCAAATCAAAGTTGCCAAGATTCTCTGCGCCGGAAAATGCAAACACTATCAACACTCTGAAATTCTAATAGAAATCGAGGTCTTCACAACTCGGAAAATCGTTTGGCTGCCTAGAGGCTCTGTCCGAGGAAGATTATGAATTTTGGGTTGGCAAAGATCATATGAGTTTTTCAGCAACCCTCGAACGTCTAACGAAAGGAACTAAGTCTCTGATAAATTTAAATCGGCGCTTGATGGTTCTTCGTGCTAATTAAAGGGATGAGATTATGGCTGCTGCTGGTTTTAGCGATTGTTTTACCAATGTTTGGTCAGGCGAATGATCCGAATGGACGGGATTTATACGCGCGCGGAGAGGAACACTTTTTCGCGGGCCGGATTGATGAATCGATCCAAAGCTGGGATTTAGAGATTGTCGCGCAGCCTTTTCGTGAACCCTATCACTGGCAGCGTGGGCTGGCTTTATACTACGCGAATGAGTTCGAGAAAGGAGTCAGGCAATTTGAGCTGCATCAGAAGGTGAATCGAAATGATGTTGAGAATGCGGCATGGCATTTTTTGTGCGTGGTGCGTGCCGAAGAAGGATCGGTTAAAAAAGCCCGGAAAGCCTTGATTCCGATAGTTGGTGACTCACGCGTGCCGATGAAGGAAGTTCATGATCTTTTTGCGGGAAAGGGAACTGCGCAGGATATTCTGGAGGCGGCTTCAAAAAACGCGGAAGGCCTCTTATTACGGAACCAACTTTGTTATGCCCACCTTTACTTAGGGCTTTACTATGAAGCGCTTGGTGAAATCGAAAAGTCGAGGGGGCACATCCAGAAATCGGCGGTTGAATTCCGAATGGACCATTACATGGGAAAAGTAGCTCAGCTGCACTACAAGCTCAGGAGGAAGCGACCTAATTTCATCTTTCTTTTTGCAGACGATCAGAAGGCAAATACGATCGCGGCGCACGGGAATCAGCATATCAGGACTCCAAATCTTGATCAGTTGGTTGAGCGCGGTTTTAGCTTTCGCAATAACTACTGTGCTGGTTCCTTCAGCGGGGCGGTTTGCGTGGCAAGTCGGGCCATGCTGATGACTGGAAGGCAGTGGTTGAATTTGCCCAAGAAGAATCCGGGTTCCAATTGGGGAGATGCTAAGCTTCTACCATCATATCTAACCCAACAAGGAGGCTACCGCTCCCACATTATCGGAAAATGGCATAATGGAGAAGCAACCCTGAAGCGTGCTTTTTCTGAGGGTTCATCGGTGTATTTGGGCGGGATGGCGAATCATGCTGATTTCGAAGTGCAAAGGTTTTCTGGTGGAAAACTCTCGGGGAAGAGCCCTGCAGGGGGCTTTTCAAGTGAGGTCTTCGCTAACGATGCCATAAAGTTTATTGAACGAGCAAAGACCGAAGAAAATTTCTTTCTCTACGTGGCATTCATGGCTCCACACGATCCCAGAAACCCTCCAGAGAAGTATCGTGAAATGTATTATCAGAATCGCCCACCGCTTCCTGAAAATTTCCTTCCTCAGCATCCTTTTAAGATTGGGCCTGTCGTGTCCTCGGGGCGTGACGAAAGTCTGGCACCATGGCCCCGGACCAAGGAGGTTGTTAGCGACCAGATTTGTGAGTATTATGGTTTAATCACTCACCTTGACGAGCAAGTGGGGAAGATCATGAAAGCTCTGGAGGGTAGTCCTCATGCTGATAATACTTACGTGATTTACACTGCTGATCATGGCCTTGCGATGGGAAGCCACGGGCTGCTTGGGAAACAAAGTATTTATGAGCACAGCATGAAGTGCCCTTTGATTATCTGGGGGCCTGAAGTGCCAGCCGGCCAGTCAACTGAGAAGTTTTCATATGTCCATGACCTCTATGGGACCATCCTTGGTCTTGCCGGAATTGAGCCACCGATGCAGTTTGACTCTGCGAATTTGCGGCCCTTGATGAATGATGGTAAGCCGGTCCACGATTATGTGTTTTTGCCCTTCCAGAATCATCAGCGATCGATTCGCTGGGGCAAGTGGAAGCTAAACATTTTCCCGCAGATCGATCATCGGGAGATTTTCGATCTAGAGAAGGATCCAGATGAAATGAGGCCACTTCAAGGTAAGGACGCTATCAAATCAGCTGCAATTTTGGATTCAATGCTAAGCGTGGCAAGAGCAAGATACGGTGACAAATCTCCGCTGAAGATCGAAAACCCGGAGCCCAAAGAGCTTATTTACGAAAATTCAAAACGTCGGCTGGATGTTTGGCAGCCCAAATGGATTCGTGATAAATATTTTGGTGGTCGTGCGAATCCCGATCATGGACCAGGCGTCCGCAAGAAGTGAAAGGTTTCCTCTAAAGAATTCCCCGGTTCTTGAGATTGTTGAGTCGGCGGACGGTATCAATAAGCCCATCGACCATCACTTCGTTATAACTGCGTCCGAGAGTGGTGTCGATTCCGTGGCCTGGGTCAAGGTTGCGCAGTGGCTCTAAGACGGGGTCGTCGTGGCGGAAAAGTTCCACAAAGGCACTGGGTAGTTTTCCGGTCGTGGCGTTCGCGGTGAGTAGGGCGCCGACCCATCCATCATCTGAAGAAAGACATCCACGGGTCGTTGGAACCGAACAGTGAAAAGGTCCGATCTCATCGGCTTCACCCATTGAGGCCACTATGAGCTCATTTTCGGGAATACTCAGGCCGGAGTCACCACAGTGGGCTGCGTCAATAAGAGCCTTAAAAAACGGTCTGCCAATTTTTTCATTGAGGCCGGTCAAAATAGGCCGGAGCTTCGCAAGGGAGGTGAAGTTTTGGAATTCACCGGGGCGGAGGAATTCGATGTTCCAATTTTCGATGCAAGAATCGGCAAGTCCAGCTTCCTCGTAAGCGCGGAGGTGGAGTTTGATGTTCTGGGCGACTCTAGCTTCGAATTCTTCTTCACTAGAAGGGGGGGTGCCTTCCATCCAGGTTTCCACTGAGGTTGAATTGACCTGCGCGATATTGTTACGAAGGGCTGCCCCCAGATTGACCATAAGTTGTGCGAGAGCTTCGTCCTCATCTTCGGGATTCATTGGATTTACTCCTCCGACCATCATGACGAGTTGAGGCTCTAGGCCGAGGTCACGAACCGCTGCGATCAGTGCGTCTTTTTCATCGGGGTTGGTTGTGCCGAAAGATGAAATTTGTATGAGATCAATTTTAACTGGGGATAGTTCGATGAGTTCACGGGCCCCGGCAGCGATTACAAATTCACCATCAGTATTGCGGGGGAGCATTCCGTTATCGTCGGGGACCAAGGCCTCTAGAAAGCCAAGATGGGTTCCGAGGATTCCGAGTGGAATACCAGAGATGTTTTCAATGGGGCCGATAGTCATGGCGAGAGGTTTCCAGATGTCACAAAGAATTAAAACTGGAAAAGGTTGAGCAGTCTCTATTTTTTCAGAAAGAGAGTTTCGAGACGATTTAGAAAACCATGGTGATTTTCTGAAGTGGCTTTACGCCAGGCTGCAAAATGCTCGGCAAGAGTGGATCCTTTGATCCGGGGGAATTTAGGAAGAATCTTCCAATGTATTGGTTCTTTTTCAAAGAGAGGTAGAAGGAGGTTAGCGAAGGCTCCGTTAATTTCTCGCTCGGTTGCCGATTTTCTAAGAGTCTCCTTGTGTTTTTGATAGAACCTCGGGGAAGTTTTTGTTGTGAGGATTTCGCGTGATTTCATCACTGTCGCGGAGTAACTGGCGAGATGTTGCCGGTAATTTTTTAATGCATCATTGGGTGCGCTTCTCTCCCATTCTTTGCTGAGCTTGCGAAGAACAAAGAGCGATGCAGTTTCGCAAAGAGTTTCTTCAAGCCACTTGTTTTCGTGGTCAATCGGTTGGAAATCAGCCCGGACGTGAGCGAGTTCATGAGCAAATTGATAGATACACTGCGAGTAATAGTAGTTTCCGGAGTTTAGCTGAATTGCAACTTCTCCGCGTGGAGTCCGCTGAAATAGAGTGATGGGCCCTCGCTGGTGTTTGGATACAAAGAGTGATGGGTCCTTAAAATCTTCAGATTTGGGAAGTGCAGTGAGAGTAGATCTAAAAATGCTACGAAGATCGCTTTCATTCATGTCAAACCCCTTCGATTCGATTCGAAGTTGACTATAGGAAGCGAGGCTGAGGCCTAAAAAAAGGCAGAAGATAAGCTTCATTTCTTGCGGTTTGGGAGGCGCTTTCCTTTGACGCGAGCCTGGATGAGATCTGGGCAGTTCCCCTCGTTGCGCAGGCGTTCGCAGGCAGCTTCGATCCGGAGGCTTTGGCGAACAGGCCGGAAACCCAATCGTCGGGTCAGGCAATCGTTTTGGAGATCAAGGTGGGTATCCTCGAATTCTACAACTTTGCCGCAATCAACACAGATAAGGTGGTTGTGATTGGGGTGGTCGACAAAATTCGGATCGTAGGTAGTTTGGCCATCACCAAGTTCGATTTCGTGAATGAGGTCAGCTTCCACGAGAAGTCCCAGTGTGCGGTAGACGGTGGCGCGGGAGGCTCTGGAGCCGGCATTGCGAAGCCGGTCAAAAAGTTCATCCGGGGTGAAGTGTTCGTCGGAAGCGAAGATAATTTCGAGAATCTCATCTCTTTGGGAAGTCTGTCTTAAACCTTTTTTTACGATGAAATCGTCCAGTCTTTCGCGAATGCCCTCGTCCATATTGCTTTGATACTAGGGAATTTAGATTGAATAATGAACTCCGAATATCGAGGATTAGGTCGTGAAGGTTATTTTGGCGGGTTTTGCCGTGTTTTTGGTTTCTTGCGGGGCACCTGATATCCTCAGGGTGCGCCAATTCCATCTTCAGGATACCGATGTTTCGACCGGTCATCCCTTTATTCGTGCGGAGATGAATAGGCGACTTTACGGCGCGGTGACAACGCGCGACCGGACTTTGCGAAAAGGGAATTATTATAACATCCGTTGGCACGGACTAACGGGACTAGAGCCTATCAAGCTGATCTTTGAATACCGACAGGCTAGAACTGGTGCAAAAGTGAATCAGCGAAGTTTTGAGGTTCCCGGTTCAGCTAAGGGAGATCTTGAGATGGTAGTCTCGGGGTTGGAGTATTTGAAGCATGGTCACGTTCAGGCTTGGCGAGTGACTCTCTTCGAGGGAGATTCCGAAATTTTTGTTAAGAAGTCTTACCTCTGGGATTAAGTGGGCGATTTTTGGATCTGGAACTATGAGTTACGCACACGCGGTGCGCTGAACTCAAAAACTATTCGCAGAGCTTACTCCGGGGCGTTAGTTCGAAATGAGGCGGGGTTTGGGTGTCTGCATCCTTGGCCCGAGTTGGGCGACCCAACTTTGAAGGATTGTCTTGTTGATTTAGCACATGATCAGGAAAGCGCACTCGTGCGTCGGACCTTGGATTGTCTCCGGGTAGATGGAAGGGCACGCGGAGAGAATCGCTCGTTATTTGAAGGTCTTCAGGTTCCCTCCAGCCATGCGACCTTACCTTTATTGGACGAGGTGGTTTTGAGTGAGGCTGTGAAGAGAGGCTTTACTTGTGTGAAGGTTAAGGGGGGAAAAGGAGGAGGGGTGGATTTACGCCGTATTAGATTGATGATGCCGATGTATCCCGAGCTCAAATGGCGGATTGATTTTAATGAGAACGGAGAGGTCGGGGAGCTCCTTGAAGAACTTTCATACTGGTCGGAGGAGGAGAAAGCGGCGATCGATTTTTTAGAGGACCCCGTGCCCTGTTTTTCTGGAAGTTGGGAACGGTTGGCAAAGGAATCAGGGCTAATAATGGCCCTAGACCGAAACCTTGAAAAGGGCTCGAGTGACGTGGAGGTTCAAGTAATAAAGCCGGCTGTGCAGGAAATGAAATCTGGGCCGCGTGTGATTGTGACGAGTTACATGGATCACCCGCTTGGACAGACTTTTGCGGCGTGGGAGGCGGCCCGAGCCGGGGTAAAAGAAATTTGTGGTCTTCAGACTCATGGCTTGTTTGAAGCGAATGAATTCATCGAGGCGTTGGGGAATCTCTCTCCAGAATTCAACATACCTAAGGGAACTGGCTTGGGTTTTGACGACTTGCTTGAAGCCCTTCCATGGACGAAGCTCCCTTCGTGAACGAGGTGGAAAGATGGGCTAAAAAAAACGGTGGCTTTAGGCGACATCGTTTTTTCCGAACTTCTGGTTCAAGTGGTAGAGAGAAATGGGTGGCTCTTTCTGACGAGGCTTTGGAGTGGTCAGCCCGATCCGTCATAGGGGCGCTTGGTATCGTCTCAAAAGATGTTCTTGGGCTGGCGTTACCAGTGATTCACGTCGGCGGTTACGGTATGATATTGAGAGCTCAGATTTCTGGTGCGAGCCTAGTGAAATTAGAGGCCCGATGGAATGCAGGTGGCTTTGCTGATTGGTGTGATGTGAATCGAGTTACGATTACTTCTTTGGTTCCTACTCAGGTGTATGATTTGGTCTCAGCCCGCTTGGAATGCCCCACCTTCATGAGGACCCTTGTAGTGGGCGGGGGACCATTGGATGCGGAGCTCACTAGGAAAGCGAGGGATTTGGGATGGCCAGTTGTTCCAAGTTATGGAATGACCGAGACGTCATCGCAAGTTGCAACTGGTGATGGTCTGCCTTTACTACAGGGTTGGGAAGCAAAGATTGTGGAGGGGAGACTTGCGCTTAAAGGTGATGGGTTACTGAGTGCGATCATTCTCCGGAAAGGTGACGGGTTTGTCGCCGAAGATCCAAAGATTGATGGGTGGTATGTTACCAGTGATCGATGTGAATTAGTTGGGACAGGTTTGAGGGTTTTGGGAAGGGCGGATCGATTGGTTAAAATCTTGGGTAAGCTTGTGAATTTAGAAGAGTTGGAAGAATTTTGGCGAGGAAAGCTGGAGCGTGAAGTAGCCTTAGTGGCCCGTCCTAACGAAAGGCGTGGGGTAAGTTTGTTTCTTTTTTATGAAGGGATTGAAGTGGATCTGGCGCGATGGAATGCCAGCTTGCCTGGCCCGGAGAGGCTTGCGGAGGCGATTGCAATCGATTTGCTGCCGCGATCAGTATTAGGAAAAATCGACCGCCTTGCATTGACTGATTTTAACAAGGATTAGCGTTGCATTGAGGGAAGTTGCAGACAAAATTTTCTATCTTGATCAAGCGACGCTACCGCATTTCCCCCTTCAGGAAAAGACTGGCTTGAACGCGTTTTTATAATCCTGGCCTACGACGAAATATCCGCTCTTTAACAAATGGTAGAAGCTACCTCAGACGCTCAAGCAGCCCAAAATATGGTCTCTCCCATGCCGCAGAAAACCGATGCCCTGTTTACCGCAGACCAGCTAGAAAATTTTGGACTCAAATCTCCGGAGAGTTCCGGAAAGCATTACGTTCTCGACACCAATGTGCTCTTACATGAACCCGGATGCTTGAATCGTTTTCAAGATAATCACCTGTGTATTCCGGCCGATGTCCTCTCGGAGTTAGATCGCTTCAAAACCGAGCAGACAGAACGTGGGGCTAATGCGCGAAGGGTTCACCGAAAGTTGACAGAGATTTTCGGGCCGCAGGCGCAAGTGACCAAAGGGGTGCCGACTGATGGGGGAGGGACGATTCGTTTGGTGATTTATGATCCGAGTCTGTGTGAAAAGAGTAGCAAAGAATTGCGAAGGTTTCATCGGATCTTTCCGGATCGTGAGCGGGTGGATCACCGTATTCTCGCTTGCACATTGTTGCTTGCTGAGCATGTCGATCCGCCGGTGGTGTTGGTGACAAAGGACCTGAATATGCAATTGAAGGCCCGCGCGGTTGGGATCACCTGTGAGGATTACCTGAACGATAAGGTTGCTCCGCAGGATTCAGCCAACCGAGAAATGGTAAGGTTGACTTTGGACCAGAACGAGTTGCAACGCTTTGCGAGTTCCGGGGAAATCGAATTGGGGGTCGAGAGAACCTCTGGTCTACATGTAAATCAATACGTCCTCCTTGAGGCAGGGGAGAAGCAAACGATTCCAGCCCGTCTTGCGTCTGATGAGAAGTTGGTCCGATTGGTTGTTCCCGAGGTTCTACGCATTCCAGATGGAAATCATTTGAAGCCCCTTAATTTAGGGCAGAAGTGTTTCATTGACGCGTTGCTTAATCCTGAAATCTCGTTGGTGACGTGCTTTGGTCAGGCTGGAACTGGTAAAACTCTGGTAGCGATGGCTGCAGGCTTACATGGTGTTTTCGCACGGGAATTTAATGGGCTCACCGTGAGTCGCCCGGTCGTCTCCATGGGAGATCATATGGGGTATCTTCCAGGATCCCTCGAGGAAAAGATGCGGCCTTGGTTGCAGCCAATTTACGATGCGCTGGAGCTTCTGATGAGCCCACAGAATCCAAAGCGCCCAAAACGCAAACGGAACAAATCTGAATCAGAAGGTGCCCAGCAAAAGCCTTACGATGATCTTATGAATCAAGGAATAATCGAAGTGGAAGCTCTAGCTTATATTCGAGGCCGCTCGATCCCTAATCGTTTTTTCATTTTAGATGAAGCCCAACAATTAACACCAAAGGAAGCTAAAACAGTGGTGACTCGCATGTCGAAAGGGTCAAAGTTGGTCTTGGTTGGTGATCCGGCTCAAATTGATCACCCCTATGTCGATAGCCGTAGCAATGGTTTGGTGTTTACCCGCCAGAGAATGCGGGGACAGAGCTTTGCTGCGCATGTGTCTCTAAACAGGGGTGAGCGCAGCGATTTGGCGGAGGCAGGTGCGCGTTTGATGTGAAGGGATTTTTGTGTTAAACGGTATGTAGCGATGAAATTAATTGCTTGGTTTTCCCCACTTATGCTCTTGCTAGGAGGATGTGGATCCAGTCCTGACCAAACCCCTCCACTCTGGGCGGGAATGGTGGAGAAAGAGGTCGATGCTCTAGGAATTCAAAACTGGATTATTGTGGCCGAGTCGTCATTCCCAGTGGTGACCCGGGGTGGGGTTAGGACCTTGGTTGTAGATGGCGAAATTCCGCAAATCGTCGATTTCATCGTCAACCACCTCGAAAAATCGGAGACAGTGACACCTTCGTTCAGCACCGCTCGTGAGCTTTCTTTTGTGAGTAATGATCGGGCACCTGGGATTGATTATTTAAGGGGGCAACTCAACGAAGCGCTGCATGGTCACAAGGTCCGG
>JAKMGP010000323.1 GCA_022424905.1 Akkermansiaceae bacterium | reverse complement strand
CAGCTGGACATTTTGAAACCCCTGACCAGTGGCTGACCCGCCTTGGAGCCGACACCATTATTGCCTTCTTCGGATACAATTCATCCTTCGGTGGTCCCGCTGATCTCGATCGATACAAGTCCGAACTCCAGGCCTTTATTCGCCACACCCTCTCGCAAAAGTACAACGGTGAATCAATCCCCCAGCTTGCCTTGGTTTCCCCCACCACGGTGCAAGACCTCTCTGATCAATTCAGCGTCCCTGATGGTTCTACCATCAATAAAAATCTAGCGCTTTACACGAAAGCCGCCCAAGAAATCGCCGCAGCCAATGGTGCTCTTTTTGTAGATGCCTTCTCTGGCAGCAAAGGCTGGTCCGGGGACCTCACCATCGATGGAGCTCTCCTTAACGATGCGGGATACCAAAAGCTGGCCCCAATGCTAGCCGATGAACTCTTCGGTAAGGGAAAAGCCAACGAGAACAAGCGACCATCCGTCCACACCGCGGTTGTCGAAAAAAACTTTATGTGGCTCAACAACTTCAAGGTTCCTAACGGAGTTCACGTGTATGGCCGCCGTTATAATCCTTTCGGGCCAGATAACTACCCCTTCGAGTTAAAGAAGACCCGCCAGATGACGGCAAATCGTGACCAAGCGATTTGGGCTACCTTGCAAGGCAAGCCCTTCGACCTCGTGGCCGCTGATTCCAAAACCATCGAGCTCCCACCGGTAAAATCCAACTACAGACCGAGCGGAAAGAATGGAACAGTCGACTACCTCGAGGGTGAGGTTGCTGAGACGAGAATCGCAACTCCTGAGGGCTACAAGATCGAGCTCTTCGCATCAGAAAAAACTTTTCCTGACCTCAAAAACCCCGTGCAGATTGCCTTTGATAATAAGGGACGCCTTTGGGTCTCAACCATGGAAAGCTATCCACACTACCGCATCGGCGATGCTCGCCCCAAGGACAAGCTCCTCATCTTTGAGGACACCGACAATGACGGAGTCGCCGATAAGCAAATCGTCTTCGCAGATGATCTTCACATTCCGATCGGCTTCGAAATTTCACACGATGGTGTTTACGTTTCCCAAAGCGGAAGCTTGATTCGCCTACAGGACACAAACGGGGATGATAAATACGACGTCTCAGAACTCCTCTTAAGCGGATTCGATGATCACGACACCCACCACGCCATCTCGGCATTTTGCGCTGACCCCAGTGGGGCTTTCGTAATGAACGAGGGAGTGTTTCTTCACTCAAACACCGAGAGTGTCTATGGTCCCGAGCGAGGAACCAATGGTGGCTTCTGGCGTTACAGCCCCCAGCGCAAACACATCATGCGTTACGGTCAGTTCAGCATTCCAAACCCATGGGGTGTCGCCTTTGATGACTACGGCCAGGACTTCTTCCTTCACACCTCCGGCCCCTCCATGACCTGGATGCTGCCCGGAACAGTCAACGCCCGCTACGGCGCAAATTTCAGGGCGCCCGATCTCCTCAAGAGCAATCGGGTTCGCCCAACTTCGGGAATCGAGATCGTCTCCAGCCGCCACTTCCCGGAAGAGGCGCAAGGCGATGTCTTAATTAATAACAACATCGGTTATCTCGGTGCGAAGCAACACAAACTCATCGAAAGCGACACCGGCTTCACCACTGAGTATGTTCAGGATCTTTATGTCTCAAAGGACCTCAACTTCCGCCCGGTTGATCTCGAGTTTGCTCCGGATGGTTCTCTCTACGTTGCTGACTGGCAAAACGCCCTCATCGGTCACATGCAGCACAGTGCGCGTGACCCCCTCCGAGACCACGAGCACGGCCGGATCTACCGCGTAACCTACCCCTCACGCCCTTTAGTCAAGCCGGCCAAAATTGATGGCGCCTCAATCGATCAACTTCTCGCCAACCTGACTCTCCCTGAGTATCGTACTCGCTATCGCACTCGCCGCGAACTTCGCGGACGCGATAGCGTAAAAGTTGCCAAAGCTGCCAGCACTTGGGCCGCCAAACAAAGCGATCACCGACTCAAACTTGAAGCACTCTGGGTGACTTGGGGAGCCGACCAGGTCGATGCCAATCTCCTCAACGAACTCTCTAACTCTAAAGACCATCGTATCCGCGCGGCCGCGGTACGAGTTGCTCGTTTCAATGAGCACAAGCTTGCCAACCTGACCGAGATCCTCTCCAGAGCGGCAAACGATGATCACGGACGCGTTCGTCTCGAATCTATTGCTGCCGCCTCATACCTTCCTGCAAACCAGGGGCTGGCAGTCCTCGCGATCGCGGAGGCGAAGGGCATTGATTCCACGATGAAACAAAGCTTCGAATTTGCGGAAAACGTCTTCTCAGGAAGCGCCGTCACAGGGGAGGTCGCAAAAAAGGTCACCGTTCCCAAGCACCTTTCAAAGGAAGATGCCGTTCGCTTCGTCAAGGGAGCAGAGGTTTATGGTCGGGAGGCTCATTGCACCACCTGCCACCAACCTGATGGCAAAGGATTACCCGGCTCTGGTTTCCCACCGCTGAATGGAACGAAGTGGGCTCAAGGCGATTCAAATCGCCTCATCAAACTCACTTTAAAAGGCCTCATGGGCCCCATCGAAGTGGCGGGTAAAAAATACCCGGGCCAAGTTCCCATGACCCCCTTCGAGTCCCTTCTCAACGATGATGAGATTGCTTCGGTCCTAACCTACGTCCGCAACTCTTTTGGAAACAAAGCCTCCCCAATCCGGCCAGATGATGTGAAAAAAGTGCGCGAGGAAATCAAGGGCAAGCAAGGACTCTACAGCCCCGAGGAACTACTCAAGGCGCACCCCATGCGGTAGCCATCCTACAAGACGAGAGAAGGAGTCCTTCCTATCCAATTTTTAGGGCGGCCAGCTACATGGCCGCCCTTGTTTTACTAAAATCGAAAATAGAGAAAGCTCATCTCGAGGTCCTTTACACCTTTCCAGGTGCGGGAACCTCAAAGCCTTTACGATTCGAATCTTTAAGAAGAGCATTCGCTTCTGCCGCATAATCTCCGACGTGCTTCTCAGCCTTAGGATCAAATTTCAGCCAAGGACCAACAACATACTCCGCCCCATCTTTGGGAACCCCTACTCCATCAGCCATAATGCTGTGAAGTTTTCCAAAGTGTTCAGCGGCGGGGGCATTGTCTCCAAAGCGACCGGCCTTAGCATTGAAAGGAACCTTTTCACCAAGACGATACGAGTTATTCATGAGGTGCCCTAGAACGCAGCCATAGTGGGCCTCCAGAACGTTCCCGTTGGCCATTTCGGGTTTCCCTTCGCGACAGGCGGTGATGAAACTCCCCCAGTTTCCTCCCGGGGTAACATCTCCCTGAGGAACTTTAACGGACACCCCTTTGTTAGAACCAGGCGCGTAGTATTTATTACGAATAATCCGACCGCCATCTTCGAAGTAGTATTCATTTTCAACCTGACGCTCGTAACCTTTGTAGTTCACGTTACGCACGTTGAAGAAGGCCCATTGCCCGTTCGGATATTC
>JAKMGP010000321.1 GCA_022424905.1 Akkermansiaceae bacterium | reverse complement strand
CGGTATCTAGGAAGTTGATTCCGAACCCATCAGCCTGCATTTCAGTAGAAAGATAGTCCATTTGGAACGAGAAGCTTTCCCAACCGGTGTAATCTTCACTTGATTCAAATGAGATATAGTTTCCGGCACTTCCAACAGTTTCGAGAAGTTGGTAGAAGTTTCCATCGGAATCTCCTTCTTGGGCTTGGAGTCCCACGATCGGAGCGTTGCGAAGTGCTTCTTCAGCATACTTTTCACCTGTGAGATCGAAGTCTGCGATGACTCCGTCACCTCCCACTGTAATAGTGTCACCAGAAGTGGGATCGCCACCAGCCGCGATTTCGATGCCGTCCTTGAAACCATCACCGTCAGAGTCAGGGTTGTTAGGATCTGTCCCAGGTTGGTCAGCATCAACGAAGTCAACCAATGGGTTCTCGACACCATCGAGGAGACCATCATCGTCAGTGTCTGGATTAAGAGGGCTAGTCCCTGTCTTGGAAAGGCTTACGAAGGTGCCTCCGCCATCCTCAACTCCATCTTTGTAACCATCACTATCGGTGTCGTCATCGATCGGGCTTGTGCCAAGGGCGTTTTCCTCGAGGTTCGTTAAGCCATCTCCATCTGGATCACCGATTGGTCCGTTGTTTGGATCAATTGAGCCGTCATCGTCAGTGGAGAGATCAAATTTGTTCTCCCAAAGATCAGCTAAGCCATCACCGTCGTTATCGCCTTCACCTGCTTTGAAAACATTAAGCACCAAGTTGTCGACATCGAGGTCCATGGATGCTCCTCCGGTTCGTCCCCCAATCTGCATGCGAAATTGTTCGAGAGTCACACCCTCCATCAGATAGTTGGAAACAACGCTTTGGCCAGCTCCAAGGAGTCCGATCTCCGGATAGATTGTGGCATCTAGGAGGACGTTGCCTTCCGAGCTTTTTTGTAAGACGACTTCGACCGAACCCCAACTACTTTGTTGTTGCTCATACGGAATATCGGCACTTTGTTGACCATCGTAATTTACCGTCGCATTGGTTCCGTTAAACGTCCTAAATCCGACGCCAATGGAGTTCGAAAACAAACCACGCTCCTCAGCATCTGCAAATCCATTAGAGCCAGAGCGAACCACGCCTGTGTCGCCATGAGTTGGAATGTCAAGGAAGGCAACATGCCAACCATCGGCAGAAACTCGGTCGGCCCGGTAGTCCATCGAAAATTGTGCTGTTTTCCAACCTGTGGTGTCTGCCGGGGCGTCAAAGGAAAGGTAGTTGCCTGCATCACCCTCACCACCATCAAGCAGGTGGTAGTAGGACCCAGTTGGGCCGTCATCAACGACCTGTTGGGCGAGAAATCCTGGAGTTCTGACTCCCTGAGCGTCGTAGGGGACCTGAGGATTGTCGAAGTCAGCCAAAAGAACGCCTGCGACAGGATCGACATCCTCTGGGACTGTTGGGTCACGTCCATCCAGGATTTCTACGGAGTCCCCAAGAAAATCACCATCGGTGTCCGCGTTATTTGGGTCTGTTCCTGGCTGGTTTGCGTCGACAAACTCAAGAAGTGGATTTTCAATGCCATCACTCAACCCATCTCCGTCGGTGTCTGCGTTTAGTGGATCGGTTCCGGTCTGAGTAACACTAATGAATTCTCCTCCGCCATCTTCCACGGCGTCACTGAGGCCGTCGTCATCGGTGTCATCGCTTTGCGGGTCTGTTCCGAGAGATTGCTCTTCGAGATTTGATAGCCCATCGGCATCTGGATCACCGTCAGGGCCATTGCTGACGTCGACCGAGCCGTCGTCCGATGTGCTAAGCCCGTAGCGGTCCTCCCAACGATCTGCAAGTCCGTCACCGTCGGCGTCTCCTGCGCCAACAGTTAACTCAACGTTATCAATATCAAGGGTCATTGATGAGCCTCCAGTTCGGCCAGCGATCTGGAGTCTAAAATCCTCTAGGGTTACGTTTTCCAGAGTTTGAGCTTCGCTGAAGACCGGAAATGCGGTCCCTTGCTGGCCTGGTTCAGAATAAATCACCGCTTCGAGGGCGACGGTTCCATTGACATCGCGGTCCATGGTAATTTCCATAGATCCCCAAGTTCCCGCATCTGGAAGAACGTACTGGCTATCAATACTTTGTTGGCCATTGTAGTTCACCGTTGCATTCGTGCCATTGAAGGTTCGGAACCCGACTCCGATTGAATTTGAGTAAAGTCCTCTCTCCTCGACACCATCGAGAGCGGTTGATCCGGCTCTTACGACGCCAGTTGCTCCATGTGTTTCCTTGTCGAGAAATGCCACGCTGAAACCATCGGCCGCAACTAGATCTGTTCTAAAGTCCATTTTAAAGGACGCTTCCGTCCAACCATTGGTTGGTGTCACAGAATCGAAAGAAATGTAATTTCCGGCATCACCTTCGCCACCATCAAGTAAGTGCAGGTAACTCCCGGTGGGCCCATCGGTGAGGATCTGATTCGCATTAAAGGCGGGCGTCTTGACGCTGTCTATTGCGTAGACCGCATCGTTGCCGTCAAAGTCGGCTAAAACTGCCCCGGTAGCCTCAAAGTTGGCTATTGCTGCTAAAGCCAAGGGCAGCATTGTTTTTGTTTTCAGTATTTTCATGGTGTCGGATGTGTGTTGAAAGCCAAATGCTGGAAAGGCACCTAGATTTACAGCATCAGGAAGGTGACAAAGATCGACTTTAGCTGTCAAATCAAAATGACACCCTTAAGATCATCGAAATAGTTTGAGGTTGTAGTGCTATTTCGATGCCCATTTGTTCAAAAGTCAGGTGCAATTTTTGCCGTTTCCGATGGCTACAAAAAGAATCACCCCTCCACGCGGCTGTCGCTTCACCTTCAGGCAAAGCGCTTATTTCACGAAGGTGACTGACTGCCGGGATTTCTTGGCCTGAGGAACTAGCGAAGGAGGCTCAAATTGAAGAAATCCCCCCTAGTTCCACATAAGATCAACCAATCCCTGCTTCACGTCATTGAGAACAAACTTTTTACCATCGGGCCAGACGACGGAAAGTTGGCCAGATACATCTTCTCCCAGGCCAAAGAACTGGGTGTTTCCAGATTGCGAAAGATAGCTTCCTCCTCCGGTGACTTCGATGGTTTGAGTGTTGCCATTTTTGGTAGTGAAAGTGAGGGTGGCGCCCACCGCGCGTAAATTTCCTTTTCGTCCCTTGATCCGCACTCCAACGAACTTTTTCCGGCTCGTGTTTAGGAAGGTGCTTACCGAGCCATTGTTTACCGTGAATGAAAGATCGGGAATCCCGTCTCCATTAAACTCGTTGACGGTAACGCCTTTCGTGTCTCCGGTTAGAATCACGCCTGTCTTGTAGGTGTCGTGGACTTCAAAGACCCCATCTTTCAGTGCGCTCAAGATAGAGGCCCCAGAACTTCCAGACATCCTGCCGACTTCACGTTGTGGTGAGAAAAAGTTTTGTGCGATGACCAGATCGGGTTGTGAGTCACCATTTAATTCTGTAAGAACGACACCAAAGGCCGGCGCTAGCTGAGCCATCCGAGGAAGAGCAACAGCTCTGAATGAGACCTTATCCTTTGAGCTTTCGTTGTAGAAAACCATACTGCGAAGTTCGGTCATCTCAAGTTTGCCACTCGTCTCAAGTCTCTTTGGGGTATAAATGTCGGAGAGACTGGAAATCGCAAATTTCTTATAAGTCCCCAGATTCTTTTTAATTGAAGGCATGGCATTACTCGAGCAGCTCAAGCCTCGTCTGGGCAATTGGCAGTCATCACCAAATTTGGCCTCAACGACACGAAACCCACCGGTTCCATCTAGATCCCCATAATAGAGAAGTTCAGGTTTTTTTGCCGACGCTTTATAGGTTGTGTTCTTACCGAAATTGGTGGCGACGTAGTCGATATCGCCATCGCCATCTAAGTCACGGCCGGCAATCCCATACCACATTCCTTTAAGCTGCTCCATCCCGGTCTCGTTTGAGAGATCTTGCAATTTTCCTTCCTTGTTGAGGAAGACACGGATGGGGCCATATTCATGGGTGACCAAAAGATCCATCCATCCATCACGATCGATATCGGACCACAGAGCCGAGGTCGCGCGTTGACATGCCTTTAAGGCGCCTGCCTGTTCCTCGGAAGCAAGCTTAAACCTGAGGGTGCCAGGCTCACTTTCATTGAGGTAGAGTCGGCTTCCAGGGGAGGTCGGCCAACGTCCTGGAACAATTCGCCCTCCGATAAAGAGGTCGAGGTCTCCGTCTTGATCAAAGTCGGCAGCCGCTGCAACGCTCGAGCTCATAGGTTCCCCCGGTAAGAAGTAGGCCTCAGCGAATTCTCCTTTTTCTCCGGAGCCCAAGTGAATGCGATCACGATATGCCGGATCCCCATTGGGGTGCTCGATACTTCCACTTGTGATCAACAAGTCGGGACGCCCATCGCGATCAGCGTCAAAAAACAAGGGAGCCATGTCTTCAGACTTTGAGTGAGAGGAAAAAACACTAGACGGCTTAGATTCGAGGCGACGGTCTGGCTTTTGAATCGAAAGAATGCTAGCGGTTCCTTCGGCCTGGGCTAAGAGGCAGTCCTCGTCCCCATCTCCATCAATGTCGGCCCAGGCGATCCCGGGACCCATTTGGGATTGCTTCCAGGGGAGGAGTGGCTGTTCAAAATAATCATCAAAAGGGAGTTCGCGATGCCGACTTTGTTTGAGCAGTTTTACTTTGACGAATTCTGGTTTTGGTTTGACCCGCTTTCGAACTTCTTGTGGGTCCTTGGCCTCGGTTACGGTGTAGTGAAACCCGGCTCTTAGATCTGTGAATGTTTCAATTCCACCGGCTGGCCATTCGATGACCATTTTTTCGATTTTTTCATGCTCGCCTAATCCGAAATGCAGAACTGGCTCGTTGCAGGATATGTAACCTGTCATCGGGCTGATCATCTTGGACTGTGTTTTGCCGCCGCTTGTCACTTTTACTAAACCTCCCACGGCATGTGAGTTGCTGCGCAAGCCCTTCAGGCTTACCGAAATCCGTTTCCGCTCAGGGCCGCTGGTATTTTCATAAAATGAAACGGCCCGGTCGAGGTGGGCTACAAGCAAGTCGGGGTCACCATCGTTGTCGATGTCTCCGGTCGCTGCACTATAGCTCATAGTGGGATCTTTGATGCCCCATTCTTCAGACATATCCTCGAATTTTAGATCCCCTTTATTTCTAAATACCAAATTATCTTCTGCTCTCGTGTCACTCGTTTTAAAGAAATCGTATTCGGTGTTGCCGAACATAAACTCGAGAGGCATTGGCCGGTCTGAGTCGTTCGTCCTTCGGGCCATTCCATTCGCAAAGAAAACATCGGTCCGAGTATCACAATCGAAATCCTGGCATTTGACGGCCCAAGTCCAATCCGTGTTAGCGAGTCCGGTCAGGTAACCAACTTCATTGAAACGTCCTGTCCCGGTATTAAGCAGGCAGGTGTTGCGCATTGTTTGCCTCGGAATTGCGGTGTCGAGGAATTCCTTGTGGATGCTCATGTCACCCATTGTGGTCTTCGATTTGTAGTGAGAGGTCATCCCCATGTCTGCGATTACAAGGTCAAAACGACCGTCACCATCTAGGTCTGCGGCATCCGATCCCATCGAATACCAACTGGTGTAGGGGGCAGCTAACTTAATGACGTCTTTGAAGGTTCCGTTCCCCAAATTAAGGTAGAGTTGATCAGGATCGGTAAAATCGTTGCAGACGTAGAGGTCGAGGTCGCCATCGTTGTCGTGGTCATACCAGGTGCATGATAGCCCAAACGTACGCTCCTTAATGCCGGCCTCTTTTGACACGTTTGTGAATGTTTCCTTTC
>JAKMGP010000315.1 GCA_022424905.1 Akkermansiaceae bacterium | reverse complement strand
AAACTGTTGATGATTACGCGCCCGGCTTTTTGTTCTAGGATCTGGACGAGGTCCCCAGCTTCGGAGATTTCCTCATCGGTCCCATGGATGGTGGCGGTGAGTTGACCTTCAAGTTTTAAGGCGGCGGCGAGCATTTCATCCCTTGAACTACAGTCGATCACAAGAGAAGAGGGCCCAAAAATTTCCTCGTTGAGTTTTGGGTTATTGATGAACTGGGAGGCGCTTGCTTTTAGGATCGCGGCACCCGCTTTATTAGCTTCCTTTGATTCGACTTGCTCGATTGTGCCTACGCCATCTTGGCTTTGGAGATTGGTGAGCCCTTTGACGAAGTTTTGGTGAATGCCACTGTGTAGCATAGTGGCAGGGGTAATCTCGGAGAAGCCGCTTTTAAGAGTGCTTTCGAATGTTTCAGAGACGTTTCCGAAGACGAGGCCCGGGCAGGTGCAGAATTGTCCAGCTCCTAGGGTCACGGAGCCAACGAGTCCTTGAGCGATTGCTTCGCCACGCTCGGCCATTGCTCCGGGAAGAATAAAGATGGGATTGACGGATGACATCTCCGCAAAGACGGGGATAGGCTCAGGGCGAGCGGCGGCGGCATCCATGAGGGCACGGCCTCCTGCACGGGAGCCGGTGAACCCGATGGCTTTGATGTCAGAATTGGTGGCTAGGGCCGAACCAAGTTCGATGCCGGAATCAAATATCATAGAGAAAGTGCCTTCGGGCATTTTACATTCGGCAACCGCGGCTTGGATGGAGCGAGCGACGATTTCGGCTGTGCCGGCGTGAGCAGCATGGGCTCGGACGATGACCGGGCATCCGGCCGCAAGGGCGCTGGCGGTATCACCACCGGCAACAGAAAAAGCGAGAGGAAAGTTGGATGCGCAGAATACGGCGACAGGTCCGAGAGGACGGCGCATGGATCGAAGGTCGGGTTTAGGGATGGGGGAGCGGTCAGGATTTGCTAATTCGATGCGAGCATCGACCCATGATCCTTCTTCAATGAGATCGGCAAACATATTGAGCTGCCCCACGGTGCGTCCGCGCTCTCCTTCGCAACGGGGTTCGGGGAGTCCGGACTCGGCCATCATGCGAGGAGTGATCTCGGGACCGGCGGCGTCAATTTTTATCGCAATAGTGCGGAGGAAGTTGGCGCGGGTTTTTGAATCGATTTTGGAGTAGGTTTGGAAAGCTTCGGCGGCAAGGAAGATGGCTTTGTTGAGGTCGTCGGGTGATGCCGAATGGAAGGCTGGATCGAGGAGTTGGCCAGTAGTAGGATTGGTGACTTGGAAGGTTGTGTTACTGTCGGAAGCGCGGGAGGAGCCGATGAAGGAGTGTCCGGTGAGGTTCATGATGGTAGTAGATTTTGAATGCTAAAAAGAGATTAACCAAGAATGGAAATTACGGAAGGAACGAAAGTTCGGAATGAGTTCCTCGAATTAAACCCCGATCCGAGGAGAAGAAATCCCATGTTTGAAAGGATCGTTGGGTTGAACGATGATAGTGGTTTCGCTGGTAATGAAGGCTCGACCGGTAACGATTGGAATGACTTTATCGGAGTCGGGAATAGATTCAAACGATCCTTCGAAGACGCTACCAATAATGGAAGCCTGAAGCCAGGTCTCACCTTCGGTCAGTTCACCAGAGGCGGCGAGACATGCGATTTTAGCGCTGGTCCCGGTGCCGCAGGGAGAGCGGTCGTAAGCGGAGCCAGGGCAAAGGACAAAGTTTTGGGAATTGGCATTGATGCCGGGTTGGGGTGAGGCAAAGCATTCGATGTGATCGATTTCAGCGCCATTTTCACCCGTGATGTTCTGGGTATGAAGGGCGTCACGAACAGTCTTGGTGAAATCGGTAAGAGCAGCGATGTTTTGGGCTTTAATTTCAGGGCCTTGGTTGGAGATGAGGAAGAACCAATTACCACCCCATGAGATGTTTCCAGCGATTTCCTGACCGTCGGGCAGGGCCACTCGAACGTCTTCTGCGAAGCGATAGCAAGGGATGTTTTTGACTGTGATTGAATGGTCTTCAGCGAGGAGGGCTGTGATTATTCCGACCGGGGTTTCGATGTGGTGCTCACCGGGCCTGATCCGTCCAAGATAAGCGAGGGTTTCCACAATGCCAATTGTCCCGTGGAGGCAGGAGTGGAGGCACGAAAGGTTGTTGAAGAAGACAACGCCGGTGATGCAGGTGGAATCCTCGGGTTCACAGAGGCATGCTCCGACGATGGCATCGAAGCCACGAGGTTCGTTGATGAGGGTTGTTCGAACCCAGTCGGCTTCTTTCTCGAGAAAGTCGCGGGTAGCTTTGGCACCGCGGGGAGTGTCGAGGCCAGAAACGATGGTGCGAGTGGGCTCGCCGCCGGTGTGGGAATCGATAATTTTCACCTTAATGAAGAAGGGTGCTAGGAGAGAACTCCAAGGGACTCATCTGATTTACTTGCCTTCCCAATTACTCCACCAGTTCCGAAAGAGGGCGTGTTGGTCGTGGAGGAATTGCTTTTGGGCAGGGCTCAATTGATCGTAGGAATTGAGCTGTTGTTGGTAAGCAGTGTGACCTTCGAGGACCATGAGTTCTTTGTAGTAAAGGACGAGGTCTGGGCCTTCGTCGAAGGTGGAAAGGACGGTGAGCGCTTCGGAGAGTTCGAGTGCGTAGCGGCGGGCTTGGGGGTCACCTTTAGCCGCGGCTTCGCAGAGTTCGATAAAACGGAGAATTTCTTTTGGAAGAGCATTGCCAACTCCGGTGATGGCTCCGGTCGCTCCACAGTTGACAAAGCCGTGGTAGACTTGCGTGTCAACCCCAGCCATGAGAATGAGCGATTCGTCTTGGCTTGTGATATTCTCGGCGGCGTAGCTGAGGGAATCGGCTCCACCGAATTCCTTGAACCCGACGAGGGAGGAAAATTTTTCACGAAGAGAGAAGAAGAGGTCGGCCTTAGTCTCGAACCCATAATAAGGAGAGTTGTAAATCACCGCAGGAAGGTCACCGCCTGCCTTGAGAATTTCGCTGAAGTGATGAACTTGGGCAGCGGGAGATGATCCACGACTGAGAACACGGGGGATCACCATGAGGCCATTGGCACCGACTTCGCGAGCGTGGGCGGCGTGGGCGGCAGCAATAGAGGTATTTTGCGCACCCGTGCCGACGACAGTCGGAATTCCAGCTTCAACGAGCCGCTTAATTCCTTCCATGCGTTGTTGGTCGGTGAGGAGTGGCCAGTCACCCATTGAGCCGCAATAAACAACTCCGCGCATGCCCTGTGCTATCAGGTCTTTGGCGGTTTCGACGAGTGCGTCGTAGTTGATAGCCCCGGTGGGATCGCACGGGGTCATTAGGGCAGGAATACAACCTTCAAAAATGGGACTATCGTTGGACATGTGAGGAGTATGAACAGAATGAGTTACTTTGTCTTGCCTTGAAGAAGAGAAATTAGTGGTAAAATTGACAAGCAGGAGCGGATGGGGCGTTAATCGCGGTTGACGGTAAGAAAAAGGGTAATTCCGGAAGGTGCGAGATACATCGGTCAGGGTTAGGATGCTCCGCTGGTTTCAGTGGCCCGGGATGGCAGCACTGAAATTTTGTGCAGGCTGGAATTTATGAATTCGAGTGGTTTAGCAAAGGATCGAATTGCTCGCTACATTCTGGAGAAGGGTTAGCAATTTTAAAAAATAAGTGGGTGTGAATTTTTCAGGAAATTGTCCAGCGAGTTTGGCGTAGGACTGCGAAGCGGTTACTCGAAACTTTTTCATACCAGACGGTGAGGAGCGAATTGTCATCGAGTTCTACAGTGCTGGGATAGCCGAGGTCGCCAGAAGAACCATCATCTGAGATGGTGAGTGGGGTGGACCAAGTCATGCCGTGATCTTTGCTAAGGCGAACTTGATTTCCAAATGGTTTGCGACGATAGCCGTAACTCATCAGTAGACGGTCATCGCGAAGGCGGGTCAGAAAGGAAGGGAGTCCCCAAACTCCAATCGGATGGGGTTTAGACCAGGACTTTCCTCCGTCATCTGATTCGCTTTGGAGGGTTTCACGGTTGTTTTTCGTGTTGTGGTTCCGGATGTGTACAAGGAGGCGACCGTTGGCGGCTTCGATGGTATTGAGTTCGTGGTAATCTTGATGGCGATCGCCCTCGCGAGTTGGAATAGCAGAGAGCCATTGCCATGATTTTCCATCGTCGTGTGATTCGCAGATTCCGATTTCTTTCCCTTCACTCCAGAGCTTTTTGCCGGCATAAAGAAGTCGGCCATCGGAAAGTTGGGTTGGGCCGTGGGGGCTGTTTACGATGGTAGGGTAGCGCTTTGACCAAGTAATTCCGCCATCAGTGGAACGGATCATCCATTGCCCTAGTTCGGCTTTTCGTTGCGCCTCGGGGATTCGGTTGTGGGCGGCGAGCCAACGTTTATTGCGGTTGTCCTTTGGAATGCTTGGGACGTAGGCGAGAGATGTGAATGTCGTGACAAGGAGGGAACCTTTCATTGTCTCCAGAACGCCGGCATCTCGATCATCGATAGGACCGTCGAGAATTGTACGGGGATAGGTCCATGAATCTCCGTTGTCATTGGATCGTTGGAAGTCGATTCGTCCGAAGGGACAAACGTGTTGATCACGGCCACCAGAGCAAACGACAATAAGTTGTCCGTTCTTGCATCGAGTCAGGGTGGGCCATCCATGGTAGCGATTTGGGAGTTGGCTGATAATTCTCGTATCGAGGATTTTGGCGGTAGGCGAGGCTTGGAGGTTCAGATTAAAACCTAGAGATCCTGCGATTCCGGCAGTGGTGCCTGTTTTGAGGAAACGTCGACGCGAGTGATTCATTCGAACAGGATGCCTCTGGCTGATATGGCATGTCGAAGCAATTCGTCTTCGTAAGCAATGAGATTGACCTGAGAGAGTGGAGATCCATCATAGGGCTTCTATGAATTGTCAACGGTTTGATTCGAAGGAAGAAATGGGTGTGGCGGCAGCTAGGGATGGAGCGAAGAAGATGAGGAAGGTTCAGGGGGAAAAGGGGGAGGTGAATATTATTGTTGCGACGGGAGCTTCGCAGTTTGAAATGCTTGCGGCTCTGATTGGGGAAGAGGGAATTGATTGGTCCCAAGTGACGGTTTTTCATCTCGATGAATACGTAGGCCTTTCGATCGAGCATCCGGCATCATTCCGGAAATACTTGAAGGAACGATTTGAGGATCAATTACCTTCTCCGGTGAAAGCTTTTCACTATATTAATGCCGAGGAGAATCCGATCGCGGAGTGTGATCGCGTAGGTGCTTTGATCGTGGAGGCCCCGATTGATGTTGCTTTTGTCGGGATCGGGGAGAATGGGCACTTGGCCTTCAATGATCCTCCGGCAGATTTTGAAACGGAAACCCCGTATTTGGTGGTGAATTTAGATGAAGCCTGTCGTCAGCAGCAATTTGGGGAAGGCTGGTTTCCGAGTTTAGAGGCGGTTCCTGAAAAGGCGATTTCGATGTCAGTTCGACAGATCATGAAGAGCGGATCGATTATTTGCACTGTCCCCGATGAACGAAAGGCCGAAGCGGTGCGTAACTCGGTTGAGGGGGAAGTGTCTCTGGATGTTCCTGCGTCGATTCTGCAACAGCATGAAGACTGTGGACTCTATATTGATGAGCCGGCGGCGAGCTTGTTGGGTAAAGGGGGGGCGGAATGAGTTCGATTGGAATCGGGTTGGTGGGCGCGGGTTGGATGGGTGCGACCTTATTGCGCCGTTTTTCCGAGCATGAGGGGGTCCAAGTGATCGGGGTCCATCAGCGGCGGCGAGATAAGGCCCTTGAGGTTATGAACGAATTGGGCATTGGAGAAGATCTCTACTTTGATGATTTTGAGAAAATGTTGAGCATGCCTGATTTAGATGCGGTCATCATTTGCAGCACGAATGAGGCGCATGGACAGCAGTCTATCGCGGCTATGGAAGCGGGGAAGCATGTCTTTTGTGAAAAACCCTGTGCAACTCGCTACCATGAATTTCTACGTCAGATTGAGTTGGAGGCGGCAAATCCGGGATTAGTGACTTTCGTGGATTACCTTATGAATTTTGATGCTTTGGAGAATCGTATTAGGTGCATGACGTCCGAAGGTGTTTTTGGAACGATTACCCAGATTCAAGTGAATTATCGTCATCCGATCAATATTGCTGGGGACAAAAAATGGAAGCTCTCCGGTGAACGTATGGGAGATGCAATCGGAATGGGAATCATTCATTCGCTTTCTGTAATGCTTAATATTATGGCCGAGCAAGGAGCGACTCCAGTGAGGGTTTATGCGACGAACTCAATGGTTCATCGCCGCGACTTTGATATTCCTGGCCTCTGGAACTTACAGATTGAATTCAGTAATGGGGCAACCGGTTTTTGTTTTGGTAATGTTGATCAGGCAAATGGTTACGATGCCTACCATCATATTCACGGAACGGAGGGGGGCTTAATTTTTGATTCATTGTTGGATCGCCCACAAAAAATTCGTGTTTGGTCTGATAAAACTACCGATGGAAATTGGATTTATCCTCTCGACGCGGAGCGTTGTAAAGCTGAGGGAGTAGAAGAGCATCAATGGCCTGCTGATACCACTACTCCGGATAGTGGAGATGTTATGAAACATCAAACGGGAGCTTGTGTTTCACATTTTCTGGAATGTATCCAGAAGGGCGAGCAATCGTATCTCAGTTTTATTAATTCATCTCCGGTTGCGAATTTGGGATGGGCGGCACAAATTTCGGCACATGAACGAATGCCAGTTGAATTACCTTTAGATGAAGAACGGGCTCGCGAATTTTTTAAGGGGGAAAACTAAGAATGGGGGCATTCGACTTACAGGTGAATGGCTACGCGGGAGTCGATTTTAATGGCGACTTACTCAGCGGTGAAGACCTTGATCAGGTATGCGAGGCTTTAAAGAAGGATGGAGTTGGTGGGATTCTTGCAACCTTCATTACGGATGATCTTGGGGCCATGTGTTCCCGGATGGAGCGCTTGGTTCAACTGCGGAATCAGAATCGGGAATGGTCTAAGCTAATCTGTGGAGTCCATATTGAGGGGCCATTTTTGAACGAAACCCAGGGGTATATTGGAGCTCACCCAGTGAAGCATGCGAAGCGGTCGGACCTTGGGGAGATGAAGCGGCTTCTTGAAGCAGCTGGAGGATTAACGAGAATTGTGACACTAGCTCCGGAGCGGGATGACGGATTTATGGTGACGCGATTTTTGACGGAGCAGGGTATTTGTGTCGCTGCCGGTCATTGCGATCCTTCAATAAAACAATTGCAGGAGTCGATTGAAGCCGGCTTGAAAATGTTCACCCACCTAGGGAACGGATGCCCGATGGAGTTGAATCGGCATGATAACGTCATCCAGCGTGTGCTATCTCAACGACATGATTTATGGATCAGCTTTATTCCAGATGGGGCGCACGTTCCATTTGTGACCTTGAAGAACTATCTCGATTTGGTTGGGACTGACCGTGTTGTAATGGTCACGGATGCCATTGCCGCTGCCGGGATGGGGGTTGGTGATTATCATTTTCTGGGGAGAGATGTGAGAATTGGAGACGATTTGGTGGCGAGATCGCCAGATAAGAGCCACCTGATTGGTTCGACGATTACGATGCCACGAGTGGCGGAGAATTTGGAAAGGGAGTTGGGGTTTTCAAAATGTGAAATCCAAAAAGTGATTGAAGAAAATCCGCGAAAATTAATTGGAGAAACGAGATGATTGGACGGCTGAATGAATTAATTGGGAAAATAGGACCTACGATTATTGTTGCGGCGGTGGTGCTGGGACCGGGGAGTATCCTAACAAGCTCGCGAGTGGGCGCTGACTTTGGTTTTCCGGCATGGTTCGTTTTGGCGCTATCGACATTTCTGATGATTGGAATGGTGACGCTGGCAGCCCGTCTCGGGGTGACTTATGAGCGAAGTTTGTGTGAGGAATTGGCGGCACGATTGGGGCGTGGGGCTTCCTTGTTTGTTGGATTAGTGCTCTTTCTGGTTGTGGCTTTGTTTCAGTCGAGTAACAACTTGGCGATTATCGCTGGCCTTGAACCGCTAGTGGAAGATATCGGTGATGGGAGACTCTTGGCGGGGACCGGTGTGAGCCTTATGGTTCTTGTGGTTATCAATTTCTTTGTAGCCTTTTGTCTCTTTCGTGTTCGGAGTTTGTATTCCCAAATCGAGAGGTTGATGAAGATTCTCGTGTTGGTGATGATCTTTGCTTTTACCGGTAATCTCATCGTGGTGATTTTCGGAGCCTTGGACTCCGAAGCTGTTCAAAAAACGACAAGCAGAAAGAGTGATCTCATTCCTCTGTTGGGAATGATTGGAACGACTTTCTCGATCGGAGGAGCCTTTTACCAAGGCTACCTTGTTCGTGAGAAGGGCTGGAAATTGGCCGATTGGAAAAAAGGGTTAAGGGATTCGATTTTTGGGATTTGTGTTTTGGGAATCGTGACTTCTTTTATTTTGATTACTTCGGTTCTCACCTTTCATGGTCGCGCCGATGGATTTGAGTTGAAGAGTGTTGGGGATGTCGCGAAGCAACTAGAGCCCTTATTTGGAAAAGGAGCGAAAGTGATTTTCAGTTTAGGGATTATGGCTGGAGCCTTTAGTTCTTTTTTGGTCAATGCGGTAATCGGAGGGACCATCCTTTCGGATAGTCTAGGGAAGGGATGGCGTCTTTCTGATACCATGCCGAGGGTGCTGACTTGCTGTGCTCTGCTGATCGGGATGGGAGTCGCTTCGTGGTCGCTCTCAGGTGGTTCAGGCACTGTGACCTTGATTACGATTGCGCAGGCTTTAACCGTTTTAGGGCTACCAATGTTGGCTGCGGCGCTGATTTACCTTGGAACTCGGAAGGAGCTGGTCGGGGAGAGGAAGGTGCCAAAATGGATCCTCGGAACGTGCTGGCTTGGTTTTGTGGTAGCTTGCAGTCTAGCGGTCAAGACCGCGCTGATGGTTTGGGATAAGGTTTCTGGCTGAAACGCGATCCCTCCTCGTATCCTTAGTAGAAAAATGGTTCCTTTTTTGGCGGTTTTTCCTTCACCTCAGACTGGATGGTTTCACGGAGTTCTGGGACGTCACGATACATCAGGGTGAGCCGAACTTCGTTTTTGAAGACACGATTGATCGTGATTTCACGAACGTCGACTTGATACTCCTGAGCGAGCTTTTCGCGAAGGTATGACTGATCGAGCATCAGCCCCTTGTCAGAGATTTTGTAATCGACTTCGATTTTTTGGAATGAATCACGCCAGACAGACGGACGATCTGCAAAAAGAGCCGTGAGAAGGATGATGGCAGCTGAAAAGCCATCCGCAACAGCGGGCATCATAGTGTTAACGAAGGTGAGTGAGATTGCTCCGAGGAGGTAGGCTATTTCAGCCTTATCAAAGGCCTCACTCCGGAGGCGGACAAGAGCTAGAAGCGCGAAGATTGTAAATCCGAAGCCGGCTGTCACCAGTGAGCTCGATAAAAAGATGGGGAAGAGGAAGAGATTGAACGCCAGCAATAGGAAGAGCATCTTGTGATCGTGGTGCCTTCGATAATAAATGACGTAGGCGAACAGGTAGATCGTGATAAGATTGAAAACGACCTTGTAAACAAGAGACCAGCCTTGGCGTATGAGGGGGGTGTCGTTGGCGGCTTGATCCATCCAGAATTGAAAAAAGCCATTTTCCGAGGTGGGAACACCTGGAGTGATGATTTGGCCCTTTTCATCAAACATTACGTCGATTTTTGAAGTCCCGCTGACGATTTCGATTTCGTAAAATATTCCTTGGGTAGCGCTATCGACCGCCTCGGCATCTCGAAAGTCTTCGATGCTGTATTTTAGGAGGTATTCTGAACGAACATCCGGCGGTAGTTCGTTGAAATCGATATTATTTTCTGTCTCCGTCCATATGCCTTCTTTGGTAAAGTCAGCTCGGTATTTAATGCCATCGATCCGATAGTTGGCTTCGTAAGAGCCATTGGTATCGACCTCCCAGGTGGGTTCAGGAGCATTTGGATATTTTTGACGGAACGTGTTTGCGACACTTTCCGGAATGACGAGATCCGCAAAGCTAATAAAGCTGAGGATTGTAGCGAGCAAGAATTGGACAACGAGATTCTTCATGCGGGGTCTTTAATCACGGTTATAAGTGGGTCGGCAGTTTGTCATCTCCATCCATGAGTGAGAAGGTTCTTTAGAGAAAATTTGAATGACTTAGGTCCTGGGGTTAATTCGCTGACCTTTGTGATCATTCCTGGGATGGCGTATCACTCATTCAATGAATCTTTTTAGATCTTCCGGAGCTCAAGAGTTTTGAGGCTGGCTAGGGCTGCTTCAACAGACCGTTCCAGGTTTATCCTGTTCTATTTGAGTATTAAGTGAATAAAGATTTAGATTCGGCGCTTTCCTGAGTCTGGCGGTCCCAGATATACCGACGGAAGAGAACCTTGACGGCAGCTGTGAGTGGGACGGCGAGGAGGGCGCCAAGAAAACCTCCAAGAAGAAGCGACCAGAAAAGCATCGAGAAGATAACTGTCATAGGGTGAAGCCCAACCGAGTCGCCTACAATTTTCGGTGCCGTGACGAGGGAGTTAATCTGTTGCACGATGATGAAGATAGCGAGAACTCCAATGACGTATCCCCATTCGGATAGACCGTATGGATGGTCAAAGCCCTTGAAGTAGGCGATGATGCATGCAGGAACGAGGCAGATAATGTTCCCAATGTATGGAATGATGCCAAGGAATGCCATGAATACCCCAATAAGTAAGCCATAGGGGAGCTGAAAAATCGTTAGTGCGATCCCAACAAGGATTCCGTCAATAAAGGCTACAAGGACCTGTCCACGGAAGAACGAAATCAGATAACCATTAATTTCGCGCAGTGTATCGACGACTTCGTCTTTGAATTTGGAAGCTTTAAGAGGGACATAATTAGTCCACCCATCCTTGATGCCATCGCTCTCCTTGAGAAAGTAATAGAGATAAATTGGGACCATAGCAAAACCGAGAATGATTCCGAAGAATCCAAGAATTTTCCCCGTACTATTAGAGATCCAACCGAGGGTTGATCGACCTAGGCCGGAGAGCCACTGCCCCCCTTGGGTAAGATTAAAGTTATAGAGTGAGACTAATTCCTCAGGGTGAGTAACTCCGTTGATTTTAGTGTCGCTGACCCAGTCAGATTCAATGAGGTTCTCGATCTCAATTGGCGGAGACGATGGTGGAGTTTTGCCATCAGTGAACTCGCCGCTATTGAGGTCTAAACGCCATTTGGTCTTGTTTGGACCGACCACAGAGCCACCGTTTTCGAGGTGTTTACGGGTGGCAGATGCGTTCTTGCGGAATGAAGCTCGCATGATCCAGCCGTAGAAATTGTTTTGTTTCGCGGTCTCTAAATCAGAGGCCTGCATGTAGTAGCTTGAGGTGGTGTTGTCTTCCGCGAGCATGTCACGGAGTTGTTGAGAGAATTTGGCGCCTACGAAGTAAAAAAGAATTCCAAAAAAGATGAGAAAGCCCGAGAAAACGGTGACAATCCCTTTTATTCTTGAGAGGCCCTTCTTTTGGAGTCGCTTCACAACAGGATCGAGAAGGTAGGCAACTATTCCCGCTGCGGCGAGTGGGACCAACACTGGTTGAAGGTATCCGAGGATGTTGCTCGTGAGCCATATGAGGCTGACGAGCAGCGCGCCCAAAACAAGAATCGCAAGTCCGGTGACCGCCCTCCAAAGCGTGCGCTTTTGAAAATCGCTTGGAAACTCATTATCCTCTTTCACGAAATATAAAATGCCCAAGTCATCCCGATTGGGAAGAGTAAACTTGCTACGGGCTAGATGAAAATTTCAGCTCTTAGAAATCTTGTCGAGGACACCATTCACGAAGGATGCAGATTCAGCGCCCGAAAATGAGTGGGCCAAATCGACCGCTTCATTGATTGAAATGGCGGCATCAAGATCTGAAAGTTTCATGATTTCCCAGCCTGCAAGGCGAAGAATAGCGAGGTCGACCTTTGAGATTCTCTCGATATCAAAATTGGCAGAGGCCGCATCAATGGCTTCGTCGATGGTGGCGACCTCTGCTTCGACGTTATCGGCCAGCTTTATGGCCTCTTTTTCGAGCTCTTTCATTTCCCTGCTGATACGGTGGAGATGATCGAGGTCCCGCTGATCTGGATAGTTTTCTGGGAAGTGGACCATCCGAACGCGGGCGTCGTATTTATCGAGCTTTTCAAAAATATCAGTGAACTTTTTGTATTGAGAAGAGGGGAATCCCTCGATTCGCTGGAGAATCTCCACTCGGGTTTGGTGAAGTTCACTGGCTTCTGGAAGAAGCTTTTCAAGCTCATGTCTCCAACCGCCAGTATCGGCTTTAGTCAACCGGTTAAGGTTACCGCAGTTTTCGGCCCATAAGTGCTCTTGAGCGCTGAATGTTTTAAGGTCGCGGGCCAGTTTTTCGGTCGGATCAGCTGCGAGAATAGCAGCTGCGCATTCTGTTAGGACTTGCCGCAACTTTTCAGTGAGCACTTCGCGTCCTTGTTGAAAGTGAGTAAGAACTTTGACGCGTGTCCGATCGAAGTCGAGTGCGGCCCTGTCGTTGACGAGGCGCCAAAATTCCGGTCCTCCCTGATCTTTGGGAGATGCAAAGCGCGCATAAAGGAGCTGAACGGCCGCTTGGCGGACGAGGCGACGGCTAGCCATTGCTCGGGTGAAGTCGGAGGGATTGGTTATCGCGTCGGACTTCGCTCATAATTTCAATAATGTCGAGAGCGCTGCGTGCTGCTTCCCGGCCCCGATTGAGTTTCTTGCCGATACAGCGGGCATAGGCCTGTTTTTCATCTTCGACGAGAAGAACCTCGTGAATGATAGGGGTTGTCTTATCGAGCGCGAGTTTTTGCAAGGAGTCAGTGACCGCAGTGGCGACGAGGTCGGCATGGCCGGTGCCTCCGCGGATAATACAACCAAGGGCAATTACGCAATCTGGTTGCTCTTCCTCAATGAGTGCTTTGCAAACCACGGGGATTTCGAAAGCCCCAGGAACGCGAACCAGATCGACGCGGGCATTGGTTGTATAGGAGTCAATTTCTTGAACGGCATTTTCAACTAGGGCGTCGGTATATTCCTGATTGAATTTAGCGGCAACAATGGAGATGCGGACTTTGGTCCCGGCGCTTAACCGTGGTTTGGGAGGAATAATTGACGACATGCTTATGGCAAGGGATATAGGGCGAAAGACCGAATTGTCAATCAGAGGTGATGGCCCATGCGGGTTCGCTTAGTCTCTAGGTACCTTTCGTTATGAGGATTGGAGGGAAGACGGATAGGAACCTGTTCCACAATTTCGAGACCATAGCCCTCAAGACCAATGACTTTCTTAGGATTGTTGGTAAGGAGGCGGATTTTTCGGACGCCTAGGTCGTAAAGCATTTGAGCTCCCATACCGTAGTCTCGCAGGTCGGAACCGTAACCAAGTTTTTCGTTAGCCTCGATCGTGTCGAATCCTTGTTCCTGGAGTTTGTAAGCATGAATTTTGGCAGAGAGGCCTATTCCCCGGCCCTCTTGGCGAAGGTAGAGAAGGACGCCGCCCTCCTCAGCAATA
>JAKMGP010000311.1 GCA_022424905.1 Akkermansiaceae bacterium | reverse complement strand
ACTCAGGGAGCTCGGGGAGTGATTGCGGAAGGTTGTGATGAGCATCCGGTTCTTAACTCGGTGAAAGATGTCTTTGGCCCTAGTGATGTTTACGGAGTTCGGCATCTCACAGACAAAGACACGGTGTTGCTTCGTGGCGCGGTGACTCAGACGCTGGATCCTGCTTCTAAACCGATTGAGGGGCCTAAAAATAGCCCTATGATGCCACTTGCTTGGTTGCACACATACGAATCGCCTGATGCTAAAGTAACTGGTCGCTCGCTCTGCACCACAATGGGGGCTTCCGTGGACTTTCTGAGTGAAGACCTTCGTCGTTTGATCGTAAATGCCAGCTTTCATCTTCTCGATCTCAAGGTTCCTGAGAAGGCAAACGTAGATTTTGTTGATGCGTTTTACCCGAGCTTTTATGGCTTTTGGAGTGGTAAGAGTGCTGGGATCTGGAAAGAGCGTGGTCTAAAGGCCGACGATTTTGGTTTGGCTAAGACTCCAACCGCTCCCGAGCCAAGAGGCACTCCAAAGTGGCCCTTTATGCCCGTTAAAAAATAATGGACTGGCATTCTTTTCTCCGTGACTGGTCGCACGCGTCGGCTTCACGGGGCTTTGAAAGCGAGGCGTTTGGCGAGGTTGGGGGCTTTCCTTTACTAGCCTTTTCAAAAGGTGATCGATCTCAGCCGTGCATCTATCTTTCATCGGGGATACACGGGGACGAGCCTTCGGGCCCGCAGGCTCTGTTTGGTTTACTAAATGAGAATTTTTTTGATGATCGTTTCCATTGGTTGATTTGTCCTGCTCTCAATCCCACTGGTCTTGAGGCTAGCACACGGGAAAATTTGGAGGGGATTGATCTGAATCGTGATTATTGTCTCACTGAAAGCGAGGAAGTGTCCTCGCATATTGCGTGGTTGAAAAAGCAGGAAATTCCGCAGCTTTTTCTTTCCCTGCATGAGGACTGGGAGAGTTCGGGAGTTTATTACTACGAGATCAATCTTGGGGGCGCGGTGCCAGACTACAAAAACCTTCTTGCCGCAGCTGCGCCGTATTTCCCGCCCGAGCCCGAATCTGTAATCGATAATCATGAGGTCACCGAACCGGGGTGGATTCATCATTCAGAGCATCCAGATCTGCCCGAGGGATGGCCCGAGGCAATTTATTTAGCCAAAATGGGTTGCCCTGTTTCTCTCACGTTCGAGACCCCCAGCAGTATGCCTTTTCAAAGGAGAGTGGATTGCCATCAAGCAATGGTTCGTGAGTCGATCCGGGGTTGTCTGTTATAATCTTGGTGATCTTCTGCACTTGCGGAGGTATCACAATCACGGCAATCTGGAAGTATGTCTGCAGAAGAAGAAAAGATTGTTTGGAAGGGTCGTTCGCATCAGATCGTCAATTTCTGGCCACTGGTTGCCTCGCTTTTAGTTATCATTTTGATCTGCGTGGCGTCTTATTTTTGGTCTGGCTGGCTTGGTTTCGCGGCCCTCGTCCCATTTTTTTACGCTGGCTGGCTCTGGCTAGGAACGAAGCTGATGGTTTTTGAATTTACGAGTGAGCGGATGCGAATTTACGAGGGAATCCTAAATCAGGAGATTAACGAGGTGGAGCTTTATCGAGTTAAAGACACCCGTCTCGAAAAGCCTTTCTGGCTTCGTATTTTTGGGCTTTCGAACATCGTTCTTCAAACGTCGGACCGCTCTCTTCCTGAGGTGAATATTCGTGCCGTCCGAAACGGGATTGAGATCCGTGAAAAGCTACGCAAACAAGTTGAAAGTCTTCGGGACAAGAAACGGGTTCGTGAGGTTGATTTTGAAAGTAGCGATAGCGACGCTGATGGTTTTGAGGCTGGATTGGTCTAGCAACGCTTCTTCGACCTGAGTGAGTTAACGTAGATGACTGAGAAGCTTGTTTGTCCAGAGATACTCTCTCTTAGAGGACATTTTTAGCCGAGTCTCAAAGAATCCGCCGATCTGCACTTGAAAGGTTGGCTAGGGAAGGGCAGTTACATGGTCATGGGAATTAGCTGGGTGATCATTGCGACAGTTCTTGCGGCAGCAGGAGGTGTTGTCGGGGTCATGGCACTCCGCTCTGAGAAGGTGGGCCGGGCAGCTCTCGTCTGCATGGCGTTGTCCTTCGGAGCTCAGCTCATGGCGCTTGGTTGGCGTGGTGAATTGAGAGGTCAATGCCCGCTGGGCGACCTAGGCGAAATTTGCCTCTTTATGGCTTGGTCGTTAACTTTGTTCTATCTCGTGACCGGGACAACATACCGAGTCTCACTTTTGGGCGTTTTCACAGCCCCCCTCGTATTCCTCTTACAGGTAATTTCGCTCATTCCAGGGGCCTTTGAAAAAAATGTGGTCACTGCGGAATCGATTGATGCTTGGCGCGAGGCTCACACTTCTCTCTCTGTGCTTTCCTATGGAGCTCTTGCGCTCGCTGCAGTTGCTGGAGTCATGTTCTTCGTCCTCAATTATCAATTGAAGGCGCGCAAATTTGGCGGAGGGTTAGTCCAGGGGATGCCTTCGATAAGTCGTCTGGTGCAGGCGATGGCCCGCATCGCGGTCGTTGGGTGGTTGATTCTAACTGCTGGTGTTATTGCGGGCTTACTCATGCCGAAGGGCAATTTTGGTCTTCACTTGATGGTGGCGACTATTACTTGGGTACTCTATGCGGTTCTACTCGGAGTTTACTTTGTTCGTGGTCTTCCCGGTCGGCAATTAGCCACCGGTTTGACCGTTCTTTTCGTCCTCTCACTCGTGGTCTTTGCAAAACTGTGATGAAACTTGTTTGTCTAGGACTCAATCACGAAACCGCACCTGTCGAGGTTCGCGAGAAATTTGCGCTTTTGGACGGAGCACTTGATCGGGAAACAGAGTCTTTGGTCTCGTCCGAGGATGTCCTCGAAGGCGTCGTCCTCTCGACTTGTAACCGGACAGAGTATTACGCAGTGGTGAATGGGGGTAGTGGGGTTGCTGACCTTGAGAATTGGGTCTGTGAACGGCGAGAGTATATCGGGATAAGAGAAGGGTTTTTTTATCACTATGAGGCGAGGGATGCCGCTGAGCATCTGTGTCGAGTTGCTAGCGGAATGAACTCGATGGTGCTTGGCGAGACGGAGATCTTTGGACAGGTTAAAAAGGCTTATAAGCGTTCCCTTGAGGGTGGGGCAACCAAGTCGGTTCTTAACAAGCTCTTTCAACGCGCATTCGGAGTTGGGAAAAAGGTCCGGACTCATACAGCCATTCAGGAGGGAGCAACGTCGGTTGCCGGAGCTTCGGTGGAACTAGCCGAGAAGGTTTTTGGGCGCCTGCAGGGAAGCTCCGTGATGGTGATCGGAGCCGGTGAAATGAGCCGAAAAACAGCGCGCGCTCTGCAGTCACGAGGGGCCACTTCGGTGATGGTCACCAATCGATCTTTTGATAAAGCGGCGGATCTTGCCGAAGAGATCGGGGGGCGTGCGGTGCTATTCAGTGGATGGGAAGAGGAGTTATCCCATTTGGATGTGGTAATTGCCGCAACAGGAGCGCCACACTTTGTTGTGAAGCCCCAGCATGTGGAAGCCGTTCGACGAAAGCGAAAATTTCGCCCGCTCATCATGGTTGATATTGCCGTGCCTCGTGACATTGATCCAGAGGTAGGGGAGATCGAGGAAGTTTATCTTTATGACATTGATACCTTGCAAGAAATGGCAGATGAGGCGAGGAAACGTCGTGAGGAGCAACTTCGTCTTTGCGAAGAAATAATTCGTGAGGAAATTGACAAAGCTTCGCTACCAGCGGTGAACGATTAAATAATGAAGACTCTAAAATTGGGAACGCGTGGAAGTGCCCTTGCGCTAAAGCAGGCAGAGATGACTGAGGCTGCGCTGGGAGAGTCTTTTCCGGAGCTAGAGGTGGAGCGGGTGATTATCAAGACGACCGGCGATCGCAGGACGGATGTTGCCCTCAACGAGGTTGCGAAAGCCGAGGGGATTTGGGACAAAGGTGTTTTTATTAAGGAGTTGGAGGTGGCTCTGGAGGTTGGGGAAATTGATGTTGCGGTTCATTCACTGAAAGACTTGCCTACGGTTCTTGAAGATCCATTCCAACTGCGTTCGGTTCTTGAGAGAGCACCGGTTGCGGACGCTTGGATTGGTAAAATCCCTTGGATTGAAGTTAAAAAGGGGTCGCGTGTAGGGACAAGTTCGGTGCGACGCGAAAGGCAGGTTAGATTTCTCAAGCCTGGAGCAAAGGTTGTCGACCTCCGTGGAAATGTGCCAACCCGCATAAAGAAAGCGGCGCTTGATGCAGATTATGATGGTATTATTTTAGCGGAAGCCGGCTTGAGCCGTTTGGGCTACCCAACCGAGGGAATGTTCGAGATCGAGCGTCATCCGCTTTTTGTGGAGTGCCTCGCCGAAAAGAATTTTTTTCCAGCAGCTGGCCAAGGTGCGGTTGGTCTTGAGATTCGGAGTGGCGACGAAGAAACCGGTGTCATCGTAGACGCCTTAAATCACGAAGAAACTTGGAATCGGGTCTTCGCGGAGCGTGAGTTTTTGAGGTTGCTCGACGCCGGTTGTTCTACGCCGATTGGTGTATGGTCAAACTTGGAAGGTGAGCATCTTGAAATGGGTGCAAGGGTCTTCCCTGAGGGAGGTGGAATGCTCCGAAAGGCAAGTGCAAGTGGCGTAGTTCCTATGGAGGTGGCCCAGCAACTTTTTGAAAATCTAAAATGAGCGAAGAGCAAGAAAAGGGAATTTGTTACCTCGTGGGCGCAGGCCCGGGAGACCTAGGGTTAGTCACCTTAAAGGCTAAGGAGTGTATCGAGAGGTGCGATGTGCTGGTCTACGACGCTCTTTCCAGCGCCGAATTGGTGGGATGGGCCAAGAAAGGGTGTGAGTTAATTTTTGCTGGAAAACGTGCTGCTGATCACGCCATTCCACAGGATCAAATCAACGCAATAATTGTGGAGAAAACTCTTCAGGGTAAAGTTGTAACCCGGCTCAAAGGTGGTGATCCCATGATCTTTGGGCGAGGCGGCGAGGAGGCTGCCGAGCTAGCTGAGGCTGGAGTGAAGTTTGAAATCGTCCCGGGTATTTCATCTACTATTGCTGGTCCTGCCTACGCGGGTATTCCGGTGACTCATCGCGATCATTGCTCGCAGCTGACGATTTTTACCGGTCATGAGGATCCAACGAAAGGGGAGACCTCGCTCGACTTCGAGCATTTGGCTAAAACTCCCGGGACAAAAGTCTTTGTCATGGGAGTCTCACGACTTCGCGGAATTTGTGCTGAGTTCATCAAAGGCGGCGCGGTAGCCGACACGCCGATCGCGCTGACGCGTTGGGCAACCACCGGCAAGCACCAGACGGTGCAGGGCACTTTAAAGACCATTGCGGATGTGGTGGAGGAGAAGAAGTTTAAATCACCGGCAGTTGCTGTGATTGGTAATGTGGTAAAGGAACGAGAGAAGATTAATTGGTTTGAGACCAAGCCTCTCTTTGGAAAAAGAATCGTGGTGACCCGCACGCGTGAGCAAGCTGGTGGCTTGAGTAAACGATTGGGTGAGCTGGGCGCAGATGTCGTCGAGCTTCCTACGATCCGTATTGAACACCCACAAGATCGACAAGATTTTGCGGAGTCGGTGGCCGAGTCTCACACATACGATTGGCTGGTCTTCACGAGTCCCAATGGAGTGGAGAAATTTTTTGATGCTTTTTACGCGACTTACCAGGATGCACGGAGTTTGGGGGGCTGCCGGATTGCGGCAATAGGACCGAGCACCGAGGCTAAAATTCGAGAATACCGTTTTGCGGTGGACCTTATGCCGGAGCGTTTTGTTGCGGAAGGGCTATTAGAGGCCTTCAAGAATGAGAGTATCGAACATCAAAAGATTCTCTGGGTAAAAGCGGAGGAAACTCGTGATGTGATTTATGACGGGTTGATGGACCAGGGGGCGATTGTCGATTCGTGTCTCGCTTATCGAACTGTTCCTGAAACTTCCGACCCGACTGGAGCAGCCAAGCAGTTACGTGAAGAAGGTGCTGATATCATCACTTTCACAAGTGGCTCGACGGTTACGAACTTCTTCAAAATGAGCATCGATTGGCCCGATCGATGTGAAGCTGCCTGTATTGGTCCGGTGACTCATAAGACTTTTAAGTCCCAATGTGAAGCGGCATCGATTGAATCAGAGAAGCACGATATCGATGGCCTTGTTCAGGCGATCTTAGATCATTTTGCAAAGTGAGCCTTCCACAAAAAAGCCGCTCGTGCTTGAGCGGCTTTTTGAAATTAGAGTAGAATCGGATTTTTAGTAGCTGACGATTTCTCCCTCGTTGAAGAAACGCTTTAGCTCTGCTTCAGCAGCTTCAGTGCTGTCGGAAGCGTGGCAAATGTTGCGCATTTTGGAGTCCAGAGCCTTTTCGCCAAAGTCACCGCGAATGGTGCCGGCGGCAGCTTCCTTAGAATCAGTCGGTCCGAGGAGATCACGGACTCGGGTGATGACGTTATCTCCGCTGAGAGCAAGGGCCACGACAGGAGTTTCCTGCATAAAGCCACGCACCGAGGGGAAGAAGGGCATTTCCGCAATATGGGCGTAATGCTCGGCGAGAATCTCGTCGGAAAGGGCCATCATTTTGATGCCGCGGATTTTGAATCCCTCAGCCTGATAGCGGGCGAGGACGGTGCCAACGAGGTCCTGTTTGATCGCGTCGGGTTTGAAGAGAATCAATGTTGTTTCTTGTGCCATGTCGCTGCCGGACTACGCAACTGGTTGGTTGGTGTCAAACCTGATGTGGAACTGGTTAGAGAAATCGAAGTCAAATCAGAGATCCAAAGTTGAGCTTTTTGAGTTTGGCATCCCCCTAAAAGAGCCCTGGTAGTCTAGATTCTATCTGTCCTCTGGGTAAGAGGGGTGAATCTAGAGGATCGACCCAGGAGAGTAGTTGGCAGCCTCCGGGTGGATCGCTTTGAGAGCGCTGATTTGTTCATCAAAATGGGCGATTTGAACTCTGGCCTGTCCCACATTATCCCGGCCTTGTGCGAGAATTTGAGAGAGAGCGGTGGCATCCAGTGGGAGGCGGGTATCTTCCTCGAGTCGTTTTAGAAGATTGTTTTCGCTCGCCTTGCCATTTCTGATGTCGTGGACGGTTGCGACGGCGTGTTCCTTAATCGCTTCGTGCGCGGTCTCGCGGCCTACGCCCGCTTTTACAGCTTCCATCATGATCGTCGTGGTGAGAAGGAAGGGTAGATAATGGGTGTTCTCTTTTTCAATGACGGCAGGGTAGGCGTCCATCTGGCCAAGGATGGTAAGGAAGGTTTCGTAAAGTCCATCGATCGCGTAAAAGGCATCAGGAAGCATAACACGTCGCACTACTGAGCAAGAGACATCACCCTCGTTCCACTGATCGCCAGCGAGGTTTGAAGCCATAGTGAGATGGCCTTTGAGGATGGCGTGGAAGCCGTTGACTCGCTCGCAGGATCGTGAGTTCATTTTGTGCGGCATGGCAGATGAACCGGTCTGACCTTTAGCGAAACCTTCTGATGCAGTTTCATGACCTGCCATAAGGCGGAGAGTTTTTGCGAGGGAGGATGGCCCTGAGGCTAGGTCGACCAAGGCACTTACGACTCGGAAATCGAGCGATCGTGGATAGACTTGCCCGACATTGGTCCAGGCTTTTGGGAGGCCTAGGTGGACTCTGACCTGTTCATCTAATTCTGCGACCTTGGTGGTGTCGCCGTTGAAAAGAGAAACCTGATCCATTTGAGTGCCCACTGCACCTTTTAAGCCCCGGACTGGATAAGATTGAAGAATGGAATCGAGATTATGATAAGCGCTAAGGATCTCTTCGCCAAACATTGAGATCCGCTTGCCAAAAGTGGTTGGCTGCGCCGCGACATTGTGGGTGCGAGCCGTGATCATGAGCTCGGACCATTGACTAGCGCGTTCGGAAAGGCGGGCCAGAACTGCTACTGATTTATCACGGATGGCCTCGATTGATCTGTAAACCTGAAGTTGTTCAACATTCTCGGTAAGATCTCGAGAGGTCATTCCTTTGTGAATATGCTCATGGCCTGCAAGGTCATTAAATTCTTCGATTCGGGCCTTCACATCGTGACGGGTAAGTCGTTCCCGCTCGTCGATCGAGGCGAGGTTGATCTGATCCTTGACTGACTCGTAGGCAGCAATGGCTTCCTCTGGAATATCGAGGCCGAGATTTTGCTGTCCCTTCATGACCGCGATCCAGAAGTCTCGCTCAAGAATGATCCGGCCCTCAGGTGACCAGATTTCGCGGATTTTGGCTGCGGCATATCGCTCGGCGAGGACGTTTGGGATCATGCGCGAGGAAAGCCGTAAATGACTCAATTTGAAACACTAAATCAACCTTAGCGAGAGAAGTCCTCGATCTGAGCGACCTCATTGACCCGCTGATTGCCCAAAGCTCGGGCATTTTCTCGGTTTGAGCGATTGCTTTTCCGGAATCGGATTATGCACGACTGATGAATTTCAAAGGATTTTATCAAGGGCGGCTATCAAATCTGACCGTAATTCTAATCCTCTGTTATAGAGCCCGCTTTGCTTTCGCTCATATTTTCGTCGGCCTTCCGTAGTTTCGATGGGAATCGGAGAGTAGCCGTAGTCCGAAAGGTCGTAGGGTGAGGCACGCATATCGATGCTCCGGGCCTCGATCGCAAAGAAGAGGGTTTGGCGAAGGAGGTCGGACGAAATCCAAGGGGAGCTTTTGTAGGCCCATTTATAAAGATCCATATTGGCGTGGATGCAGCCTGGCTGTTCATGATCTTCCCGCGTTAGGAGAGTGGGAGTGAACCGATTAAGTGGAACCGTATCTGGTGCAAAAAATCGGAAGGCATCAAAATGTGAACAGCAGAGCGGCCGTCTCGAAACCAGCTCGTCGATTTCAGATTGCGGCAGTCGAAGTGGAGCGCTCTCGCGATGCCGGACGTCGGAGCCGGAGTAGACCATGGCCCATTCGTGGAGTCCGTGGCATGAAAAGTTAGGGGGGCGGGACTGAGTGAGAGTCAGTAGGCGATGAATTCGCTGAATTCGTTTCTTGGCTTTCAATGTGAGTTTTTTTGAATCAATCCACGCAACACCGCCCTCTTGGTGATAATATTTCTCGGGGAGGTCGATCGTTTGATTGATTTCGAGGGGGACCGCAAATCCGGGATACCACCTTTCGAGCCGGCCTAAAGGAAATGAATAATAGGTGTGTAAAAAATCGTAGACCGGGTGTTTTTCGCCCCTTGATTTTCGGGCACGCATCGGGATTGTAATCGCCTCCACATCTTGGCGGTGGCGCTTCGCTGATTCTTGCCACTGTGAGAGCGGGAGAGGGGCAGGAGATTGAACCGGAAGGGGCATGCAAGAAGCTATCTTAGCGAACCAATACAATTTTGCCAAATAATCCTTGAAGTCTTCGTCGGATCGACCTAGCTTCCGCCCGCCCCGAAAGGGGTGGTTACAAAATCGCGGGATGGAGCAGCCAGGTAGCTCGTCAGGCTCATAACCTGAAGGTCGTAGGTTCAAATCCTACTCCCGTAACCAATGAAAGCCCTTAACTCTGAGTGAGTTAAGGGCTTTCGCCTTTTTGGGGAAATCGTCTTGTGAACACTTACTGTGAACACAATTTTACTGGTGTGATTCCCGCACCCTTTTGGTGAATCGCCTTCGCTGGATCTCTGAAAAGGGAGTGGTTGAAAGGGGAGACACGCCACCGGTGTGGGTGCGGTTTTTTGGGTGGGTTGGTCTGTATATAATAGGGTGCAGAGAAAAAAATTGATCGGCCTCTTCTGCGGGGACTGCGGCGAGAGGCAGATTGAGTATGTGGTAGGCGGTAGTAGTAGTTTTTAGAGTAGAATATTTTTTAGTGATTAAGGGTTATAGCCCTCAACTCGGAGAAAAAGCACCCCTCCTGCAGAACTACTACTACCGCCTCCGTTTCCCCCACAGCCTTCTCGCCGAACTCTGTATCCCGTCTCATGTATCTCCAAATTTACGTAACCTATCACCCTTCGCAACCGCATCAAAAAAGCAGGTTGGCGTGGGGATGAATTTCTAGGTTTAGCAGAATGGTCGGAGGAAAATGCCTTTAGGAATGACCTTGGTCAGCTTTCCGACTATTCTACCACCATGGGTTTTGAAGGACTAGGGGATATTGTGAGAGTATTGGCAATAGCCGTCTTCTTACTAGTGGTGGTCATTTTCATTGCGCTTAAGAGATAGAATTCGCGGTAAGGCGGTCTGGGTTGTCGAAACAATCTATTTTGCGGCTTTGTGAAGATAGTGTTCTTGAGAGGGACCAAGGTCCATACCCATACCCATTCCCTGTTTCCCGATTCCTGTCTCCCGATTCAGGGTAAAGGGTTCGGGAATCAGGGTGCAGTGCTTCGCTGAAATCTGAGTTAACGGAAGCTCGTAACTTGCGCATCTCGGAAGAAGAGAAAGCCGCCCCCACACTCATAAGGGGACGGCTTATACACATCTTGAACAACTTCGTAGCGAGGGTCTTTTACCTAATTTTTGATTTGGGTGCTACTGAGTAGAATTCATGTTTTTGATTAATCGACTTAAAAAAACCGCCCCTCGGTCTCACAGAAGGGCGGCTTTTAGGGTTATGAGACAAGCTTCTTTAGCAGTCAGGTGAACATAAACAGACTTTTTGATTTTGGGCTACTGACCAGAATTCATGATCTTGATTAGCGAAGTGAGACCGGATCAGAGCAATTTTCGGGTCCATTTGCGTTATGTCCGCACCCTTTTGGTGAACCGGCCTCCGCTGTATCTCTGAAAAGGGAGTGGTTGGAAGGGGAG
>JAKMGP010000310.1 GCA_022424905.1 Akkermansiaceae bacterium | reverse complement strand
TCCGTACTCAAACGCCAGCTCAGCTGGCAAACCGATGACCTCGCACGACAAAACATACAGGCCCGTGTCCGCGCGCCTGGCATCTGGATGATGGCTAACATTCGAAACGCCCTTCTTCTCGCCACTTCAAATCGCTCCGAGGCCGCTGTCGGTTATGCCACGATGGATGGTGATACTTCGGGTGGACTGAGCCCAATCGCAGGAATCGACAAACACTACCTCCGCGAATGGCTACGCTTTATGGAATCAACCGGCCTTCCTGAAAGCCCTTCCATCAAAGAACTCTCTCAAATTAACGTTCAAAACCCAACTGCCGAACTCCGCCCAGAGGACGCTAACCAAACCGACGAGGATGACCTCATGCCTTACCAAGTTCTCGACACTTTGGAGCGCGCTGCGATTCGTGACAAGAAAGGGCCTAAGTCGGCACTTCAAGTCATCCGCGCCACTCACCCCCAGCACGAAGAAGAACAGCTCGTCGACTGGACTAAAAAATTCTACCAACTCTGGTGTCGCAATCAGTGGAAGCGGGAACGCTACGCGGTCGCCTTTCACGTCGATGATCAAAATCTCGACCCCAAGACTTGGTGTCGCTTTCCTGTTCTTTCGGCCGGTTTCCGCGAAGAGCTATCCCAACTTTAATCAAATTTCCCACCTGAGCTATAAGACCCTAGGCCTTCAGCCAGACCAGTTTTGAAGAACGCGGCAAGATTCAATTGACGGACTTTTAGACGGCCCCGAAATGAGGAGCCACTCTCTTCATCATCAATAGAATCATTAGCGAGCTCAAAGCTCTCAAAGACCAAGAGCCAGCAATCTTTGGGATCCGCAACTATTTCCGACCAAATCGCCAATACTAGGATCCCTACGATTCCAATTTATTGATCTCCCCTAAAATTGATATATTTTCACATCTAGATGCCAATCTTCACGGCCAACTTCCGATTACTGCTGCTTCTGGCTCCGGTTGTCGCAAGCCTTCCATTCGCATGGAAAGCCGTGGAAAGGCGCCCTGAAATCCAATCGATCCAAGCATCTCACCCAGAGCACCCGACCCTCGAAAGTCTCCGCTGGAAAGATTACCTGCAAAACCATCCATCCCTCGCAACCTATTCCGAAGTTCTAATGAGACTCTCCGAGAGGCTTCCTCTCGATCACTTCAAGGCACTTCCGCCCAACGTGCAAAAGCGGTTGGCAGCCTTCACAGCAAATCGCCTCGATCCCGATCGCCCCGTCATGACCTTGTGCTGGGCTCCTGGACTCTCCAAAGAGGCAGCCATAGCTTTTCATCTTGCCGAGGAGATGGCCGCTCAAGAAACTGCCTTTGAGGAAATGGCCTCTGAGGAATCGCACTCCGAAAGAATGGCATCTGAAGGAGATCCAGTAATTGATGTCGCAACCCAATTTGATGACAGTGCTCGTTGGCGAAGGACAGCTACCTTCAATTCATTTTTTGAGCGAGCAGAACAGGGCCTGCCGACCACTTTACTTTGGGGGTTCATGCAAGACGGCACCAGAATTGAGGGCTTTAATGGCGAACCGACTTCGGGCAGTGACTTGATCGCCTTCCTCGACGAAGTTTATGAGGTAGAGGACGGAGGTGCTGATCTTACAACTCGTCCTTGGTTTTCAGTTTTTCAGGGGGCCTTCGATCATATCGCTAGCTTAACCGGTATTACTTATATCTACGAGCCCAACGACGACGGAGCCCGCCTCAGTAATTTCTCCCGCCCCTCCGGTCGTGTTGGCCTCCGCGCAGACATCCGTATTGGAGGGCACTATATTGACGGTGATTCTGGCTCCAACACCCTTGCCTATAATTTTGCTCCCGAATCCGGAGGAGACATGATCATAGATACCGGCAACACCTCCTTTTACGGTAGAACGACCTTGGACTCCATCAATCTTCGTAATGTGGTTGAGCACGAACATTGCCATGGACTTGGCCTGAGCCACGTCTGTCCCATCAATGAAACCAAACTGATGGAGCCATTCATCTCGCGACGTTTTCGGGGACTCCAACTTGATGACATCTTCTCACTCAACCGGCTCTATGGAGATTTTTATGAGAAAGAAAATCTCGATCGTGATAATGACTCCCCTGAAAATGCCACGATTCTTCCGCTTACTGTTGGTGAAATCTTTAAACGGGAATCGCTCAGCATTGATGACAACTCTGACATTGATTTCTACCAACTTGAAGATCTCCCAGCTGGAACACCTTTAACAGTAAAGGTGACACCAGTCGCAACTCCGCCTGATTTCGTTGAAGGTCCACAAAATTCTGATGGCAGTTGTTCAGCTGGATCAAACTTTGATTTCACCAATATTCATGATCTTCAGATTGAAATCATTTCCATGGACGGTCGAACTGTTCTCTCACAGGCCAATAACCAACCGCTTGGCATGCCCGAGGAAATCATCGCCTTTGAAGCCCCCTTAAGTAGCGACTACTACCTCCGCGTTTCCGGAGATTCGGCCAACAACACCCAGCTCTACAGCTTGGAAGTAGACCTCAGCAGGCCACCGAGTCCCCCTTCCGACTTTGTTGCTAACATCAACGCCACCGGCCAAGTCACCCTGAGCTGGAAAGATAACAGCGACAATGAAACCGGATTTGAAATCGAGCGCAAATTGGAAAGCGAGGGGAATTGGGAAACTTATGCAGATATCGAACCCGG
>JAKMGP010000307.1 GCA_022424905.1 Akkermansiaceae bacterium | reverse complement strand
GGAATGGGGGTGTAAGAGTGCCTAAAAAACCCGCTCGCCGATTAAGCGAAGCGGGTTGTGAGAAAGGATGATGCTTTTCTCCAATCCTTCTTAAGGAATAAGGACAACGTAGAAACGTTGTTTGGTTTCAAGGGGAACACCAATTTCAGTGAATGAGGTGGTTGTTTCTCCGGCAGCGGCACTAAAACCATCGTCGAGTTCTTCCCATAAGTCTAGGTTGCCTTCGCTGAGGTCGTCACTTGCTAAAATGCTGTAGGTGCGGCCTTCCTTGGAATTCCATGTAATGGTAACAGCTTGAGTTTGGCCGCCTGCTTCCACTTCAGTGCTCACCGCAATGATTTCGAGTGGTTTGGCACTTGATCCTCCGTCAACCAGGAGAACCAGATTATCGATCCCAAGGTTCATGCTTGCTCCACCAGTGCGCCCCATCACTTGAACTCTGAAATCTTGGAGGTCCATCTCTTTGATTTCGAAGTCAGTGTAAATATTCTCAGCCACCCCTTGACGGTTGCGGTCGTTATACATTGTGACATCAACGAGGGCGATGTTGGTTTCAGAATCACGGTCGACATCAATCGAGAGCGAGGCCCAAGAATCAGTTGGTAAAGAAAATGGAAGTCTTCCACTCACATCAATTCCATCCCAAGTAATTGAGGCTTCGGTAGATTGGAAGGTCTTGAATCCCACCCCAAAGGAATTATCAACAATAGCATTTTCTTCGTTCCCGATATTCTGAACGACACCAGAATCGCCGTTGTCAGCGGTCGAAAGAAAATTGATTCCCCATCCGTCGGCGGCAACTTCACTCGCGAGGAAGTCCATTGTGAAGGAAAAGTTCTGCCAACCTGTGTAGTCCTCTTCAGATTCAAAAGAAATGAAGTTCCCCAAGTTGCCGATGGTCTGGAGAAGTTGGTAGTAGGCGCCATCAGATTCGGCATTAGCAGCTACGAGACTTCCGACAGGTGCCCCTCGAAGTGCCTCTTCAGTATATTTTTCACCAGCATCGTCAAAGTTGGCGACAATCCCGTCGCGCGTTCCTGTCGATTCGGCTTCTGTCGGGTTGCGGCCAACGGAAACTTCGATGCCATCATTTACACCATCGCCGTCGGTGTCGGCAATATGTGGGCTGGTTCCAGTCTGGTCAGCGTCTACAAAATCGAGGAGAGGGTTTTCGACGCCATCGAGTAAGCCATCATTATCGGAGTCAGGGTTTATAGGACTCGTTCCGGTCTTGCTCGCGTTCACAAAAGTGCCGCCACCATCCTCAACCTTGTCACTGAGACCATCAGAGTCGGTGTCTGCTGAGGTTGGGTCGGTCTCCGATTGGAGCTCGCCAAGATTATTGAGTCCGTCATTGTCCGGGTCACCGTTGGGTCCATTTTTGATGTCGATTGATCCGTCATCATCGTTGCTCAAACCATATTTTATTTCCCAGATATCTGGGAGGCCGTCTTGGTCCGCATCGCTCTCACCCTCTTTGACAACTCGGAAGTTGCTTACGATTAGCTTGCCATTAAGAGTTGAAGTTGAATCAAAGTTTTGACCACCAATACGGAATCCGAATTTATCTCCTGCTTTAACATTAACTTGCTGGTCAAAGCCGTTGAAAAAATAACCTCCCGAGGTGGTCGTTAGATCGACAGGACTTTCGATGACCTCGTCGTTCACAATAATTCGAAATTCCGCAAAAGCTTGCCACCAAGCGTGCATTCCGGTGAATTCCCAATCAAAAGTAATTTCTGCATCGTTTGCTAGCGTGATCGTGAAGTCTGCGGTTCGATTACTCACTCCACCGCCAGGCAGGCTGACATTGTATGTGAATTCAGCGCTCTGCGCGGCACCATCAAGGTCGCTTTGAAACATATCGGTAAAGCCGTCCGAAACGACTTGGTCTGTTGCGAGGATTTCGGTGTTCTCCCAGTTTGCGATCTCAAATCCGTCGGTGAATCCGATTGTTTGAGCATGTGCGCTAACCCCCAGCGTGCTCAGAAGGGCAAAGAGTAAATTGGGTCCAACACGTCTAATTTTACTGGTCGACATAGGGCAAGGGATATGAAAGCCCGGAAATAGAAGCAAGCTCGAAGATTGGCTAACAATTATGAGCCAAGTTTATAGACATCGCAGCATAACACTACATATCTATTGATAATTCAAAGGAATAAATCACCTATGAATCTGTGCCCTCCTTAGGCTAGGCTGTCATCTTTAAAAGAACTATTTCCGAATACAATAGATACGAGCAGAGGTGCGGATGAGGAGGTTTTTACCGGCGATCGCAGGAGTGGCCATCCCCATGTCATCTTCGGCCAATTGGTTGGTGTGCAAAAGTTTGAAGCTCTTACCAGCTTCGCAGACATTGGTGCCTCCATCTTCGTTTAAGCAGAAGATTTTCCCTTGATATGCCCAAGGTGATGCGGTGAATC